>NZ_RAWB01000352.1 GCF_003612055.1 Corallococcus llansteffanensis
GGTGAGGACCGATGGCCTTCGACGACACGCCCTTCGAACGACGCTCCATCATTGGCGGGATGCGGGTCCGCGCGGCGGACGGGACCTTCTTGGGGTACGTGGCCTTCATCGGCCAGGAGCACCTGTATGTCCGGCGCTCGCCGTTCACCCGGCGCTGGAAGGAGGTGCGCCTGGACGCCGTGGGCCGGGTGCTCCAGGGCGCGGTGGTGCTGCGCGCGGACGCGGGGCCGCTCGTCCCCGCGGACAGGTCGCATCACGGGGAAATCCTGTCACTGACCCATCCGCTGGCGTTCCTTCCGGGGACGTCGCACGCGTGACGGGCGTGACTTCCGGAGCGGCGCGGCGCGCTGAAGTGTGATTGAACGCGGGCCCATGGCCACCTCCATCGAAGAGCTCTCCCAGAGGGTGTCCGCGGCCTTCGCGGACCGCGCGCTCCTGAAGGACGCGGACGCCGTGTCCGCGGTGCGCGAGACGCTGGCGCGGCTGGACGCCGGCGAGCTGCGCGTCGCGGAGAAGGGACCGGAAGGCTGGCGGGTGAACGCCTGGGTCAAGGAGGCCATCCTCCTGTTCTTCGCGGTGTCGGAGATGCGGGTGATGGAGGTGGGCCCCTTCGAGTTCTACGACAAGGTGCCCCTGAAGAAGGGCCTGGAGGCGGCCGGGGTGCGCGTGGTGCCGCCGGGCACCGTGCGCTACGGCGCCTTCGTGGAGCGGGGCGCGGTGGTGATGCCCGGCTATGTGAACATCGGGGCGCGGGTCGGCGCGGGCACCATGGTGGACACCTGGGCCACGGTGGGTTCGTGCGCGCAGGTGGGCCGCCACGTCCACCTGTCCGGGGGCGTGGGGCTGGGGGGCGTGCTGGAGCCACCCTCCGCGTCGCCCGTCATCATCGAGGACGGGGCCTTCCTGGGCAGCCGCTCCATCGTGGTGGAGGGGGTGGTGGTGGAGGAGGAGGCCGTGCTGGGCGCCAACGTGGTGCTGACCGCGTCCACGCAGATCATCGACGTCACCGGCCCCCAGGAGGTCGTGCACAAGGGGCGCGTGCCGGCCCGGAGCGTGGTGATCCCCGGAATGCGGGAGAAGGAGTTCCCGGCGGGGAAGTACATGGTGCCGTGCGCGCTCATCATCGGACAGCGCAAGGCCTCCACGGACCAGAAGACCAGCCTGAACGCGGCCCTGCGGGAGTTCGCGGTTCCGGTGTGACGGCCAGAAAATCCGCTGGCGCCCGGGCCCCGTATAGAACGACGGTGGCTGACGCGGTCCCAGGCACCCCCAAATCCCATGGAACACCTTGATGACATCCTTCCCGAGTGGCTGCTCGGGACCCTGGAGCCGGCCCGGCGGGACGCGGCGTCGCGGCACCTGGAGGGCTGTGCGCGCTGCCGGGCGGAGCTGGCCCGACTGACGCCGGCCGTGGATGCGCTCGGGAAGCTGGTCACCCCGGAGCCGCCTCCGGCCGCCGCGCTTCCCCGGCTGATGCGCCAGATGGAGGGCCCTGGCCGCTTCGCCCGCTGGGCGGAGCAGGTGGCCGCGTTCCTGGACGTGACGCGGGAGCGGGCGCTCGCCGTGCTGGAGTCCATGGCGGACCCGAACCAGTGGATGCCCGGCCCGGTGGAGGGCGTGGAGCTGATGCCGTTGGAGACGGGCCCCGCGCGCGAGGGGATGATGGCGGCCGTCGTGCGCCTGCTGCCCGGCGTGCGCTATCCGCGCCACTCGCACCAGGGCCGCGAGTGGAACCTGGTGCTGGAGGGCGGCTTCCGCGAGGACTCCGGCCACGAGGTGTGGCCGGGCGACGCGCTGGAGAAGACGGACGGCTCGCTGCACGACTTCACGGCCCTGCAGGGGCCCGCGTGCATCTGCCTCACGGTGCTGGACGGCGTGACGTCCTTCGAGGAGCTGGCGGACGGGAGCGCCTGACGGGCGGGGTCCCTGGGAGCGGCATCAGGCGGGGAGTATGTTGTCCCGCGCATGGCTCCCAACGACCTCGCCACCCGCCTCGCCCAGACAACGCTCGAGTTGTGCCGCATCGACAGCCCCATTGGCCACGAGGGTCCCATCGCGGACCACGTCGAGGGCTGGGCGCTGCGCCACTTCCGCCGCCAGGAGGTCTTCCGCGTAGGCCACACGCTGCTTTTGGGCGCGCTGGACGACCCCCGCCCCACGGTGGCGCTCATCGGCCACCTGGACACCGTGCCCATGCACCCCGGCGACGTGGGCCGCGCCCCTCGCATCGAGGGTGAGCGCGTGCACGGCCTGGGCGCGTCCGACATGAAGGGCGGCCTCGCGGTGATGATGGCGCTGGCGGAGGACCTGAAGCGCGACGCGCTGCCCGTCAACGTGGCCTTCCTCCTGTACGAGCGCGAGGAGGGCGCCTACGCGGAGAGCGGCCTCATCCCGCTGTACGAGAAGCGGCCGGACCTGTCGCGCGTGCGCTTCGGCATCGCGATGGAGCCCACGGACGGCGTGGTGCAGGTGGGCTGCGTCGGCAGCATGCAGGTGACGGTGCGCTTCACCGGGCGCAGCGCGCACTCCGCGCGACCGTGGCAGGGGGAGAACGCCATCCACAAGGCGGGCCCGCTGCTCACGGAGCTCCTGGGGCGCGAGCGCGTGGAGGTGAACGTCGCGGGCTTCCCCTTCTACGAGGTGCTGAGCGCCACGCTCGCCAAGGGCGGCCGGGCGCGCAACGTGGTGCCGGAGGCGTTCGAGCTCAACCTCAACTACCGCTTCGCCCCGGGCAAGAGCGTGGACAAGGCGAAGCAGGACGTGCTGGCGCTGGTGGCGGGCCGCGCGGAGGTGGAGTTCACCGACGCGTCGCCCAGTGGACCGGTGGCCGCGGGCAACCCGCTCTTCCAGCGGCTGATGTCGCTCACGGGACTTCCCGCCGCGTCGAAGCAGGCGTGGACGGACGTGGCGCGCTTCGGGGAGTGGGGCGTGGACGCGGTGAACTTCGGGCCCGGTGAGACGGCGCAGGCGCACCAGCTCCACGAGAGCGCGCCCATCCCTCCGCTCGCGGTCGCGTACGAGAAGCTGGCCGCGTTCCTCAAGGGCGCGGCGTAGCGGCGCGGTCTCCACCGTGCGCTCCGGGGCCGGATTCTCGGCTTCGCGCGGACCGCTGGTGCGCGCACATTCGTTGGGTGGAGTGCATCTGCGCGTGCGTGCATGCGTGCACTTCGCGTGGATGCGCGTACCATCCAGGGCGTTAACCCCCTGGAGGTAGTTGATGACGGCAGAGACCCGAGTGCAGGACCCGAACGAGACCCAGTCGCAGTCCAACACGGCGCAGCCTGTCGGTGAGGCGACGTCCGCCACGCCGTCGCGCCGCCGCTCCTCTGGCTCGCGCAAGAGCGCGCGCAAGGCCTCGCCCCGCCGCAGCACGGGCGCCGCGAAGCGCGCGACCACGAAGCGCACCACCGCGAAGAAGGCCGCTGCCAAGCGTCCCGCCGCGAAGAAGGGTGCCGCCAAGCGCGGTGCCGCGAAGAAGGCCACCGCCAAGCGTGGCGCCGCGAAGAAGGCCACCGCCAAGCGTGGGGCCCGCAAGTCGCCGGTCCGTCGCGCCGCCGCGGGCCGCACCGCGCGCAAGACGAGCACCGCGAAGCGTGGCGGTACCGCGCGCAAGACGACCGCTCGCAAGAGCCCGTCGCGCCGCTCGACGCGCCGCTAGCGCGCCGTTCGCGCTGGGGAGGTGGCCATCCCGTGCCCGGGATGCGCGCTCCCCACGCTGCGGGGCCGTGGCCCGTGATGGGCGGGATATTCCTAATTCACAAGGAAATAGAATTTTTCCCGCTTTGCGCCTTGTGCGTGGAGTTGGGTTCTCGACACCGTTAGAAGGGTCGCGGATCCAACGAGGTGCAAGGATGTCCAAGGCGCGACACAAACAACCCTTCGAGCTGCCGGACTTCTACGTCCCCTGGCCTGCCCGCCTGAATCCCCATCTCGAAGCGGCGCGCGCGCACACCAAGGCGTGGTCGTACGAGATGGGCATCCTGGGCCCGCCCCGGGACGGGACGCAGAAGGAGGTCTGGAGCGAGCGCCGCTTCGACGGGATGGATTACGCGCTGCTCTGCGCGTACACGCACCCGGAGGCGCCGAGCGCGGAGCTGGACCTCATCACGGACTGGTACGTCTGGGTCTTCTACTTCGACGACCACTTCCTGGAGGTCTTCAAGTACTCCCGGGACATCGCGGGCGGTCAGGCGTACCTGGACCGGCTCCCGCTGTTCATGCCGCTGGACCTCTCCCAGACGCCGCCGGAGCCCACCAACGCGGTGGAGCGGGGGCTCTGGGACCTGTGGAAGCGCACCGTGCCCTCCATGTCCATGGAGTGGCGCCGCCGCTTCTTCCAGAACACCCAGCACCTGCTTGATGAGTCGATGTGGGAGATCGAGAACATCAGCGAGGCCCGCGTCTCCAACCCCGTCGAGTACATCGAGATGCGCCGCAAGGTCGGTGGGGCGCCCTGGTCGTCGGACCTGGTGGAGCACGCCGTCGCTGAGATTCCGGCCCGCGTCGTCCACAGCCGCCCCATGCGCGTCTTCAAGGACACGTTCTCTGACGCCGTGCACCTGCGCAACGACCTGTTCTCCTACGAGCGGGAGATTTTGGAGGAGGGCGAGCTCTCCAACGGCGTGCTGGTGGTGGAGAAGTTCCTCGACTGCGACACGCAGCGCGCTGCGGACCTGGTCAACGACCTGCTGACGTCCCGGCTCCATCAGTTCGAGACCACCGCGGCGACGGAGTTGCCCTGGCTCTTCGCGGAGTACGGCCTGAACCCGGCGGAGCAGGCCCAGGTGCTGTTGTACCTGCGCGGGCTCCAGGACTGGCAGTCCGGCGGCCACGAGTGGCACATGCGCTCCAACCGCTACATGAACCAGACCGCCGGCCGCGAGGGGCGGGAGCTGGTCATTCCCCTCCCCACCGGCCTGGGGATGTCCGCGCTGCGGCTGCCCCTGACGTCCGGCGGGCTGGGCCTCACCCGCATCAAGAGCTTCTCCCACGTGCCCCGTCAGCACGTGGGTCCGGTGAAGCTGCCGAAGTTCTACATGCCGTACAGCACCTACCTGAGCCCCCACCTGGAGCGCGCGCGGCGCAACTCCAAGGACTGGGCGCGGCGGATGGGGATGCTGGACGAGCTGCCCGGCGTGGGGCTCTACATCTGGGACGACCACAAGTTCGACGTCGCGGACGTGGCCCTCTGCGGCGCGCTCATCCACCCGGACGCCACCCCTGAACAGCTGGACCTGACGGCGTGCTGGCTTGTGTGGGGCACCTACGCGGACGACTACTTCCCCGCGCTCTACGGCTACACCCGCGACATGCCGGGCGCGAAGCTGTTCAACGCGCGCCTCACGCAGTTCATGCCGGACGACGTGGATGCCGCCAACGCCGCGGTGCCCCTGAACCCGGTGGAGGTGGGACTGGCGGACCTGTGGAAGCGCACGGCCGGCCCGCTCTCCGCCTACGGGCGCAAGCTGTTCCGCAAGGCCATCCAGGACATGACGGAGAGCTGGATCTGGGAGCTGAACAACCAGCTCATCAACCGCGTGCCGGACCCGGTGGACTACGTGGAGATGCGCCGCAAGACGTTCGGCTCGGACCTCACGATGAGCCTGTCGCGGCTGTCCAAGGGCGACGCCATCCCGGAGGCGGTCTTCAAGACCCGGACGCTGCGCGGGCTGGAGAACTCGGCCGCGGACTACGCCTGCCTCGTCAACGACATCTTCTCCTACCAGAAGGAGATTGAGTTCGAGGGCGAGCTCAACAACGGCGTGCTGGTGGTCCAGAAGTTCCTCGACGTGGACAAGGACGCGGCCGTCCTCGTCGTGAACCACCTGATGACGGCGCGGATGAAGCAGTTCGAGCACCTGGTCGAGAAGGAGCTGCCGGTCATCATCCGCAACTTCGACCTGGACGCGGAGGCCCAGGAGAAGCTCCACCAGTACGTGGTGCAGCTCCAGCAGTGGATGGCGGGCATCCCCATGTGGCACGCGGCGGTGGACCGCTACAAGGAAGCCGAGCTGCGCGACGCGGCGACCCCCAAGCTCAAGACGGGCAACCTCGCCGGCCTGGGCATGGCCGCGACGCGCGTCGCCGAGCTGTTCAAGCGCGCGCGCTCCGATTCTTGAAGGCATCACGCAGGCACTGACTTTTTCAACTCTTCAACTCAGGGAAGGCTGACCCATGTCCAATTCCAAGACGCACGATGAGAACTCACTGAGCCTCGGGACCGCGGCGGCGCGCCAGCTGGCGACGACCACCAAGTCGGAACCGCAGATGCAGGGCATCTCCTCCCGGTGGCTCTTGAAGCTGCTGCCGTGGGTGCAGGTGTCGGGCGGCACCTACCGCGTCAACCGCCGCATGAGCTACGCGGTGGGCGACGGCCGGGTGACGTTCACCAGCACCGGCGCGAAGGTGGTGGTCATCCCGCAGGAGCTGGGAGAGCTGCCGCTCTTGCGCGGCTACGAGGACGTGGAGGTCCTCACGGCGCTCGCCAGCCGCTTCGTGCAGAAGGAATACAAGGCCGGGGACATCCTCACGGAGGCGGGCAAGGAGGCGGACTCCATCGTCCTCATCGCCCACGGCAAGGTGAACCGCATCGGCGCCGGCAAGTACGGCGAGCCCACGGTGCTGGAGACGCTGGCGGACGGCGACCACTACAGCTACCAGGCGCTGCTGGAGTCGCAGGACTTCTGGCAGTTCACGGTGAAGGCCGTCACGCCCGTCACGGCGCTCATCCTCCAGCAGTCCGCTTTCGAAGCGGTGGTGGCCCAGGCCCCGTCGCTCCACAAGCACATCGAGGAGTTCAAGGCCCTCTCGAAGAAGAAGCAGGACACGTCCGGCCAGGCCGCCATCGAGCTGGCCTCCGGCCACCACGGTGAGCCGGTGCTGCCCGGCACCTACGTGGACTACGAGACGGCGCCCCGCGAGTTCGAGCTGAGCGTCGCGCAGACCGTGCTGCAGATCCACACGCGCGTCGCGGACCTCTTCAACGACCCCATGAACCAGACGCAGCAGCAGCTGCGGCTGACGGTGGAGGCGCTGAAGGAGCGCAAGGAGCACGAGCTCATCAACAACCGCGAGTTCGGCCTGCTGCACAACGCGGACCTGAAGCAGCGCATCCACACCCGCCGCGGCCCGCCGACGCCGGACGACATGGACGAGCTGCTGGCCACCGTGTGGAAGGAGCCCTCGTTCTTCCTGGCCCACCCGCGCGCCATCGCCGCGTTCGGCCAGGAGTGCAACCGCCAGGGCATCTACCCCACCAGCATCGACATGAACGGGAACATGATTCCCGCGTGGCGGGGCATCCCCATCGTCTCCTGCAACAAGATCCCCGTCACCGAGTCCCGCACCAGCTCCATCATGCTGATGCGCGTGGGGGAGAAGAACCAGGGCGTCGTCGGCCTGCACCAGGCGGGCATCCCGGACGAGATCGAGCCCAGCCTCAACGTCCGGTTCATGGGCATCAACGAGAAGGCCATCATGAACTACCTGGTCACCGCCTACTTCTCCGCGGCCGTCCTCACGCCGGACGCGCTGGGCATCCTGGAGAGCGTCGAAATCGGTCGCTCGTAGTTCCAGGCCCCACGCAACCTCCGAGGACTCTTCATGGCGAATCCCATCATCAACACCGGTGACACCGAGCACTCCAGCCTGGGTACGGCCGGTGCCCGCCAGCTGGCGACGACGACCAAGTCCCAGCCGCAGATGCAGGGCATCACCCCGCGCTGGCTGCTGCGCATGCTGCCGTGGGTCCAGACCAACGGCGTGTTCCGCGTCAACCGGCGCCTCACCTACTCCGCGGGCGATGACCGCCTGAACTTCAGCAACATCGGCGCGAAGGTGGAGGTCATCCCGCAGGAGCTGCTCAAGCTGCCGCTGCTGCGCGGCTTCGACAGCGACGAGGAGGGCCTGACCGTCCGCGCCCTCGCGAGCCGCTTCGTGCAGAAGGAATACAAGGCCGGGGAGTCCATCGTGGAGGCGGGCCAGCCCGCCGAACACGTGTTCCTCATCGCCCACGGCAAGGCGTCCAAGCTGGGCACGGGCAAGTACGGCGACCCCGTCGTCCTGGACACGCTCGCGGACGGTGACCACTTCGGCGATCAGGCTGTGGTGGAGTCCAACGACGTGTGGCCCTTCACGGTGAAGGCGACCACCGCCTGCATCGTGATGTCCCTGCCGCAGCAGGTGTTCGAGGCGCTCATCCTCCAGGCCCCGGCGCTGAGCGCCCACGTGGCGCGGTACAAGGCGCGCCTGAAGAAGCCCCAGGACAAGTCGGGGCAGGCCGCCATCCCGCTGACCGCGGGCCACCACGGCGAGCCCGTGCTGGCGGGTGGCTTCGTGGACTACGAGCTGAAGCCCCGCGAGTACGAGCTGAGCGTGGCGCAGACCATCCTCCGGGTGCACACGCGCGTCGCGGACCTCTTCAACGACCCGATGAACCAGACCGCGGAGCAGCTGCGGCTGACCATCGAGGCGCTGAAGGAGCGCAAGGAGCACGAGCTCATCAACAACCGTGAGTTCGGGCTTTTGCACAACGCGGACCTGAAGCAGCGCATCAACACGCGCAGTGGCCCGCCGACGCCGGATGACATGGACGAGCTGCTGTCGCGCCGTCGCAAGTCACGCTTCTTCGTGGCCCACCCGCGCACCATCGCGGCCTTCGGCCGGGAGTGCAATCGCCGGGGCCTCTACCCGACGCCCGTCGACGTGCTCGGCCAGAAGCTGAACGCGTGGCGCGGCGTCCCCATCCTGCCTTGCGACAAGATTCCCATCTCCAACACGCTCACGAGCTCCATCCTCGTGCTGCGCACCGGGGCGGACGACCAGGGCGTCATCGGCCTGCACCACACGGGCCTGCCGGACGAGGTCGAGCCGGGCCTCTCCGTGCGCCGCATGGACATCAACGACAAGGCCATCAGCGAGTACCTGGTGAGCACCTACTTCTCCGCGGCCCTGCTCGTGCCTGACGCGCTCGGTGTCCTGGAGAACGTCGAAATCGGAAGCTGACGCGGCCTCCGTTGGAAATGGCGCGGGCCCGGCGGTGAGCCGGGCCCGTGTCCGCTGCCTTGCTTCGCGGGTGGTTAGTGCTTCACCCGCAGAAGGAAGATGTCGCCGCGCAGCGGCTTGAGCTTGTCGATGCCGAAGTCGGTGGCGCGGTCGGTGTGGCCGTACAGCACCGCGTCGCCGTCCGGCAGCAGCGCCACCGCCGGCACCGCCTCCACGCCGTACAGCTCGCCGCGGGCCTCCGGAGTCGCTCCCAGGAAGAGCCGCGATGCCAGGGGCTGTCCCGCCGCGTCGAAGCGTTGGGTGAACAGCTGCGCCGCACCCAGGCCGTCCTGGCCCGTGGTGCCGTCCTCCAGCCACGAGTACGTGTAGCCCGCCACCAGTACCTCGCCGGATGCGTGCACCGCCACGCCCTGCACCTGGGCGTCGGTGCCCAGGTCGTGCGCCCAGCGCTCGGTGCCGTCGGCGGCCGTCACCGCGACGAAGGCGCTGGGGAGGGTGGGGCCCTTCAGCGACGTGGTCCCCCAGGTGAACGCGCCCTGGAAGTCACCGCCCGCCACCACCTCGCCGGCCGCGCCCCGGCTCACGCCCCGCGCGGTGCCCTTCACGCCCGGCCGGACCTTCGCCCACCCGAGCGCCCCGTTCGCGCGGTAGAGCGCGACGAACGGGCTGCCCGCCCCGGATGCCTGCGTGCTGGTGGAGCCGAAGCGCACCGTGCCCGTGTAGCGCCCCGCCACCGCCACGCTGCCGTCCGCCGCGAGCGCCAGCGCCAGGGGCTGCGTGCCCGCGCCCTCGGACTCCGCGCTGCCCACGGCGATGGACCGCTCCGGAGTGCCGTCCGCCGCGAACACCGCCACGCCCGCGCTGGCCCCCTTCACGTCCCCGCCCAGGTCCACCCTGCCCGGCGCGGTATAGGCCACGTACAGCCGGCCCTGGGCGTCCGCCGCCACGTCTGCGACCGTTAGCGCCGCCGGCACCGCGTGCGCCCAGAGCGTGGCGCCGTCCGCGGCCAGCCTCGCGACGAAGGCGCCGTCGCCGCCGGTATCGCCCAGCTTGCCCGTGCCCAGGTCCACGATGCCCTGGAGGTTGCCGGCCACCAGCAGGCCGCCCGCGCCGTCCGCCGCGACGCGGGCATGCACCGCGGCGCGCAGCTCCGCGGGAGCGGAGGCCGTGCGCACGTCATAGGTGTGCGTCCACAACGTCTGGCCCGTCCCCGTGCGGCGCGTGAGCACCAACTGCACGGAGTCGTCCGTGGGGGCGCGGTCCTCCAGGTCGTCGTAGCCGTGCACCGCCGCGCTGAAGAGGTCCCCGGACACGTCCACCGCCAGGTCCAGCGCCAGGTCGTCCTGAGCAGAGCCCTCCGTGTCCAGCCACAGCGTCGCGCCCGACGCGGGCGGCGGTGGAGGCTGCTTGTCGGGAGGTGGTGTCTCGGTGGGGCCGGTGTCGGGCGGCGGAGTCCCTGTCTCCGGTGGGGGCGGTGGAACGTCGTCCGGCGTCGCGGGTCGCTCCGCCGGGCACCCCGTCGCCGTGTCCTGGCAGTCCTGGGGTCCGGGCTTCTCCGTCCCGCCCCCGCAGCCCCACCCTC
>NZ_RAWB01000353.1 GCF_003612055.1 Corallococcus llansteffanensis
CTCAGGAGGCGTGCCCATCTTCGGGGCCGCCGGGTCGCCCTCGGTCAGCTCCTGGTAGCGCTGGATGAGCCGCAGCCGCGCCGCATCGAACGCGGCGCCGTCGTCCGGCACGCGCGACGCGGAAGGAATCAGCTCCCGCGCCACCTTGCGCGCGAAGTCCGGGTCGCCCGCGTCGCCCACCGCCTTGAGCCACTCGTAGTCCTGCATGCCCTGGCGGATGAGCTTCAGGCGCAGGGACGCCACCGGCACGTGCGTCGTCCCGCCAATCGCGGCCGGTGTGCCCGGGTAGAACAGCGTCCCGTCCCCGTTGCCGTTGAAGCGGTACTGGTCCGACCACGCCGTGGGGAGCATGAGCACCGTCTCGTAGTACAGCTCCCCCTTCCCGCCCTGGAGGAACGTCACCCACTCCATCGAGCGCACCTTCGCCGCCGAGCGGTCCAGCATGTACGACGGCCAGCCCGCCCCCGGCAGGTTCTCCGGCGCATGGGTCCCAGGCGCACAGCCGTGGCTCATGCAACTCTGATACGTCCACAACTCCGTTCCGGGACGTGAGAGGAAGTGCGTGTACGTCGCGCTCTGGTCTCCCACGAAGCCCGGCTCCGTGCCGTCCAGGTGGTTCACCAGCGGCACCACGACGTCCACCAGGGGCTCCAGGGCGTTGAGCTTCAGCTGGAGCGAGTTCGTCGTCAGCATCGTGCGAAGCTCGGGCGCGGCCTGCCGCACCAGCGCCCCCGTGGCTTGCACCTCCGCGAAGCTCGACCCGTAGGGCGGCTCGTCGCCAATCTGCACATAGGCCTGGCCCAGCCAGCCCCGCTCCCGCATGTGCTCGGTGAAGCCCCGCAGCTCATCAGGGGTGAGCGGGCCGTCGTATTCCATGCTCGTCATCCGCGCGCCGGGCAGCCGCGTGGGCGCGGTGCCGTCCAGGTACGGGCCAAACGTCGCGTCGAAGTCGTTCCACGAGGGGTGCCACGGCCTGCGCGGGACGAGGTTGGGCAGCGTGAGGCGGTGCTCCAGCGCCAGCTGCTGGTAGCGCGCGAGCAACGGCTGCAGTTCCTGCGTGGAGCAGTCCTCCCGGCCCGTGTGCGCGCGGCACACCTGCGACGGCGTCAGCAGGAACGCCGTGGCCAGCGAGGACGTGCTCGGCATCACCGCGTCCACCACGGTCAGCCTCGCGGTCACCTGCCGCTGGAAGCCTCCGGCCGCCTCCACCGTCACCGTGCCCGTGTAGTCGCCGGGCGGCGCGTCCCGGGGCACGTGCACGTCCACCCAGAGGGCGCGCGCCTCGCCCGCGGGCACGTCGAACGGGAAGGCATTGCGCGGCTCCTGGGCGACCTCGTCCGTGTCGGGCACCAGTCCGTCCGGCCACCGGCCCACCGGCTCTCCCTCCACCGAGGCCGTCTTCGTGGTGACGAGCGCCTCGCGGTACAGCGTCACGTCCGGCCCCGTCAGCGTCGCGGGGCCCTCCAGCGCGGGCAGCCGGGCGCGCACGCCCTGGAGGCCCAGGTCACCACCGTGCAGCGCCACCTGGAAGGAGACGAACTCGTTGCGCGCGGCGGTGAGGCGCACCTCGGTGACGCTCCCGGGAGCGGTGTCGTCGGGCCGGACCTTCACCATCAGCCCCTCCCCCCACACCGCGGGCCCGGCCGCGAACACCGGCCAGGCCATGGACAGTGACAGCACCGCGAGGCCGAACAGTCGAATCGCCAACATGCGAAATGAATGCGCACCGACAGTGAATGGCGACCCACGTCGGGCCCCCCCTGACGGCCCCTCGTCCAGGCCGACCAGCGCTCCAGGGCCCGTGTCTTGGGGGGTTGGCGCCATTCCCAGACGGAGTGGGTGGGTCACAGGAGCCAGCCGGCGGCTTGCTCCCACGTCTGGCGCGCGCCCCCTGGTTTAGAGGAAATCGCCGATGAACCACGGGAGCTGCTCGCCCAGCTTCTGAAGCAGGCCGCGGCGCTTCCAGCCCTGCCAGTGGATCTCCACGGAGTGGGTGAAGTCCTGTTCGAAGGAGACCTCCAGCGCCTTCGCCAGCGCCGCATCCTCCACCATCAGCGAGCCCTCATCGGTGTGATTGAGCGCGAGCGGATCCAGGTTGGTGGAGCCCACGATGCTCAGCAGGTCGTCCGCGAGCAGCGTCTTGGAGTGCATCATCGACACCTCGTACTCCCAGATGCGCACGCCGCCCTCCAGCAGCCGCGCGTAGGACGCGCGCTGCGCGGCGAACACGGGCCCCACGTCGTGGTGGCGGCCCGGCACCAGCACCCGCACGTCCACGCCCTGGCGCGCCTTCTCGATGAGCATGTCGCTGATGGCTTCGGACGGCAGGAAGTACGAGTTGGCGATCCACAGCCGGTGCTTCGCGGACGCGATGGACAGCAGCCACATCTTGGACGCCTCCGACAGGAAGCGGTGGCCGGTGCTGGCGACGAAGCACCCGCGCGCGTCGCCCGCCGGGACGAGGTCCGGGAAGGACTCCGGTGGCAGGAAGGCCCCGCCGGCCTCCTGCCAGTTCTCCGCGAACGCCTGCTGCATGCCGCGCACCGCGGGCCCGCGCACGCGCACGTTGGTGTCGCGCCAGGTCTCCGGCGCGTCGCCGTTGCCCAGCCAGCTGCGCCAGATGCCGAAGCCGCCGGTCAGCCCCACCTCGCCGTCGCGGATCACCATCTTGCGGTGCATGCGCGCGCGGATGCGGCTCGCGTCCAGGGCCGTCACCGTGCCCTGCATCGGACGGTAGATGCGCACCTCGCAGCCGGCGTCCGTCAGCACGGGGGCCACGACCTCGAAGTTCACGCTGCCCAGCGGATCCACCAGCACGCGGCACTGCACGCCGGGCCTGCGCTCGCGCAGCGCGATGAGCAGCCGGTCCGACGGGATGCCCGGACGCCAGATGTAGCTGGCGATGTGGATGCTGGAGCGGGCGGCGCGGATCTCCTCCTCGATGACGTCGAAGACCCGCCCGTTCAGCACCAGCTCCACGCCGTTGCCCGACTCCAGCGGCACCCCGAGCGTCTGGGTGATGGCGACGTCGCGCGCCACGGGGTCCTCCGGCAGCGAGCGCAGACGCAGGTCGTGTCGGTGGTTCGGGTACGGGCACCCCGCCATGAGCAGGGCACACAGGATGAGCCAGGCCAGCCGCAAGGCCCCGAAGCTAGGGCGGCCCTCCTCCCCGTGCATCCACCGCGTGCAGGGGAATGAAGGAAGCGCGGGAAGGGCCCCGGGCTCCGTCCACCGCTGGACGATTCACTCCGGTGTCTCACGGGGCGGGTGGTTTCGGGCGCGCCGCATGCGCACTGCTGGGAGCGACGGGTGGAGGCGGCCCGCGCACGGAGGACGGACACGGGCATGGCGCGACGGGGCAAGGGGCCGGCACGGAGCCGGGTGGACCGGGCGCTCCTGCTGGCGGGCCTGCTGGGCGCGCCGGGGGTGCTCGCGTCGGAGGCCCGTCCTCCGCAAGAAGGGCCACTTCCAGTCGCCGAACCGCCGCCCGCGGAAGAACCTCCGCCCCCGCTGGAGCCCACCGTCTCGGATGCGCCGTTCCTGGACGCGCAGCCTCCGCCTCCGGCCGTGCCGCCACGGACCCTGCGGCCCTTCATCCCCCACGGGGAACCCGACACGGACGCGCCGCTGTCCGGTGGCACCTGGGCCGCGCACGGGGCGCTCACGCTGCTGCCCCTGGGCACCGCGTGGGCCGCGACCCGCGTGGGAGACGACTCGCGCCTGGGCCCCATCGCCGCCGAGGCCGCCGCCGGCACCCTGGTGGCCTCCCTCCCCGGAAGGTTCCTCTTCGTCCACCCTTCCTATCCCCAGGGGCGATGGATGGAGCTGGAGGTGGGCGCGTTCGGCGCCGCCTTCGTGGTGACGCCGCCCCTCGCCGCGCTCGGCACGTGGGGCCTGGGCGAGGTCGCCTTCGGAGGCAGCGAACAGCGTGGCCACGCGTACCTGGGCGCGCTCGGCGGCGCGGCGGCGGGAATGCTGGTGGGACTCGCCGCGCACGAAGCGCTGCGCCACCTGGCCGGCTCCAGCGAACGCCTGGAGTTCGTGCGCAGCTACCTCGCGTTCACCTGCATCGGCACCGGCGCCACGCTGGGCTACCAGTGGAGCCGCACGCCGCGTTGACGCTCATCTTCGCGATTCAGGAGTTGCGAGAGTCACAAGGCCAGCAATCGCAACGGCTTGCCGGGGTGCTTCGTTGTCGGGGGACGCTCATCCCGCGTACCGGGAGCGCTTCCAGTCCCACGGTGCCAGTGCTCTCGCTGTCGGCGGAGGGCGCTCAAGGAGTCAGGCTTCCTCGTCAGGCAAGAGCGTGCGGAGCAGTTCGTCATCGGGACCGAGCGGTCGCCAACCGGGCGGCGGTGGATTGGCGAGGAGCGCATCTCCGACCCGCCTTACACGCTCTTCGTGTGTTTCAGGAGTGATGCCGGACCACAAGCCAAGTGCTTTGGCGACCTTGAAACGGTTGGCGTCATCCAGCACGGCCGGCCAGCCGTTTGGGAGATGCGCGCACAGTTCGCGCACGAGCTGCCCGCGCACCAAGCGCGTGACCCGGTGGGCGCGCTCCGCTTCAGCTACCAGTCCGTTGTACACCTGTACTCCAGCGACGTCGTCCGGCCCCAGTTCCTCTGCCAGCGCCACCAGCGAGGCTGTGGGGCGCGCTTCGGCAAATGCAGTGAGCGACTCGTAACCGCACTCGCGGACGCGCTCATACAGGCGGGCTTTCCAGTTGCCCTGCCATGAACGTCCGTCAGTCATCGTCTGCTCCCCTTCGTGAACCTCATCGGGATGGCATAGAACCTCATGCGCTCCGCGACGATGTCCAGGACCTCATTCCGCGTCAACATCCGCCCGACCTTGGTCTCGGCGTCGCCCAGTGTGCGCATGATCATCCGGTTCCACTCACCCGGCCACATGCGCCCCAGCTTCCAGTTCCCCCCGCCGTGAATCGCCTCATGGTGTGCCTGCTCCAACCGGACGCAGAACTGGTCGATGTCCATGTCCCCCGTGAAGCCGCGTTTCTCGAACCATGCCCGATGCTCGTCCGGGAAGACGTGGTGCTTCGGCGCGTCAGACATGCCTGCTCCCGCTCTGCCGGTTTCGTGCATGCCGCGTACTTCGGGGCTGTCCCCCAGCGCGTCGCGCACGCCCTTGGGCAGGTCCTGATGCGCCTGGGCCATCATGACCTGCCCGCCATGGATGAGGACGGCCGCGCTGGCGGCTGGGACGGAGATGACGCCCGCCTGCACGAGCCTTCGCATCATCTCCACCCACTCCGCGGAGACCACCATCCGCGAGCCCACCATCACTCCCCCCGAACCCATCACGAGGCCCACGCCAAGCGTCGCGGGGGCCGAGGGGGGGCAGCCGTGGCAGCGACATCTTCAGCGTGGAAACCAGGGTGAGCATCTCCACCGCCTGCATCGCCGCGATGACCTGCCCGCCGAGCTTCAGGGTCGAGCGGGTCTCTCGCTGGAGCGCGTCGAACTCACGGGTCAGCTTCCCCATCAGCTCGGGCATCGCGGTTGTCGCCGCCTCGACCCGCTCCGGGTCCAATGAAGCGAGGTCCGTCAGCGTAGGCACCATCATTCCCTGCACACGATGAAGGTCCGCGAATAGCTTCTCGACGCTGCACATCGGGCAGTGTCGGAGCACGGCATCAGCGAGGTGGAGGAAGTCCACCCAGGTGGCCAGCAGAAGGGTCCCGAACTGAGCAGCTTGGAGCCGGGGCCCCGTCATGCGCAGGAGGCCCAGTTCCATGCTCGAGTCGCCCACTTCCGAAGCCACTCCTGTCAGCGCGGTGGCGCTCCCGAGTGCCCCTTGGAGCCACGTCAACTGATGGGAGCCGTGGTCGAGATAGCGGGTGAAGACGCCGGTGAGGCCCCATCCCCCGAGGGCCGGAGGGCGGGCCGCCAGCGTGGAGAACGCGGCTTCGACGCTGGCCATGGAGCCCTTCACCTCGTCCATGGCTTCGAGGACTGCTTGACGCGTCAGTGCGGCGCTCCGCGCCCCACCCCCAATGGCTCCAGCCGTGCTGCGTTGCCCCACTCCCGTCGCATCGTCACGTGGCCCCTGGCGACGCAACAGCCGTTGGGACACCTCGGGTCCCGAGATGGAGGGCGGGAGGGAGAGCGAGGCGCGCGGGTGCCCATCGCTCGGAGCCTCTCCCCGCACGGGCGCAGGAGCCGCACTCGGCGCGTAGCTCAAGCTGCGGCCACGCCCAGGAGCCTGCGGCGCGGAGGCGCATCCCGTGGCCAGCAGCACCACGGCCAGCAGCAGGGCGTCAGCGCGCATTGTCCATCCCCAGGCCCGCCGAGGCGAAAGCCCCCGGCCGCAGCGTCCCTTCCGACGTGGGGAACAGCAGCGTGCCGCCCGTGCCCAGCGCGTAGAGCTTCCCGCCCAGGAATCGCCAGCGGACCTCGGCGGACCCCAGGTAGCGCGCTCCGGGCTGTCCCATGCCCACTCCGAGCCCCTTCAACGCCACTTCCAGACAGCGCGCGAAGAGCTGCACCGCCACGCGCCCATCCACGTCGAAGCTGCCCCACGAGAAGGCTTCCGCGCCTAGCGACAGCTTCAGGTGCCTGGAGAGGCCGCCATGGCGGACCGCGTCCCAGCCCACCTCCGCCTCCCCAGATGCGGAGTAGCCGTCCGGGAAGGCCGCCTCCGCCAGGGGCACGCCCTCCGGCCCTGCGGCCTGGAAGCGCGCCAGTTCGTAGTCCGGGCCGAAGAAGCCCTGACGGAATCCACCGTGTTGCCTTCGCACCTCCAGGCGCAGCGACAACTCCAGCGTGGGTGTCAGCGCATCCGCGCCCACGCCCACCGCCGCACCCCATGCGCCACCTGTGCCCGGCCGTCCACCCCAGCCCGCCAGCAGGTGCGCCTCGAAGCCTGGACGCATCAGCACCACCGCGGTCCCATCCAGGTGCGCCAGCGTCAGCGGTGGCGCGCTCCCTCCGGCCTGCCCCCAGTCATGCACAGCGGAAAAAGCCAGCGTGTAGCGTCCCGGCTCGCGGGCTCGCCCGAAGAGGCGTCCGACATCCAGCGCCAGCTCCGCTCCCATCAACCGCGCGCCCAGCACGTCCGAGACGAAGGCTTCCGTGTAGAGCGCCCCCACGGTGCCGGTGAGGAAGCCTCCCGCCGGGTGATAGTCCGGGTTCAGCCGGTTGGAGTAGCGGCGCACCAGATGCGCGGACAACAGGCTGTAATCCTCCAGGGCGCCCAACCACACACCCACGGGTGCGGAGTCCGAGCCCAGCTTGAGGCCGCGCACGAGCTGCCCCCAGTCGGAGGGGCTGTCCCAATCCTCGCGTCGCACGCGGCCCAGGCCCTTCGCGCCACCCCACAATCGCAGACGGACCGGGGCGCCCAGGTTGAGGCCCAACTCCGGGCCACCATCGAGGATGAGCGTGGGCTCGACCTGGGCGAAGCCTTCATCCGCGCCCGTCCCCGCACGCGGAAGCACCGCCAGGGTCGTCGCCTCCAGCCGCGCCAGCGAATACCAGGGGCGGGTCGGTGGTGCGGGTGTCGCAGGCTCGGAGTCGGGAGAAGCCGTGGCCTCTCCCGCTCCTGGCAAGAGCCACAGGCACAGCATCACCCACCGGCGGCTCCCCATCGCTCGCGCCTCCTGGATGCGCTCCTGTGCGGAGAGCAGAACCAGGTCATAGCCCCCGGGTCCGGCACAGCGGCCGAACCCGGAGCGCCTACGCACCCCAGGGCATGTAGGAAAGCGAGAACCGGAGCGTCAGACTGTTGGCTGTCGCCTCCCGGCGCGATGCGTGGTGTCCCCCAGGGCCGTCACCGCGTCACGGCACGGTGTAGAGCCCGACGACGTTCGGGTCCAACGTGGAGCTGGAGAGCCGCAGGCGGGTGGCGCTGCTGACGCTCGTGACGTCGGTCACGCCCAGGTTCGCGAGCGAGAACGAGACACCTCTCAGCTTCGACTTCAACGATCCCGCGGGGGTGCCGGTGACGCTCGCCACGCCGCCCGATGCTGTCCGGCCGCGACGAGCGAGCGATGATGAAGGTGGTGGTGGAGCGAGGCACCGAACGCGTGCTGGGCTTCCACATGGTGGGCGCGGACGCGCCCGAAATCATCCAGGGGCTCGCGGTGGCGCTGAAGTGCGGCGTGACGAAGAAGCAGCTCGACGCGACGGTGGGCATCCACCCCACCACCGCGGAGGAGTTCGTCACGATGCGCGACAAGCGGCCCGACCCGTCGGAGAGCGCCGCAGCCCTGGAGTTGGGGCACGACGCGGCGGTGCCCCCCATCACGCGGCCCTCCTGACGGTCAGGGCGTGGCAGGCTGCATGAGCCCCGCTCGGGCCAACAGTTCGCGCACACGCCGCGCCAGCGCGATGTGCTCGGGGTTGGCGGCCGTGAAGCGCTCAGGGGTCAAGATGATCAGCGAGCCCTTGTCCTCGACGGGCTCGATGCGCACGGGGGCAGGAAGCGGCGGCACGGTGCCCCGTTGACGGGACAGGTAGGTCATCCAGCCCAGCCAGATGTCCGCCTTGCCCTTCTCATCTTCCAGGTCCCGATGCGCGTGGGACATGGCCACGGCCCATTCGGGATCCCAGGCCAGCGCCATGCTGCGCACGACCCCCGTCAGCACGGGAGCAGTGATCACCCGCTCCGCGTTCAGACTGCGACCGGGTGTGGGCAGCGTCAGCACGCAGGAGTTTGAGCCCGCTTCCGAGTAGCCCCCACTGTAGATGCGCAGACTCGCCCGGTCGTAATCACGCCCCCCGTTACCGAACCAGAAGCCAAAGCCCAGGCTCTCGATGACAGGGCCTCCCTTCTCGCGGTTGACGCCAAGCTGGAACTGTTCCGTAAGCATCGGCACATCGGGAGGCATCAGTGGGTACTCACGCGATTCCCTGGATGATCGCGTGGGCAAGTACCACTGAGAGAGGAATGGATCGCTTGGCGCCAGCAAGGCAAGGAACTCCGCCGTGCGCCGGGCGCACTCCTCAGGCGACTCCTTGCGCGCCCCCCAGTAGGCACCTGCAAAATAGGTTTCGGGAGGGGTCTTGGGGCTGGCCTTGGCTGTCACGGTATTCCCTCCTCACAGTGCCGGGGTGTGGATGACCGTAATCTCATGCACCCTGTTGTCCTGGAGCAGCTTCCGGATGGCCTTGGCTGCTCCTTCCTCGGCGACGTGCCACTCAATCGCGCTCCCCATGCCCAGAACGCTGTCCCGTTGTCGCATGGCTTGATCAATGAGCCCCTTGGCGCCTGTCGGTTCAAACCAGGATTTCGGATCAAACGTATCGAGAAACTTGTTCGCGTAGCCGGGACCCTTGGCCTCCAGTAGCACGCCTTCCTTGAACCCATCGAACTTCACGCCTCCACTGTTCTTGCCCACTCCGCCGACCCAGTACGCATCATCGGTCGAGTGCCCCGTGATCTGCTCCTGGTAGCGTCGTGCTCGCGCGGACATCGACTCCTTCGCCGGCCCCCATTGCCCCGGCCCCTGGGAAGGCGCTCCACCCTTCGAGGCGGTGTTCGCCCGTTGGAGGATGATTGCCGCCCCGGGTCCTCCGCTCAACACCGCCGCCGCGCGTCCTGCTGGCACCGCGACGCGCTCCAACGCCAGCACACCCTCCGCCGACAACGAGAGCACCGGCACCGTGGCCTCCGCGCCCACCACCATTCCCTTCAGTGTCCGCGTCGTGGCCGAGGCCGTACCCCAGGTGACGAGCATCCCCGTCGTCAGTCGCGACACCTCACGGATCTGCTCGCCGCGGGTCATGGACTGGAAGCGTTCCCAGTACGCGGGCGCTGACGTGATGAGGGCCGCCACACCCGTCGGCAGGTTGCTCAGTCCCGCGATGCTGTCCACGGGGTGCGAGAGCAACTGTCCCAGCGCGTGGTACAGCTCCACGAAGGCGTCCTCCGCTCCATCCAGGGTGCGGCTGATGACGTCCGCGTCGTCGTACACCTCGGCCAGGGGCCGCCAGTCCGAAGCCTGGAGCCGTGCGTCCACGGTCCGGAAGACGCCGCCCTTGCCGCTGTAGAAGCGGCCCAGCTCGAAGCCATGCGCCCGGAAGGCGCCGTCTTGCCACTCGACGGATGCCACCTTCTGCTGCGTGCGCCCGGTAAGGGCCCACGCCAGATAGCCGTCGGGTCGCAGCACCGCGACCTGCTCCCGGGAGAAGCGCTCCACCCGCCGCAACAATTCCTCCCGTGAAACTTCTCCTCCCTCCAACACCTCGCGCAGCAGGAAGCCCGCCGCCATCCGAGGTGGGAAGTTGCTCAACGTGACGGGCTTGCCCAGGAGCACGCCCAGCAGTCGCGCCGCTTGTGTGGGCGTCAGCACTCCTCCCAGGGGGCGCTCGTCCCGCGCCTCCAGCCCCGCGTCCGTCAGCAACTTCTCCCAGGCATCCGCCTGTGTGCCGGGACTTGCGACGCTCGCCAGAGCCACCGTCGTGCGGACGGGACTCGCGCCCGTCACCACCTCGCGGACGCCCTT
>NZ_RAWB01000354.1 GCF_003612055.1 Corallococcus llansteffanensis
TTGCCACCCCCGCCGGAGACGGTGCCCGCCACGCCCTCGCCGCGGGCGGCGCCGCCGTCGGCCTCGGCCACGGCGAACCCGGTGCAGCCCATGATGACGGGATGGTTGAGGAAGGTGCCGCCCCGGAACCCGGCGCCGTCCGCGTCGATGGTGCCGTCATTGACCAGCTTGCCGGACACCAGCATCGCGAGGATGCCGCCGGACCTGCCATCCCACGGCGTCACGGACAGCCGGCCGCCGGCCTCGACGATGACGTCGGAGTACTCGGGCACGCGCAGGACCTGCGAGCGCGTCGCGGCGTAGGCGAACCGCAGGGACTGGGTCAGCTTGAGCACGCCCGTCGTCGCGTCCACGGCCCCCAGGCGGGCCAGCTCCCAGCGGCCCACGACGGTGGCGTCCAGCGCCACCGCCTTCGCGCTGCCCAGGACGGGCGCGGGCAACAAGCCGATGCTCGTGTGGATCATCACCAGGTCACCGGCGCCGACCTTGAGCCCGGGCACCGTGAGCGCCAAGGCGCCCGCGGCGACGGACTGCTTCAGGGGAGCGGCGTCGCTGATGAACGCCACGCTGCCCTTGACGACGGTCAGCACGCCATCGCGTCCGGAGCCCAGGCCAAAGGAATCCGGCTCCGCGCGCGCGACCTGCGCCAGGAGCAATCCAAGAATGAGGGCCAGGGTGATCCGCATGGCCCCATGGTGCCCCACCGGGCGGCCGGGGTCGAGCGAGGCCGCCCTCCGCTTCAGCGCGGCGCCACCAGGTCCGCGAGCGCGCGGGCGTTGACGGGCGCGAAGAAGGGCTGGCGCAGGAGCCGCCCCAGCGAGCGGCGCTCGACACACAGGAGCTGGAGCGAGTCCTCCCACTCCCCCAGCACGGCCACCGCGCGCACATCGGCCGCGTCGCGGTACAGGTCGTTGAGGTTGTGCACGAGCGCGGGCACGTCCTCCACCTCCCACTTCTCCGTGAGCTCGCCGGCCGCGACGTGCAGTTCCAGCACGGGGCGCTCGCGCACGTCGACGATCTTCAGCCGCCGGGCCGCGCCGCCCATGGCCGCGGTGAGGGGGCCCACCAGCTCATCCGGCCGGACGCCGTACCCCACGGTGAGGCCGCCCGTGAGCACCCCGGCCTCGCACAGCCGCAGCAGCGACACGTGGGGAGGTTCGCCCGCGGGCACGAGCCCGGCAGCGGCGGCGGGATCCTTGAGCAGCCGCTCGCGGTCGAGCGCATCCAGCAGGGAGACCATGGGCCGAGCACCCTAGCAATCAGGGCGCCTCGCCGTCCCAGTAGTCCACCTCCGCTGCCAGGGGCAGGTACGCATGCAGCGTGCGAGCAGCCTTGTCGCCCCCGGGGGCGGCGCCCGCGAAGACGCCGACCTTCTTCGAGTCCGGATACACGAGCACGTCCGGCGCCTCCATGGTGGAGAAGCACAGGTAGCGCAGCGGCTCCGGTCCGTCGTTGAGGAGTTGGTGCGCGCACTCCGCGCCCGGGGGCAGCGCGACGTAGTCCCCTGCGCGCAGGGGTACGGTGTCCGCACCGAGGCGCAGCGTGCCCGCGCCGGACAGGACGTAGACGGCCTCCTCGTTGCCCAGGTGGTAGTGCAGGGGCCACGAGCGGCGGCCCGGAGGCAGCTCCACCAGGCTGCACCCGAGCTTGCGCCCATGCGCGGCGGCGCCCAATTGCTTGCGCTTGAGCGCCACGCGGGAGCCGTGGGCGACGTCGGTCCAGGGCAGGTCGTCGGCGTGGACGACGTGGGGATGGGATGGGGACATGGCGGGCCTCTCTTCGAGTCAGGGGCGCTCGGCGACGAGCGCGAACACGCGGTGGGGAACGGACATCGGCTCTTGGGGGAAGTGCTCGGCGAGGAGCGCGGCCAGCGCGGCGTCGAAGCGGGCCACGGCGTCCGGCGGGAGCAAGGCGCCGATCCGCGCGTTGGCGCGAATCCGTCCACGCCAGCCCACGTGGGTGTACGGCGTGGGTGACTCGAAGGAGAAGGACGTCACGGCCTGGAAGCCCGCGAGGTCCACGTCGCGGAACCACGCCGGGTAGATGCCCACGGCATGCCCGAAGCGATCCACGGTCAGTGAGTCCCGGGGGCTGTAGCCCTCCATCAAGGTCTCGGTGGCCTCCACCACGTTGCCGGGCAGGGCCAGCCAGTCGAAGTGGGCGATGATCAACCGCCCGCCGGGCCGCAGCAGCCGGAGCACCTCACGCGCGGCGGCGGCCCGGTCGAACCAGTGCCAGCACTGGCCGGCGAACACGCGGTCGAAGGACTGCGACGGCAGGCCCGTCTCCTCCGCGCGGCCCTCACGGAAGTCCACGGTGAGGCCCTCGTCCCGGGCGAGCTGCCGGGCCGCATCCAACTGCGGCGTGGACACATCCAGGGCGGTGACCTCGCAGCCACGCCGCGCCAGTCCGCGCGCGATGGTGCCGGTGCCGGTGCCCAGGTCCAGCGCGCGCAGGCCGGGCCGCAGCACGCCGTCCTGTTCCAGCCGGGTGAAGAAGGCCTCCGGGAATCCCGCCCGGTACTTCGCGTAGTCCGACGACGTGCGTCCGAAGTCCACTGACATGGCAACTCCTCGCGTGAAGTCCTCCGGCGCGAAGGGTTCAGCTCGACAGGATGTCCAGTCGAGTCGAGACTCCGCCTCCAGGGAGGTACGTGAAACATGGTGCGTCGCAGCGGGGGTCGTTCTCAATCTCGATTCGACCATCCACCTGAGGAGGAGCTGCTGCGCGCGGAGGAGGCAGCGGCCCTGTTGGGGGTGAAGCGAGCGACGCTCTACACGTACGTGAGCCGGGGGCTCGTGCGGTGCGTGCCGGAGAAGGGGACGAAGGAGAACCGCTACCTGCGCGCGGACGTGGAGCGCCTGAAGACGCGCCACGATGCGAGGGCGGGCCACGCGGCGGTGGCCTCCGGAGCGCTGCGCTGGGGCGAGCCCGTCATCGACTCATCCGTGTCGAGAGTGGGCGAAGAGGGGCTCGCGTACCGGGGGCACGACGCGGTGGCGTTGGCCACCGGAGGCCGCCTGTTCGAGGACGTGGCGGAGCTGCTGTGGACCGGGCACCTGCCGCCAGTGCCCACGCCTTGGCCCCTATCAGGGGTGCTGCCTACCGCATCCGAGCAGGCCGGGCCGCCATCGAGAGGAGCGTCATCGTTGTCTCCCGCCGAGCGCGCCGGCCCGTCGTCGCGAGAAGCGTCGTCGCTGTCTCCCGCCGAGCGCTCCGGTCCACCGTTGAGAGCAACGTCGTCGCTGTCTCCCGCCGAGCGCTCCGGTCCACCATCGCGAGGAGCGTCGTCGTTGTCCGCCGCCGAGCGCGCCAGCTCGCCGCCGCGTGGAACGCCCTCGCTGTCTCCCGCTGCACTCGCGGCGCTGTTGCCCCGAGGGACGCCGCCGCTGTCCGCATTGTCCGCGCTGGTGCCACTGCTGGCCGCGAGCGACGAGGGCCGCTTCGCCGCGCCCCCGGAGCAGGACAAGGCCCGGGCCCGCCGCATCATCCGCCACCTGGGTGCGTGGGTCTGCGTGGCGCAGGCACCGGGCCGCGTGTCCCGCGCGTTGAAGGAAGACACGGTGGCCGCCTCCCTGGCCACGGCCTGGGACGCGAAGCTGAAGCGAGCCCCGGAGCTGATCAACCGCGCGCTGATCCTCAGCGCGGATCACGAGCTCAACACCTCCACCTTCGCCGCGAGAGTCACAGCCTCCTCCGGAGCGGACCTCTACGCGTGCATGGGCGCGGCGCTGGCGGCCCTCTCCGGCCACCGGCACGGAGGCTCCTGCGACCGCGTGGAAGCCCTGCTCACGGAGGTGGGCCGGCCGGAACGCGCCGCCCAGGTGGTGCACGGCCGCCTGCGCCGGGGCGAAGCCGTGACAGGCTTTGGCCATCGCCTCTACCCGCACGGCGACCCACGCACGCCACCGCTGGTGGAGGCCGCGTTGAGCGTGCGCCCCGAATCCCTCCGCGTGCGCATTGCCCGCGCGGTGATCGACACCATGCGCGACGCCGGCCACCCGCCCCCGGCGCTGGACCTCGGGCTCGTGATGTTGGCGGACGCGCTGGGCCTCCCGTCGGGAGCAGCCACCGTGCTGTTCGGCCTGGGCCGCACCGCGGGCTGGGTGGCGCACATCCTGGAGCAGCGCGAACAGGGCCACCTGCTCCGTCCCCGCGCGCGCTACGTGGATCCACTACCGACGAGGAGCGGCTCCCCCTGACGCGCTGGCCGCCTATCGCCTTCCGGAACGACCCTGTTGGGCCTTTCGCTCGCCAGAGCCAGAATGACCAAGGTGCCCTGCCTTCTTGCGAGCCGCGACTGTCCTTCGTCGCGAAGGCTCCCGCAGGAATGCCTTGGCCATCGAGGAATACTCACTGGGTCCCTGAACCATGGTGGCCAGCTTCTCTCGCGCAGCAACAGCCTCCGGTTTGTCACTCTCCGCGACCACGCGAAGGGCCCACAAGAGCGTCAGCCTTTCTCGGCGCTGTTCCATCAACTCCGTACGCTGAAGCCCCAGTGCGTCAATCGTTACCCGGGCTCGGGCATTGTTTGCAACAGCATAGGGCACCTCGCGCCGGAAGCCGATCAAACGCTCTGGCTCATCACCCCCGGGATCAATCAACAAGGGTTCTTCCGCTCTCACGCGACGTCGATGATTCTTGGCGCGACTCTTGGCTACACGCAGGGGGAATAGGCTGCCCTTGAATCGCTGATTACAAAGCGCACACGACAGGTAAAGATTTTCCCACTCATAGGCCAGCCAGTAGTACCCCGGCCGAAGCAAGGGTCCGTTTTCTACCTGTCTGCAACCTGCTTTCGGTCGGAAATGCTCAACATCACCGTAGGCGATATGGCGGAACTTTGACTCACAGAAGGCGCACTTCGCGTGCTGAGCCTCCATCAAGACGTTCCGAACATCCGGGTGCCCATAGATACCTGCGTTGAAAACAAAGACCTTCGTACCGGAGTCATACCCCTTGGGGTCTTCTTCATATCTGGCGCAAAGGTCAGCGCGGGCTCGCCCCCCTCTGGTCAGCAGCACCTCCGGAGCAGGTGAAGTCTTGCGGATCCGGATCACTACTGTCCCTCCTTTTGAACCCGCTGAGCGAACCTTTGAATGATCTCAAGAGCTTCGCGCTCATTCCGAGTCTCACCTGTGGGCAGGAACCCAATCTGAGCGTCCAGTTCCTTCACCTTCGCCTTGTCGCTCGCACTCAAGCGCGCCTTGGACAGCAGCTGGGTCCGCTCTTGCAAGAGGGACTCAAGCTGTGGAGACCGCGCGCTGCTCAGTTCGAACAAGTCACTCGTGAGGATTTGATCGACACGCCATCCCTGGACGGAGGTGGGGTTGTTGTCGATGACCACATGGTCGCCTTCCTTTCGCAGGACGACGATGTTCGCATCGACGGCGCTCTGCACCACTAGCGGACTATGTGCTGTCACAATGAACTGTGCTCTTGGGAAATGTTCGCGCAGATAACTCATGAGCCTGCGTTGCCAAGCCGGATGCAGGTGCAGATCGATCTCGTCTACGAGCACCACCGCAGGCTCAGCAAGAGGGTTTGCACTTCCTGGATACCGCTCGAACAGTCGACTCGCCAAGTCTACCATCCAGGCGATAAGCGTGCGGTAGCCCAGGCTCAAGTCACGCATCCCCACGAACCCATAGGGGGTCTTAAACTCTACGCGGGCGACCGGAACGCGCGGACCCGGAGCAACGAAGATGATGTCATCGATATCCGGCAGCAGATCCAAGAGCACTTGGACAATCCGGTCACGATTGGCTTTAGCGAACTTTGCCCGAGCAGGCGCCTTGCTAGCTGCATAATCCGCCTGAAGCAGCCACTCTTCTGCGTTTCTAAGAGGAACATCTTCCTGAAAAAGGCTCTCGTTCCTGCTACTCACCTTCCCCGAAAGCGCACCGGCTCCCATCCTTCGGGTCGCCCCATAGCCATGGCAGGCGAAATGTTCCTCATCCTTCCGGAACATAACGCCGCTCAGCCTCTTCACATTTGAGGCCGGGTCCCAGTCCACTCTGAACGACTTTGTGTCACCATCGTGGCTGTCCAGTGCGCCCTTGTGGAAACCTGCTGCAAGCATGGCCCACGCTCCCCGCCTCAATCCAATTCGGCGTGGCAGCTCGACCGCCACTCGAGAGAAGGCACCGATTCTTTCCTCCACGAAGGGATCCATCGTCTGAGGTTCGCACAATGCCAAGCATTGCAGCAGAGTGGTCTTTCCCACTCCATTGTTTCCTAAGATGATCGTCCACGGTGCCGGGCGACCCTTCCCATCCGATAAATTTAGTAACTGCTCAGCTCCGAAGCAGCGGATGTCCTTGATGCGGAGGGAAAGGAAATAAAGTGGAGTGGCGCGCTTTCGTGCAGCCACACGCGTCTTCGCGGCCGACCTCTTTACTGTTTTTGACGTCTTCTTTCGCGCGGCCATGTCGTTCCTCGGAATCTGAAGGTCGGCTGAAACCGCACCGCTCGGGCCCAGGGTGTGAAGTGCCGCTGCTGAGCATACCCCGGTGGCGAGGAGGCCTCCGCTCGGTGCCGGGGGTCCCTGTCCGCAATGCATCCGCGGCCCGGTGTCACCTGCCATGCACGCCGCGCACGTTTCAGTTGGCCCCACCGCGCCGGATGCGCACACTGCCGCCCCGTGAGCGAACGCCGCCCTGCCCTGCCCTATCCCGCCGTGTTGCTGCTCGGCAACGTGGCCTTCATCGCCGCGTGGATCGTCGTCCTCAAGCGCCCCGAGGGCTGGCAGGTCGTGGGCCCCGTGCTCCTCGCCCTCTTCCTCGTGCTGCGCGTGGGCGGCGTCTGGCGCTACGCCCGCAACAACCCGGACCCCACCGGCCGCGCGAAGCGCACCGCCGTCATCTCCACCGTGCTCGCCCTGCTCGCCGTGGCCCTCTGGGTCTTCACGCTGCTGAGCGGCCCGCGCTGAAAAAGCAGAACGGGCGCCCCTTCCGAAGTGGAAGGAAGCGCCCGTCGTCACTTCAAAGCCAGACCCGCGTCAGACGTTGAAGCGGAAGTGCATGCAGTCGCCGTCCTGCACGAGGTACTCCTTGCCTTCCACGCGCAGCAGGCCCTTCTCCTTCACGGCCGACTCGCTGCCCAGCTTCACCAGGTCCTCCCAGCGCATCACCTCGGCCTTGATGAAGCCGCGCTCGAAGTCCGAGTGGATGACGCCCGCCGCCTGCGGCGCCTTGAAGCCCTTGTGGATGGTCCACGCGCGGCACTCCTGCTCGCCCACCGTGAAGTAGGTCCACAGGCCCAGCAGCTTGTAGCCCTCGCGCACCACCTTGTGCAGGCCGGGCTCCGTCAGGCCGTTGCTCTCCAGGAAGCCGGGGCGGTCGGACTCGGGCAGCTGCTGGATCTCCGACTCCAGCGCCGCCGCCAGCACCACCACGCTCGCGCCCTCCTTGGCGGCCATCTCGCGCACCGCCTTCACCCGCGGGTCGCTGTCCTCCTTGCCAATCTGCCCCTCGCTGATGTTCGCCACGTACAGCACGGGCTTGTCCGTCAGCAGGAACAGGTCCTGGAGCAGCGCGTGCTCCTCCTCGTTCAGCTTCTGCGCGCGCACCGTGATGCCGTTGTCCAGGGCCGCCTTCACCCGGTCCAGCGTCGCGACCTCGGCCTTGGCCTCTTCGGCCGCCTTGCCGCCCAGCTTGGTGTTCTTCAGCGAGCGCTCGCGGCGCTTCTCCACCGTCTCCAGGTCCTTGAGGCACAGCTCCGTGTCGACCACGTCCCGGTCCCGCACCGGATCCACGCCGCCCTCGACGTGGGTGACGTTGTCGTCCTCGAAGCAGCGCAGCACGTGGAGCACCGCGTTCACCTGGCGGATGTTCGCCAGGAACTGGTTGCCCAGGCCCTCGCCCTTGGAAGCGCCGCGCACCAGGCCCGCGATGTCCACGAACTCCAGCGACGTGGGGATCTTCTTCAGCGGCTTGATGAGCGCCGTCAGCTGGTCCAGGCGGTCGTCCGGCACCGCCACCACGCCCACGTTCGGCTCGATGGTGCAGAACGGGTAGTTCGCGGCCTGCGCGCTCGCCGCGGAGGACAAGGCGTTGAACAGGGTGGACTTGCCCACGTTGGGCAGACCGACGATGCCGATGGAGAGACCCATGATGGATTCCTGGAACAGACGGGCGAGGCTTGGGACTTCCCGGCCTTACGCCGAACGACGGGTCGCCGTGGCGCTGGTCGCACCCGGCAGGCCCTGCACGAACTGCTCGGCCAGCTGACGGTGCTTCGCGTCGTCCATGCGCTCGTTCATCAGCTTGGAGGCCACTTCCATCGCCAGGTCGACCGCCATCCCACGCACCTCCGCGATGGCCTTGGCCTTCTGGTCGTCAATCTCGCGGCGGGCGCTCAGCTTCAGCTCCTCCGCCTCCTTGCGGCTCTTCGCCATCAGCTCGTCGCGGAACTTCTCCATGTCCGCGGTGTTGCGGCGCATCATCTCCGCCGCCTCGCGACGGGCCTCGGCGATGGCCGTCTTCTGGTCGGCGAGCAGCTTCTCCGCCTCGGCGCGCTCACGCTTCGCGCTCTCGATGGCGTTGGAGATCTGCTTCTCACGCTCTTCCACGAGCGACAGGATGGGGCCCCACGCCTTCGCGCGCAGCACCAGCAGGACGAGGACGAAGGTGACGATGGTCCAGAAGATGAGGCCCGGACGGACCTCCACGAAGCTGCTGGCGGCGAGAACAGAGGGCAGGAACATGGCGGGTCCCGGATTCAGACGGCGAAAAAGTGGTGCGGGAGACTGCGGGTGGCACAGGCACGGCGACTGCGGTGTTCAGGACGCCGGCGCCCCCTGAAGAGGACGCCGGCTCCCGGTGAAGCCAACCCGGCTCAGGCCTTGATGGCGAGCAGGATGCAAACGACCAGCGCGAACAGCGTGGCGCCTTCGATGAGGGCCGCCGCGATGATCATCGTGGTGCGGATGTCGCCGGCCGCGGCGGGCTGACGGCCCGTGGCGTCCATGGCGGCGGCCGCCAGCTTACCGATGCCGAGCGCGGCGCCGATGATGGAGAGACCCGCGCCGATACCGGCGGCGAGGAAGGCAAGAGCGAAGTTGGTCATGGGAACACGTACTTTCAGGTGAGGCAGGACCCGCTTGTGGGGGGGTCGTGAAAGCCCTTTAGGACTACCTCCGACGGCCTTTCGAACCGCCGGGTCTTCAACCGGGGCGCGGTGATTCAGGCGCCCCGCCAACTCATGGCCAGGAAGCTTCCCGGCTCAAACGTGATGCGCCTTGCCGTGGTCGTGGCTCTCGCCACCTTCCTTGTGGCCGTGCGCGTGGTCGTCGTGGTGACCCATGGCCACGCTCATGCCGATGAAGAGCGCCGACAGCATGGTGAACACGTACGCCTGCACGAAGGCCACGAACAGCTCCAGCAGGTAGATGCCGAAGGCGAACGGCACGCTCACCAGCGCCACCGCGGGGTTGCGGAGCATGAAGATGAGGCCCAGCAGGAAGAAGATGACGATGTGGCCCGCCAGCATGTTGGCGAAGAGTCGGATGGTGAGAGCGAAGGGCTTGGTGAACAGGCCCAGGAACTCCACCGGAATCATGATGGGCCACAGCCAGGGGGCCACGCCGCCCGTCAGGTGCTTCAGGTAGCCGCCCACGCCCGCGGCGCGGATGCCCGCCACCTGCGTGACGAAGAACGTGCACAGCGCCAGGCCGCACGTGACGGCGATGTTGCCCGTGGCGGACGCCATCCAGGGGAACAGGCCCAGCAGGTTCATGAAGAGGATGAAGAAGAACGCGGTCAGCAGATAGGGCACGTAGCGCGGGCCCTCCTCCTTGCCGATGTTCTTGATGGCCAGCTCGTCGCGCACGAACAGCACGAGCATCTCGAAGAGGTTCGCCGCCGTGCCGCGAGGGACGAGCTTCGTCTTGTCGCGGTTGCTCCAGATGAGCAGCGAGCCAATCAGGATGAGCGCCGCCAGCCACATCATCACCGTGTGCTTGGTGATGGAGAGGTCCACGCAGCCCTGGCCCAGGCCCGGGTGCACCTCACCGTGGCCGCCGCCGTGCGGGTCCGCCACCGGCGTGCAGGCGCCCTCGTGCAGCGGGATGAAGATCTGCGGCAGGTGGATGGGGATGTGGTTGTGGCTCAGCGGGATCTCGAACTCGTACTCATTCGAGTCACCCACGTGGTGGAGGATGTAGCCGGCGACGTCCTCGCCCTCGGCGTCGATGTCCTCGTTCGGGTAGCCGTGCTCACCGGCCTGGTCGGCAGCCCACACGGAACCCGCGAACAGACAGGCGAACAGCACCATTGCCTTGCGCATCACTCGTCTCCGCCCGCCGCGACTTTCGACGCGGCCATCACGTAGCTGACTTCGATCCACTGCAGCGCGAAGTAGACGCCGAAGAAGCCGCCCACGAACGCGATCGCGCTCAAATTCCGGGACACCACCCACGCCAGCCCCAGCCCCACGCCCACACCTCGGAGCGCGAACAC
>NZ_RAWB01000355.1 GCF_003612055.1 Corallococcus llansteffanensis
GGGCGGGGCCGTGCGCATCACCGTGGAGGACGAGGGCACCGGCATCCCCAAGGAGCACCTGCCGAACATCTTCAAGGCCTTCTTCACCACCAAGGGCGACAAGGGCACGGGCCTGGGCCTGTCCATGGCCCATGGCGTGGTGAAGCGCGCGGGTGGCACGCTCACCGCGGCCAACCGTCCGAAGGGGGGCGCGAGGTTCACCCTCACCTTCCCGGCGCTGAAGGCGCCCCCCGCGCGTCGCGAGTCGCGCTGATCCGCACGCGGCTTCAGCCCACCTGCTCCGGCTCGTCCGCGGCGTCCGTCTCCGCGGGCGCCGCGGCGGGCGAGGGCCCCGCCAGCACCGCCCGTCGCAAGAGCTCCACCTGGGCCTCGGCCGCGCGGGCGCGCTCGCCGAAGCGCTCCGCCGAATGGAGGTGGTTGCGCTCCCGGGCCCGTCCGGCCATGCGGCGCGACAGGGCGGCGCTCTCCTCCAGCGCCCGCAGCGCGGCCCACAGCGCGGCATCCAGGTGGTGCTGCTGGCTGCCGGACAGCGCCTCTCCCGTATAGCCGTGGCCGGTGCGGCACCGGAAGCGCAACAGCCCGTCCTCGTCCATCTCGAAGAGCACGCCGCCGCAGTCGGGACAGGAGAAGTGGGAAGGCTTCGCGTACTCCACCAGCGTGGGCGGCTCCTCCATGGAGGGAATGTCCACCTTCATCGCCGTCACCTCTGCTTCCACCTGCGGCGAGTGCTTGCGCGGCCGCGACTTCACGGGTGTGGCCACCAGCCGCACCAGCAGGGACGCGAGTTCGCTCATGGGCACGCAGTGGTCCACCGCCACGAATTCCAACGCGCTCCGGGGCATGTCCCGACAGAACGCGTCGCGGGGGTCCTGCACCACGGCCACCCCGCCCTCCTTCTTCACCGCGAGCAGCCCCGCGGTGCCGCAGTCGAGCGCCCCGGTGAGCACCGCCCCCACCACGCGGGGGCCATAGGCGCTCGCGGCCGAGCGGAACAGCGGATCCACCGCCGGCCGGTGACCGTTCTCCCGGGGCCCCTTCACCACCTTCACGTGCCCGGGCTCCACCAGCAGGTGTCTGTCATTGGGCGCCACGTAGATGCGGCCCTGCTTCAAGGGCTCCCCGTCCTCGGGATGGTGGGCCGGCAGGGGGCCGGAGCGGGTGAGGATCTCCGGCAGGTAGCTGCGGTGCTGGGACGACACGTGGAGCACCACCAGCACGGTGGCGGCCAGGTTCCGCGGAAGCTGCTTCACCAGCAAGGTGAGGGCCTCAACACCCCCGGTGGAGGTGCCAATGACGATGATGTCGTGGTTCTGCACGTTCCCTCGTTCCCCGCCGGGCGTTCAAAAGACCTGGCCCCTTCAAGCTATTGGGGCCCTGCCCCCCCGCGCAGCACGCGCCACCCGGCATGGCCGCCTGCCCCCCTGCCCTCCGTGTCCTTCAAGGCTAGGAACGCGGGTGTGGATTGCCCACCCGGGGGCCAGGACGCGGCGTCTTTTCAGCCGGAAGATTCCAGAAAATTCCAGAGAGGCTGGCCACTTAGGAGAGGGCTGGGCGATACTGACGGGGTACTCGGGTCGCTGGTTTCTGGGGCGGCGTGACCGGGACATCCCAACTGTCGGTTCCTGGGGGAGCCACCATGTCGTCGGAGCCCAAGATTCGCGTCCTCATCGTGGACGATGACCCGGACCAGCTCGCGCTGACGGAGCGTTCGCTGTCCTCGTTCAACTTCGAGGTGCGCACGCACCGCTCGTCGTTGGGGGTCTCCAACCTGGTGCGCACGACGGCGCCGGACATCGTGCTGCTGGACGTGAACATCCCCGCGCTCAGCGGCGACAAGGTGCTGGCGCTGGCGCGGCAGCAGGCCCCCGAGCACACGCGCTTCGTCCTCTACTCCGCCTCCGACGAGGCCAAGCTGCGCTCGCTGGCGCTGGCCGCGGGCGCGGACAGCTACCTCTCCAAGAGCACCCAGGGCGCGGACCTGGCGCGCAAGCTGGAGAAGCTGCACAAGCGCCCCCGCGGCGCCGCGGCCCCCGCGAAGTAGCGGCGCCTCAGGCCCTTTACGGCCCTCACGCGGGCACGAGCGCGCCGACCTCCAGGAACACCTGCCGGAAGTCGCCGTTCGCGCCCAGCAGGCGCAGGTTCTGCGCGAGGCCCCCGGTGGCGCGGAAGAACATCATCGCTTCCGGGGGCGGCTTGATGCGCAGGAAGCGCACGGCGTTGCGCGTGAAGTGGTTGCGGATGTCGCGGTTGATGTCGCAGGTGCCGTAGTCGTACGGCGCCGCGCGCATGGGCCGCCCGGCGATGTGCAGCACCTCACGCAGCAGCGCCTCCGCCTCCGGCTCCGGCAGCTCCACCGTGAAGCCGACCTCGCGGCACAGGGCCAGCACGTCCAGCGTCTCCAGGCGCAGCGCCTGGTGGAACATGCGGCGGTTGGGCTCCACGAAGCCCGGGCTGAAGCGCTTGATGGAGCCGAAGTCCAACAGGCCCATGCGCCCGTCCGGCATCACCATGAAGTTGCCCGGGTGCGGATCCGCGTGGATCTCCCCCGCGTCCAGGAAGGGCCCGTAGGTGGCGCGGATGAGCTGGCGCGCGACGCGGAAGCGCGCGTCATTGTCCGGGGACGTCGTCACCCAGTCCTTCAGCGTCAGGCCCTCCAGCAGCTCCAGCGTGAGGACGCGGCGCGCGCTCCGGTCCTCGATGACCTGGGGCACGTACAGGTCCGGCAGCTTCGCCACGCTCTTCGCGAAGCCGGCGGCGAGCGTCGCCTCGCGGCGGTAGTCCAGCTCCAGCATGAGCTCGTCGCGGAACTCCTGGAAGTAGGCGGTGCCGTCCATCATCCGCGACGTCTTGGACACCGTCTTCACGACCAGGCCCAGGTTGTCCATGTCGTGGCCCATGGACGCATCGATGCCCGGGTACTGCACCTTCACCGCCACCTGCCGGCCGTCGTGCAGCACCGCCCGGTGCACCTGGCCGAGCGACGCGGCGGCCAGCGCCTCCCGGGAGAAGTCGCGGAACAGCTCCTCCGGCGGGGCGCCCAGCTCCTCCTTCACCACGCGCGACACCTGCGCGTAGGACATGGCGGGCGCCTGGTTCTGCAGCCGCGCCAGCATCTGGCGGACCTCCGGCGTGAGCAGGTCCTGATCCATGGAGAGCGCCTGGCCCAGCTTCATGGCCGCGCCCTTCATCTCCCCCAGCGTGGCGACCAGCTTCTCCGCGGTCCCCAGGCTGAGCAGCTCCGACGGGCTGGAGCCGGAGAGCCGTTTGGCCCCCGTCTTGAGCACCTCCGAGCCCACGTGCATGGAGAGGCCCGCCAGCTTGCGCAGTCGGTTGAACCGCCCCTGGGGCGGAAGCTTGTCGTCGGGTTCGGAAGCCATGGGCGAGGAGAGGATTAACGAGGACTCCCCCCCCATACGCAAGGCGACCGCCCTCCAGATGCGGGGCCGGTGGCCTGGCGACCCTACCGGGGGGCAGTCGAGCCGCGGACCCGGGCGCGCAGGAAGCGCCAGCGCTTCAGCCCCTCCAGGTCCAGGGGGTCCGCGCGGACGGCCTGCTCATAGGCGGCGAGCGCCTCTTCCAGCCGGCCCACGGACGCCAGCGCGTCCCCGGACAACCGGTGCACGGCGGCGCGGCCCTCGCGGCCGGTGTTGCCCGCGAGGAAGCGGCGGCGGCACTGCTCCAGCATGGTGGCGGTGAGGCCCGCGGCGAGGCACCGCTCGATGCCCTCCACATTGCCCAGCGTGGCGTCGTACTCCACGCGCCGCTCCACGTTGCCCAGCGTGTGGAGCGCCCCGCTGACGCGCTCCATGGCGCGCTCCACCTGGGCCTTCTGGGCCTCCGACAGCGGGCGCGTCTTCAAGAGCTCCAGGGCCCCGCGCGCGCGCTGGGCCGCGGTGCGCACGGACTCCAGCGTGGCGTCGCGCGGCAGCTCCAGCACGGCGTACGGGTCCCCGGCGAGCCGGCGGCGGAAGCCCTGCAGGACGCTCTCCGCCTGGGGATCCTCCGGCGTCGGCATGGCGGCGGCCTGCGCGGCCTGCGCGGACGTGGGACGCGCGCCGTTGCGAAGCTGGGTGAGCGTGGCCTGGAAGCCCGGGCCGGTGTCGCGCAGCTGCACGCCGAAGCCGGGGGACATGTGCCACGACTGGGCCTGCTCGGCCGTGACGTGGCGCACCACCTGGGCGGTGCACGGCAGGTCACCGCCCGGCAGCCGCAGCACCAGCGACACATCCGACAGGAGCGCGGGCGGCGGCGTGGCGAGCTGGAAGAAGAGGCCGGTGCGGCCCACCCACTCGCCCTTGAGCTCGATGGGGGCCTGGGCGAAGGCCTGGGCGCCCGAGCCGCGCAGGAGCGCGGTGAGCTGCGGCAGCGCGGGCGCGGGCGGCGGGGCGAGCGAAGCCTCCAGGGCGGCCCTCAGCTCCGCGGCGGAGGCGAAGCGGTGTTCGGGCTTCTTGGCCAGCGCGCGCAGCAGCACCTTGGACAGGGCCTGCGGCACGGCGGGGCACACCTCGTGCGGCGGCACCGGCTCCTTCTGCAGGTGGCCGACGAGGATCTCCGCCGCGGTGCGCCCGAAGAAGGGCACCTGGCCGGTGAGCAGCAGGTACGCGAGCACGCCGGCCGCGTAGATGTCGCTGCGGGCGTCCACCAGCCCGTCGCCGCACTGCTCGGGGGCCATGAACTCCGGGGTGCCCAGGAGGACGCCCACCTCGGTGGTCATCTCCCCGGCGGGCCGCGACAGCAGCTTGGCGATGCCGAAGTCGAGCAGCTTCACGCGCTGCCGGCCGCCGGGGCCGGGGACGAGGAAGACGTTGGCGGGCTTGAGGTCGCGGTGGACGATGCCGTGCGCGTGCGCGGCGCCAAGCGCGTCACACACCTGCGTCATCAGGTCCACCACCCGCGCCGGGTCCATGGGGCCCCGCGCGAAGTGGGCGAGGCTGTCCCCCTCCAGGTACTCCATGACGAGGTACGGGCGCCCTTCGCGCGAGTCCAGGTCGTAGAGGGTGACGACGTTCTCGTGCTGCACGAGCGTGAGCGTGCGGGCCTCGGAGAGGAAGCGCGCGACGAGCTCCGGGGCCTGCGCCAGGTGGGCGTGGAGCACCTTGATGGCCACGCGCTTCTGGATGAGGGTGTGCTCCGCCAGGAACACGGTGCCCATGCCGCCACGGCCCAGCTCGCGCACCACGCGGAAGCGGCCGAACTCCTGGCCCACCAGGGACGGCACGACGGGCGTGGGCGACGACAGGGGCGAAGGCGTCAGGCCCACCGCGCCGGCCGGACCCGGCGGCGGGGTCCCCGCGTAGAGCAGGGTGCCGCCGGAATCCAGTCCCCTCAGCAGCGTGGGACACGCCTCCGCGGGAGAGTGGGGCTGACCGCAGGAACAGGTGGTGGACGACTGGGCGAGCACGCGTGGGGACCGGGACCTGAACAGGCGATGCGGGGGTGGAACGGCGTCAGCGGCAGATGCGAGCGGTGTGCCAGCACCCGGGAATTTTGGGTTCACGCGAAGGTCCGCGCCAAACGGTTGATCCGCTTCGACTTCCAGACACTCCTTCGCGGCTCGCGCTCCAGCCCATCACGAGACACCCCACGGTACCGGGGAGTTTTTACAGCCCCGGGACGGAACAGTTTTCCGCCCTGCCTCTGAATACGTTCAACCCAGCAGACCTTGACCGACTTCCGCCTTCACGTCCTTCACCACGCTGCCGCGCCGCGCAGTGACTTCAAGATGACAGGCGCCCGTGCGGGTTTCCAGCGTGCACTGACATGAACACCAAGAGCGGAAAACATTGTGTCCGCTCTCGAATTAAGCCGCGTTTGCGCCTCTCACGGTGCGCACCCGGAAGGCCCTGAGGGCGCCCGAGCGGCGCGCGGATCAGCGCGGCGTGAAGGCCTGAAAAAGCCCCCGGGGCTGAAGCGTCCCGCAAGGATGACGGAGCTTCCGGTGCTCCCGGCGGGACGCGGGCTGCGTGCGGCGCGGACGCGCTTGTCATTGGGCCTGGGGCCGGTCCCAGACATACACGCTCTCAACGAATTCCATGCACAGCCGTTGATTTGAAAATCAATCCGCCGTTACCCTGCATGGGCTTCCGGCTGGCCCTTCCCCCGCGTGAGGTCTCCCCCATGTCGCGACGTGCTTCTTCTCAGTTTCTGAGACTGCCGTTCCTGCTGCTGGCGTTGTTCACCCCGCTGGCGGGGACGGCCCTTCCCGTCCAGGCCACGGCCGCGCGGGCCGTCGTGGCCGCGGTGCCGACCACCGGCTTCAAGTTCGTCGACATCACCGTCGGCGACGGCACCGTGCTCAAGGCCAACTACATCGCGCCGACGACGCCGGGCCCGCATCCGGCCGTCATCTTCATCGCGAGCTGGAGCCTCAACGACCTGGAGTACCTGGCCCAGGCCAGCGCGCTGGCGCAGCGGGGCTACGTCGCGCTCTCGTACACGCCGCGAGGCTTCTGGGCCTCAGGCGGTGGCATCGACACGGCGGGCCCCGCGGACATCGCGGACACGTCGCGCGTCATCGACTGGCTGCTCGCCCATACGTCGGCGGACGGCGCGCGCATCGGGCTGGCGGGGGTCTCGTATGGCGCCGGCATCTCGCTCATCGCGTCAGGGTTCGACTCGCGCGTGAAGGCGGTCGCGGCGCTGTCCGGCTGGACGGACCTGGTGGCCTCGCTGTTCGGTGGGGAGACCCGGCGGTTGCAGGCGGTGGGCCTGCTGGACCTGTCCTCGCGACTGCTGGGCAGGCCGAGCCCCGAGCTGCGGACGACCATCGACAACTACTACGCCAACCGCGACATCCCGGGCATCAAGGCCTGGGGCCGGGTGCGGTCGGCGAGCACGTACCTCCAGGACATCAACGCGAACGCGCCCGCCATCCTGATGGCCAACGCCTATGGCGACAGCCTCTTCCCGCCCAACCAGCTCGTGGAGTTCTACGGCCAGCTCACGGGGCCCAAGCGCCTGGAGCTCGCGCCGGGTGACCACGCCGTCGTGGAGGCCACCGGCCTGCTCGGGCTTCCGAACCACGTGTGGAGCAGCGTCACGCGGTGGATGGACGCGTACGTCGCGGGCGTGGACACCAGCATCACCCACGAGCCACCCGTGGTGCTGCGCACGTATGACGGCGCCGTGGAGGGCTACACGTCGTGGGACGACGTCTCCTCGGGCACGCAGCGCTTTGGCCTTGGCGCCATCCGCGTGCTCGACGGCACGGGCACGCTGGGGGGTACGCCCTCCACGAGCGCCGCGAAGACGGTCTGGTCGGGCTTCGACACCAGCGCCGACGCGGGCGTGGCGCTCTTGACCAACGGGCTCCAGGCGCTGACCGGCATCCCGCCCATCGTCTGGCTGCCGGGCGTCAACCGCCTCAACGCGGGGGTCTGGACGTCGGCCATCACGACCCGGGCCACCGCCATCCGCGGCGCGGCCACCCTGCGCCTGCGCGTCACGCCGTCCACCTCCTCCGGGACCGTGGTCGCCTACCTCTACGACCTCACCGGCGACTACGGCAGCCTCATCACCCACGTGCCGCTGTCCTGGCACGGCGCCACGCCCGGCACCCCCGTGGACCTGGACCTGACGTTCCCCGCCACGGCCTATGACGTCCCGGCGTGGCACCGGCTGGCGCTCGTCGTCGACACCGAGGACCCGCTCTACCTCGACGTCAACGCCACCGGCGCGCAGCTGTCGCTCCGGGGCCCGTCCTGGCTGGACCTGCCGCTGCGCTGAGCGAAGGCATCATGTGAGGCATTGACCTGGGGGCGGGTGCCCCACCCGCCCCCGCTTCGATCATTAACAGACATTGACAGACCTTCCCGGGCACGTAACGCAAGGCGTTACGTGCCTATCGTCCGTGCGGCCTCAAACCCCCGCAGGAGTCCCCCATGTCGACGGTCTACGAAGCACCGGGTCAGAAGGGCAGCAAGGTCCAGTACCTCAGCCGCTACGGCAACTACATTGGCGGGCAGTTCGTGCCGCCGGTGAAGGGCCAGTACTTCGAGAACATCAGCCCCGTCAACGGACGCCCCTTCTGCGAGGTGCCGCGCTCCACCGCCGAGGACATCGAGAAGGCGCTCGACGCCGCCCACAAGGCGAAGGACGCCTGGGGCAAGACGCCTCCCGCGGAGCGCGCGAACATCCTCAATCAGATCGCGGACCGCATGCAGCAGAACATCGAGATGCTCGCCGTCTCCGAGTCCTGGGACAACGGCAAGCCCATCCGCGAATGTCTCGCCGCGGACCTGCCGCTCGCCATCGACCACTTCCGCTACTTCGCCGGGTGCATCCGCGCGCAGGAAGGCTCGCTCAGCCAGCTGGACGACCACACCGTCGCGTACCACTTCAACGAGCCGCTGGGCGTCGTCGGGCAGATCATCCCGTGGAACTTCCCGCTGCTGATGGCCGCGTGGAAGATGGCCCCCGCGCTCGCCGCCGGCAACTGCATCGTCCTCAAGCCCGCGGAGCAGACGCCCGTCACCATCCTCAAGTTCGTGGAGCTGGTGGGCGACCTCTTGCCCCCCGGCGTCCTCAACATCGTCAACGGCTTCGGCATCGAGGCGGGCAAGCCGCTCGCCAGCAGCCGGCGCATCGCCAAGATTGCCTTCACGGGTGAGACGACCACCGGTCGCCTCATCATGCAGTACGCCTCCGAGAACCTCATCCCGGTGACGCTGGAGCTGGGCGGCAAGTCTCCCAACATCTTCTTCGAGGACTGCTTCGCGAAGGACGACGACTTCGCCCAGAAGGCGCTGGAGGGCTTCGCCATGTTCGCCCTCAACCAGGGCGAGGTGTGCACGTGCCCGTCGCGCTCGCTCGTCTCCGAGCGCTTCTACGACGAGTTCATGCACAAGGCCGTGGAGCGCACGAAGCGCATCGTGCAGGGCAACCCGTTGGACCCCGCCACGCAGATTGGCGCCCAGGCGTCCAATGATCAGCTGGAGAAGATCCTCTCGTACCTGGACATCGGGAAGAAGGAGGGCGCGAAGGTGCTCATCGGCGGCGGCCGCAAGGCGCTGCCCGGCGCGCTGGCGGAGGGCTACTACGTGGAGCCCACCATCTTCGAGGGACACAACAAGATGCGCGTGTTCCAGGAGGAGATCTTCGGCCCCGTCGTCGCGGTGGCGAAGTTCAAGGACGCCGAGGACGCGCTCGAGCAGGCCAACGAGACGCTCTACGGCCTGGGCGCGGGCGTGTGGACGCGCGACACCAACACCGCCTACCGCATGGGCCGCGGCATCCAGGCCGGCCGCGTCTGGGTGAACTGCTACCACCTGTACCCCGCGCACGCGGCGTTCGGCGGCTACAAGCAGTCCGGCATCGGCCGGGAGAACCACAAGATGATGCTCAATCACTACCAGCAGACGAAGAACATGCTCGTCAGCTACGACCCCAAGCCCATGGGCTTCTTCTAGGGATGCCCGTCCCCCGCGTCGAGGTGACGCCCGCCGCCCAGGCCCTGCTCCACAAGATGCAGGGCCTCCACGGCCCGCTGCTCTTCCACCAGTCCGGTGGTTGCTGCGACGGCAGCGCGCCCATGTGCTTCCCGCGCGGCGACTTCCGCGTGGGCCAGGAGGACGTGTACCTGGGTGAAGTCGTGGGCACGCCCTTCTACATGTCCGGGTCGCAGTTCGAGTACTGGCGCCACACCCACCTCACCGTGGACGTGGTGCCCGGTCGCGGCAGCGGCTTCTCCGTGGAAGCCCCCGAAGGCGTGCGCTTCCTCATCCGCTCGCGCCTGTTCACCGACGACGAGTACCGCGCGCTCGAGGCCGAGGGGCCGCCATCCAAGGGCCCCCAGCACTGAGCGTCTCCAGCACGGAAAAAGGTCCCCGCCCTCCCTCACGGCTCCGGGGGAGTGCGGGGCAGCCGCAGCGTGAAGGTGGCGCCCTTCCCCGGCTGGCTGTCCACGTCGATGCGGCCGCCCAGCGCTTCGACAATCTGACGGCTGATGTAGAGCCCCAGGCCCATGCCGCCGTAGTGCCGCTCGGACACGGCGCGCTCGAAGCGGCCGAAGAGGCGCGGCAGCGCGTCCGCTTCGATGCCGATGCCGGCGTCGCTGACCTCCACCCAGGCCTCGTCCTCCGCGTTGAGGCCCGCGCGCACCGACACCGGACAGCCCGCGCCGTACTTCGCCGCGTTGGTGAGCAGGTTCACCAGCACCTGGTCCAGCCGGAGCGCGTCCCAGTGGCCGGTGAGCGTCGTGCGAGGCAATTCCAGGCGCAGCAGGCACTTCGCCTGGGCGAACACGTCCGACAGCCGCTCCACCGCGTCGCGCGTCACCTGCGCCAGGTCCACCTCCGCGCGCTCCAGCACCAGCTTGCCCAATGACAGACGGCTGACGTCCAGCAGGTTGTCCACCAGCGCCGTCAACCTCAACACCTGCCGCTGCGCGGTGGCCAGCCGGGTTGTCACCGGCCCCGTCAGCCCGGCCCCCTCC
>NZ_RAWB01000356.1 GCF_003612055.1 Corallococcus llansteffanensis
GAGTCGGAGGGCGCGCGTCCGCGCGGCTGAGAGCGTTCTGGGCGTCGGTGAGGCGCTTGAAGATGCGCTCCAGCCGGGCGCGGAAGCTGCCCAGGTTCTTGCCGAAGTAGCGGTCCGGGTGGAAGCGCCGGGACGCGTTGTAATAGGCCTGCTTCACCTCGGCGGCGGTGGCGCCCCGGGGCACGCCCAGCACGGCATGGTGATCCATCCCGTCGATTGCGCGCTCCAGGTCGATGATCTCGCGCTTCTGCTCGGGGTCCAGGTCCACTTCCTCGGACATGGCGGCGTCCACCACCGGGGCGGCGGGCGCCGTGCGGGCCACCACGCGCGCAGGGACGATGGCGCCCTTGGCGCGCAGGGACAGCAGCACGGCGATGGTGCGCGCCTCGCCCAGCGTGGAGCGGGACAGCACCGCGTCGATGCGCTCGACACGGCCCACCAGCGACAGCACCGTGCCTTCCTCCGGACTGAGCTGGAGGCGGGACGGGTCCAGGTGGGGCACCGTGGCGATGTGGTCGGTCCGGCCCCCCAGGCCGACGATGGGGTTGGGCGCGCTCAAGCGAATCCCCGAGTGTAGGTATCCGGGACGCAGGGCGTCAAACATCCCGGGGTTGGAGGGCCCCTCGCTAGAGAGAGGCCAGTACACGCTGGAGGATGCCCAGCGCTTCGTCCAGTTCCTGCCGGGTGATGATGAGCGGCGGGGCGAACCTCAGCGTCGTATCCCCCGCCGAGTTCACCAGCAGCCCCGCATCCCGCAGCTTCGCGATGATGGGCGCGACCTCGCGGTCCAGCTCGATGCCCAGCAGCAGGCCCTGACCCCGCACGGCCTTGACGCGGCCCGCGGGCAGCGCGGCCTGGAGCGCGCGGCCCGCCGAGAGGAAGTGCTCACCCTTCGCCTGCACGTCCGCCAGGAATCCAGGCTGGCGCAGCAGGCGCAGGACGACGTTGGCCGCCGCGGCGGACACCAGGTTGCCGCCGAACGTGGAGCCGTGCGTCCCTGGCGTGAGGCTGGCCGCCAGGTCCTCGCGGCACAGCATGGCGCCCATGGGCAGGCCGTTGCCCAGGGCCTTGGCGATGCTGATGGCGTCCGGCTGGATGCCGTCGTGCATGAAGCCGAAGGGCTTGCCGGTGCGGCCCATGCCCGTCTGGACCTCGTCCACGAGCAGCAGCAGGCCGCGCTCGTCGCACAGCGCGCGCAGGCCCGCGAGGAAGCCCGGGGGCGCCATGCGCACCCCACCCTCGCCCTGGATGGGCTCCACCAGGATGGCGGCGGTGGCGGGGCCCACGGCGCGGCGCACCGCCTCCAGGTCGCCGTAGGGCACGTGCTGGAAGCCCGCGGGCAGGGGCTCGAAGCCCGCGTGGTACTTCGGCTGGCCGGTCGCGGTGACGGTGGCGAGCGTGCGGCCGTGGAAGCTCTTCTCGAAGGAGATGATCTCGAAGCGCTCCGGCGTGCCCCGGTCCTTCATCACCTTGCGGGTCAGCTTGATGAGCGCCTCGTTGGCCTCCGCGCCGGAGTTGCAGAAGAACGCGCGCGGCAGGCCCGCCCACTGCGTGAGCTGCTCGGCCAGGTCGATCTGCGGCTGCGAATAGAAGACGTTGGAGACGTGCCACAGCGTGTCCAGCTGCGCCTTCGCCGCGGCGACGACCTCCGGGTGGCAGTGGCCCAGGGCGCAGACGGCGATGCCGCCGATGCAGTCCAGGTACGCCTTGCCATCCGCATCCCACAACCGCGTGTCCTGCCCGCGCACGAGGGCGATGGGTTGCTGCTTGTAGTTCTGCAGCAGGTGCTGCTTCGCCTTCTGGATGAGGGTCTCGTTACCAGGGGCGGCGGATGAGGGCGACGGTTGCGACAAGGCGGGATTCCTCACGATTCCTACGGCGCGGGGGACGACGGGACGGGGACGCTAGCGCGCTAGAGGATGTAGCGCGACAGATCCTCGTCCTGGACGATGGCGGACAGGCGCTCGCGCACGTAGGCGCCGTCGACCTGGAAGTCGCGCGGCCCCATTTCGCTGGCGGTGAAGGACACGTCGTCCAGCAGGCGCTCCAGCACGGTGTGCAGGCGGCGGGCCCCGATGTTCTGCGTGCGGTCATTGGCCTGCTGCGCGATGCGCGCCAGCTCCGACACCGCGTCGTCCGTGAAGGACAGGCGCACGCCCTCCGTCGCGAGCAGCGCGGTGTACTGGCGCAGGAGCGAGTTCTTCGGCTCGCGCAGGATGCGCACCAGGTCCTCGCCGGACAACGCCTCCAGCTCGACCCGAATCGGGAAGCGGCCCTGCAGCTCCGGGATGAGGTCCGACGGCTTGGAGACGTGGAACGCGCCCGCGGCGATGAAGAGCATGTGGTCCGTCTTCACCTGGCCGTACTTCGTGTTGACGGCGGAGCCCTCCACGATGGGCAGGATGTCGCGCTGGACGCCTTCGCGTGACACGTCCGGGCCACTGCCGCCCTTGCCGCCCTCGCGGCTGGCGATCTTGTCGATCTCGTCGATGAAGACGATGCCGCTGGACTCGGCGCGCTGCACGGCTTCGCGCTGGACGCGGTCCGGATCCACCAGCTTCTGGGCCTCCTCCGCGCGCAGCATCTGGAGCGCTTCAGGCACGCGCACGCGGCGCTTCCGGGTGTTCTTCATGCCCGGCATGTTCTTGAACAGGTCCTGGAGGTTGACGCCGATCTCCTCCATGCCCTGGCCGCTGAAGTTGCGCATGAACGTGGGCGTGCTCTCGCTCGTCTCCACCTCCACGTGCTGATCATCCAGCGTGCCGGCGCGCAGCTGGGCGCGCAGCTTCTCCCGCTCGCTGTCGCCCAGCGGCGACGGCGCGGTGGGCGGCGGGGGCGAGAAGCCGAAGGGCGGCGGCGCGGACGGGCGGGAGGCGCCGCCACCGCGCAGAAGCTCCATCAGCCGGTCCTCGGCCAGCTCCTCCGCGCGCGGCTTGACCTTCTCCGTCTCCTCCTCGCGCACGAGCGCGATGGCCGCCTCCACGAGGTCGCGGATCATCGACTCCACGTCGCGACCCACGTAGCCGACCTCGGTGAACTTGGAGGCCTCCACCTTCACGAAGGGCGCCTGCGACAACTTCGCCAGCCGGCGGGCGATCTCCGTCTTCCCCACGCCGGTGGGGCCGATCATGATGATGTTCTTCGGGTAGATCTCATCGCGAAGGTCGTCGGAGACCTGCTGGCGGCGCCACCGGTTGCGCAGCGCGATGGCCACCGCGCGCTTGGCGTCGTTCTGCCCGACGATGTAGCGGTCCAGCTCGCTGACGACCTCGCGAGGCGTGAAGGCGGACAACTTGCGCGTTTCGGCCACGGGGCGGTCCTCTCAGAGCTCTTCGTAGGTGACGTTGGAGTTGGTGTAGACGCAGATGTCGGCGGCGATGGCCATGGCCTGCGTGCAGATGTCGCGGGCGGACATCTGGGTGTGCGCCTGCAGCGCGCGCGCGGCGGACAGCGCGTAGGTGCCGCCGCTGCCCACGGCCGCGATGCCGTGGTCGGGTTCGATGACGTCGCCCGCGCCGGAGAGGATGAACGTCTTCTCCCGGTCCGCGACGATGAGCAGCGCCTCCAGGCGGCGCAGGAAGCGGTCGGTGCGCCAGTCCTTGCCCAGCTCCACGCACGCGCGCGCCAGGTTCTTCTGGTGCTCCTTGAGCTTGGACTCGAAGCGCTCGAAGAGGGTGAAGGCGTCCGCGGTGCTGCCGGCGAACCCGGCGATGACCTGTCCCTCTCCAATGCGGCGCACCTTGCGCGCCGTGTTCTTCATGATGGTCTTGTCGAGGCTGACCTGGCCGTCGCCCGCGATGACGACCTTCCCGTCGCGGCGAACGCAGAGGATGGTGGTGCCATGGAACATGGGGGGGGTTTAACAAGCCCGCCCCTCCCCCACCAGCAAACACGGCCCGGCTGTCCGCTCCCTCACCGTCGGAGGACGTTCAGGTGGCGGTGGCCTTCATCCACCGGCCCACCAGCTTCACCAGGGCCGCCTTCTTCGCCTTCACGTCCTTCGCGTCCTGGAGCGTGACGACGGCGCGGTCCGCGGCGAGCCACTCCAGCAGCCCCGAGTCGTCCTCGAACTTGAAGCCCGTCGTGTCCTTCACCTTCGCGCCCCGGTGGAAGATGAGCTGGAAGATGCCCTTGGGGGCCAGGCGGAACGTCACCCGGTCGTCGCCCGCGTGGACGAAGCTGGGCGCCTTCCACTTGATGCGCTCGGTGATGGTCTTGTCGGAGGCCAGGATGGCGGCGCGCACGGCGTCGATCTCCGCCTTCAGCGGGTGCTCGAGCGCCGCCATGAACTGTTCGACCTCTTCACTCCGGTTCGACATGTTCATTCCCATCATTCCCATCAACAAGCCCAACACACCACAACCACACTCACCTATCACGAACCCAAACAGTAAAAAAACAAACAATCACCCATCCCTACACCACCAAAGCCACCACCCCAACAGACCAACCAACAAACCCCACGACAAACTCAACAAGACAGCGTCGCTGCCACCGCAAGTCAGCGCCACTCTCCACCGTCTGTATCAATATCAGCCTCACCAGAGTCACTCTGAGGCAGGGTTATCTTAAGCTCAGTCATGAAACCCCGTTCCAAGTACGCGAGATATACAGCTCGACTCTCCACGAAACCACGGACATCACCACGCTCGAGACATTCATACGCATCCACTGAAATAGAATGACTATCCAACACCCGAGACCTAAGACTTGGCGAAATATTCAAGAGCTGCGCTCGGACAGCCCGCCCCTTAACAAGAGGCAAGAGAATCCTGTTGGCGGGATTAGACACGTGATCCGCAGGATTCCTAGAAACATATTGAAACACATGACTATCATACTCAGCCAAAAGACTCGCAATATCGAGCTCATTCCCATCAACACCAAGAGGCGTCATCCTTTGAATCTGAGTAAGAAGTAAGGCACGAACACGAGCACTACGCAGATCGAAATTTCCGGGATACGGCCTAGCAACATCATCAAGCCTAATAGTCTTGAATGCATTAAGAAACCCCCTTCCTAGCTGCCGAAACTCACCCAATGCCAATCGAATGTTTGTCGAATTTGCCCCAGCAAACCAACCAGAAAAAGACGAGGACCAGAACCAGCGCCGGATCAGTGCAATCTGCTGAGGCGTACACTCTGGTTCTTGGCGAAAGAACTCACTCAGCATCACAAACTGCAGCGCATAAGGAAGAAGCCGACTTCCAGGGACCCGCAACTCCTCAACAAGGAATTTTGCCGCACGCATCATGGACGCCTCGGCAACATCCACGGTCTCAGGCAACTTTTTACCCAGCTTCTTCGCAAGCTGCGTCCAATTAGTCCTAAGAATGTCCTCCTCCGCTGCAGCAACGATAGCGCGGAAGACAATGACACGACTCATCTCATCAAAATGGTACTCAGTCAAATTTGAGATAATCTCATCAATCCGCCTAGCGAGATCGAAACTATTCTGCCCCTCTCTGTACGTCAGTGCAGACACCATCTGATCCGGAGTCATCTCCTCGCCGCGCTTATTGACACGAAAGAAGATTTCAACAGCCTGCTCCAAACTACCACCCTGAATCCGAATAAGGGCCAGCTTATATGATTTAATCTTCTGAGCCAGCCTCTCAGCTTTATCAATAAGCGCAGGTGACTCTTTCGGAAGCTGCTCCTGCAGTATGCGTGCTGCCTTCAGGAAATCCACCGTACGGAGCAGCGCCCTAAGCGGAAACAAATAAGCAGGCGCATCCCCAGCTCGGTGATGCACAAAACTATCACTCATCAAGTCATACCAAATCCACCAACGCCAGTCGCTTTGCTCTGGCCCTTTGGGGAATTCCTGCGGAAGACGAAGCACTCCGTACAATGTAGAAAGTCGCTGGTGTCCATCAAGGACGTAGCTTACAGAGCCAGATGACACACTCGGCACTTCAAGCGGCCCTACCTTCTCGAAACTCTCAAAAGCCTCCACGGTATTCCACAAAAGGAGGCTGCCAACAGGATAGCCCTTTTGAATGCTATCGAACAGCTCACGCATTGTATCGGGCTTCCAGAAGAATGGCCTTTGGAAGCGCGGAATGCGAAGATTTCCACCTCCAACTTCCTCGAAAATCTCCTCAATAATCGCAAAATCAGGCTTGACGATTGGAGCAGACGGTTCGTTCACAGGAGTCCCTCAATCCGATCAAGAATGATGTCAATTTCGCCTGGGTTTGTTGTACATGTCATGTTTACGGCAAATTCGTCGATGGGGGACGCCTTAAGCTCGAAGAGTCGCCAGACATCATCACCAAAACCTCCGCACAGTGCATCAACCACATGGCGGCCTCGTTTCAGAATGCTCTCAAAGAGCGCTTCCTGCTGCTTGGGGATTATTGGCTTCCCACTCTCGGCATTCCTCCGAAAACCCTCTTTCATGTCATAATAGTCTCGCTGCTGAGCCGAGAGCACTAAGAAGGCCCTATATGTTTTCTTTTGGCGTGCCACTTGAAGGACACTGACGGGGAGATAGTTTTCAATTTCACGCTTATGAAGCAAGAGAGCACCAACCTGATGCTTTCTTGAGACTCCATCCAGCATTTCCATAGTGTCGGACTTGTGCTCTGGGGACAGCCTGTCGCTATCCGCAACAACAAGGATTCGATTCCGAGGAACACCTTTTTGCACAAGGCCGATGACGCGTCGTTCGATCTCGCCCTTCCCCCCGGCATGGTCGATTTCCCACCACTGGCGATCAAATGCATCCGCAAGCGCTCTGCGTCCCAGGACTCTCATCATTGTTTTGAGAAAAGTCCCATCACTCCCAGAGTTCTCTACAATGACATACGCCTTTCCTTCAAGAATACTTCTCGCTCTCTCTGGCGTAACACCACCAAGAACCAAAGGGTCACGAGTGACAGCGACGAACAGACCATGCATTCGATGGGAAGGCGGCTCGCGATCAATTGCGGTTACGTATTTTTGAAGGGCTTCAAGGTTACGGCTGGTAGTCCGACTATTGGGCTCCTCGCTGAACCACGGGCTGCCTAGGAGCATTTCTTCGTCTTCGAAATGCCAGACATGTCGCTCCTCCATAAAACAATCAATAATCCGATCAAGCAAATACCACGATCCCCTATCTGCCAGTACGTCCAACTTGATTTCAACCCTCATCGTTGTTCGCCCCACGTTGGGCAGCGCGGATGGCACGTACTTCATCAAAGTCCTCCGCGAAGACACCTCGAGGCCATGATGAGACATCCCCATTTGAATAAAGATTAATTGGCTCAATCAGACTGCCAGGCCGTGGTGCATCATCGACCCAATAAATACCAACACGACTCACATCGAACTTACCCTCAGCGAGGCGTCGACGGATACGAAGAATAAAATTTTCAGAGTGAGTTTCGATAAGGAAGCGAGCTCCGGGTTGTTGAGCCGCCTGGATGTACAGGTCTGCCAAGTCGCCGTGGGCACCAGGATGCAGGTGCAGTTCAGGCTGCTCAATAATCTCCAGGCCATTACTCTTGCCCGTAAGAGTTTCAAAGAGGCGCTGAACAACCAAGGGGAGCACCTGACTCAGCCCAGTCCCAACGTCCACCAAATTCACTTCAATACTCGGATCGTCTGGGCTACGGAGTACCAGCGAGAAAGAATCTCCATGACGCGAGATATCTAACATCCACCCCCCCAGGTAGTCGCGGTACCAATCACTGACGGCCTTCAGAACAACTCCGCCTTTTCTCAACGAATCCGCACCTAGAAGAGCAGGAGCTTCGGAACCACTTACACCCACGCTCTGGGGAAGCCCTCCAGGGAAACGGTACTGCCGCGTTGGCGGAACACGAAAGGGGCCCAAGTAGCCCACTCGGTCAACCGCTCTCTGGAGTTGCGGTAGTAGACTGCTCAGAGAATTAGAGAGTTCCTCTAGACGGAGTGCTGACTCTTCGGTTCCTTGAGGAGAAAAGTGGACGACTGGCCAGAGTCCACGGAACGACAGATAGAGACTGAGTTTGGCTTCTTCTCTGCCCCACTGCCCGCTATAGATCGCCTTTTCAACTTGAGGGTCTACTTCTGATCGCTGGAGGCTTAGTAGTGGTTGACCGTTTTTCGTAATCTCGAAGGAGTCTACTACCTGCATCATGAATTCGCTGAAGTGCTGAACTCTCGCCCATATTTCGAGGCGGTCCCCCTCGGCGCTTTCGAAGCTTGCTCCGAGACCGATAGCTCCGTGCGGGGTGCGGTTATGGATAAGGTCTACAAACGATCCTCCAAAATCCACTCCTCGAATATCAAGCTCAAGGGGCGACTGAGCACGCTCAGCAAGTGCGTGAGCGAGCAGCAATGGGAATCGGGCAATCGCGCTTTTGCCGGAACTATTTCGACCAATAAGAATGGTAAGCGGACGCAAGACGAGAGTCTCCCTGCGGGAGAACGCCTTGTAGTTCTCGAAAGATATGCCGGTCAGTTCCATGGTCAACTCCTGTAGACAACGCTACCTAGAAGCACTGCACAGGCGAACATTCTGGAGGAGACTTCCTGTTCTTCACGCCTCCGCCTGCCTCAGCTAGTCTCACAATCCTATTGCATTTCCATATCGACAGCCCTCAAAATAAAACACTCACCATGATTTTGGACCGTTCGTTACCTTGTCGTTCTACGGCCCCAAGAATGGAGCCATCCTGGCAGCCAGAGGTGCCAACTGCCGCATTTTCTGCAACAAGAACCAGCATGAAATAGCATTGCCCTATCAATCCTCTACGTCGCACTAGCCGTCCTGACGCCACACTTCATCACAAGGCATTCCATCCAAACAGACATCCGCCACTGAGCTGGAATTATCAATCCCAGACGCGTCACGCGCGCGGGTGCGCGGCGTCGTAGACCTCTTGCAGTTGCTCGAAGGTCACGTGGGTGTACTTCTGGGTGGTGGACAGGCTCGCGTGGCCGAGCAGCTCCTGGATGCTGCGGATGTCCGCGCCTCCGCCCAGCAGGTGCGTGGCGAAGGAGTGGCGCATCGCGTGCGGGCTCACCTTGCGCGCCAGCGCGCACTGGAGCACGTACGCGTCCAGGTGCCTCGCGATGCTCCGGGGCGTCAGCCGGCCGCCGCGGAAGTTGAGGAACAGCGCGTCCGGGTCCTGGCCCGCGTGCACCGTGGCCAGCAGCTCGCCGCGCCGCGCGAGGTACGCCTCCAGCGCGCGGATGGACTTCGCATTGAGCGGGATGAGGCGCTCCTTGCTGCCCTTGCCCATCACCCGGACGATGCGGCTGCTCCGGTCCACGCCCAGGAGGTCCAGGCCGCACAGCTCGCTGATGCGCAGGCCGCCGCCGTAGAGCATCTCCAGGATGGCCTTGTCGCGAAGCCCCAGCACCGTGTCCAGGTCCGGCGCGTCGAGGATGGCGAACACCTCCTCCACCGGCAGCACCTTGGGCAGCGTCTTGGGCAGCTTGGGGCTCTTCACCAGCTTGGCGGGGCTCGCCGGCAGCAGCTTCTGCCGCACGAGGTACTTGTAGAACGACTTGATGCTCGCCAGCCGCCGCGCCCGGCTCGCGGGGGCGTGGTCCACGCTGAGCGTCCCCAGGTAGCCCCGGATGGCGGCATGCGTACCCGCCAGCAGCGACAGCTTCATCCGCTCCACGAGGTAGCGCTCATAGTCCACCAGGTCGATGAGGTAGTTGCGCACCGTGTGCGGTGACGCGTCCTTCTCCTCTTCCAGGTGGGCGCGGAACTTCTCCAGGAGCGGGGACAGGGTCGACATGGTCGGGGAGCCTAGGGGGCTCCCCGATCCTCGCAAGATTCACGTCGGCCCGCGAGCGCGCCAGCGCCCTACTTCGCGGGCACCGGCGCTGGAGCCGGAACAATGGGAGTGGTCGGCGTGGTCGGACTGGCGGTCCCGGTGTCCGGAGGGACTGGCAGCACCGTCGGTACCAGCCTGGGCAGGAGCACCCGGCAGGTGTCGTTGGACAGCCAGTTGTACGCGCAGAGCCACTCCGTGACGGGCGCGCGCACCTGCCACCCGAGGACGAACAGCACGAGCAGCGTGAGGCCGAGCCGGGCCCATGGCGACAGGCTCTCGGCCTCGTCATCGTCCTGCGTGTGGCGCAGCGCCCCGCGCACCAGGTCCGAGCGGTCCACGCGCGAGCCCTTGGGCAGCTTCGGCCGGCGGGTGATGAGCTTCGCCACGCCGGGGGTGAGGATGAGCCGGTCGTTGAGCGCCCAGCCGGAGCCCTCCAGCAAGAGCGCCAGGTTGCGCCGCCGCAGCTTCATCCACCCGAGCAGCCCCGCGGGCGCCATCACCACGATGGCCAGGATGGTCGCCGCGGTGATGACGTCCACCAGCGTCAGCGACTTCACCTGCGTGAGGATGAACGCCAGCGCGGAGCCCAGGGCCGCGAACGCGATGCCTCCCGCCGCGAGCACTCCCGCGAGGCCCGCGCCCGCGGGC
>NZ_RAWB01000357.1 GCF_003612055.1 Corallococcus llansteffanensis
CCCTGCTGGAGACCCTCTTCGGCACCAAGGCGCCCACCGTCTTCCCGCGCGCGGACCTGGTGGCGGCGTTCCTCACCGGCGTCACCGGCGTCAACGCCAACGGCTCCACGGCGGAGATGCAGCGCCTGAACACGGCGCTGCCCACCAAGGCCAAGGGGGCGCAGAACAACCTGGGCGCCGCCGGCTGCTTCCTCAACGGCAAGCTCGACACCGGCCTCGCGGGCTGCGACCCGGCCGGCTTCCCGAACGGACGGCGCCCCGGCGACGACGTGGTGGACATCGAGCTGCGCGTGTCCATGGGCTACCTGCTGGCCGACGACGTCCAGGCCCCCTCGCGCAACACCGCGTTCCACGACGCCGTCCTGCAGGACTCCTCGCAGTTCGACGCCGTGTTCCCCTATCTGACGGCGCCCAACGCGGGCGCCAACGGCGACGGGACGTGATGCCATGCGCAGCCTGAGAGCCATGGCCTGCCTCCTCGCGCTGGGCGCCACCCTGGCCTACACGGGATGCAGCGACGACGACGATGATCCGAAGCCGGATGGCGGCACCACGCCGGACTCCGGCACGCCCGACTCCGGCACCCCGGACGCCGGCCCCACCGGCACCGAGTTCACGGCCTTCGTCCGCGACCTCATCCAGAACCAGACCAACGACACGGGCACGCCCGTGACACTCGACGACAAGACCTTCGTCGACACCGAGCCTGCGAACGCATTCCCGCCCACCTTCTTCCAGCCGTAGGAGGAAGTCAGCCACTCCCAGCCCCGATGCCCGGTGCCAATCCCGGGTGTCGGGGCTATTGCTTGAGGAGGAGGCTGATCCACACAACTCCCCGCCGTTCGCGGCGATAATCGCGAAAGCACCTGCTGTCCAACCTTCCTGGGATTTTCCGCCATGAGCATCCGCCCGACCTCCTCGCGCGTCACCTCCGCCGCCTCCACGCGGGTGTCGGCCCTGGCCACGGCCATCACGGCGCCGCCCGCCGGACTGGGCAAGGGCGACTCGGGCCCGAAGGTGAAGCAGCTCCAGGACGGGCTGGTGAAGCTGGGCTACCTGACGAAGGCGCAGGCGGCCACGGGCCCGGGCACGTTCGGGTCGCTGACCGAGGGGGCGGTGAAGAAGTTCCAGGCCGCCAACAAGCTGCCCACCACCGGCTTCTACGGGGAGCAGACGGCGGCGGCGCTGAAGAAGGCGCTCGCGAAGCCGCCGGTGCAGACCCCGCCCACCCAGCCGGGGAAGTTCACCAAGCCCGCGGTCATCAGCGCGCCGTCGCCCAACTCGGACTCGCGCAACGGCACGGACATCGACACCATCGTCCTGCACCACACCGGCTCCAACAACGGCAAGGGCGACCTGGCGTGGATGCGCAACCCGCAGAGCAAGGTGTCGGCGAACTACATGCTCGACACGGACGGGAAGATCTACCAGCTCGTCGGGGATGAGAAGCGCGCCTGGCACGCGGGCAAGGCGGAGCTGCACGGCGTGCCCACGGACGTGAACGCGCGCTCCATCGGCATCGAGATCGTCAACGACGGCAGCGGCAAGACGGCCTTCACCGACGCGCAGTACAAGGCGCTGACGCAGCTCGTGGGCTACCTGAAGCAGGAGTACAAGGTGCCGGCGAACAACATCCTCGGGCACAAGGACGTGGCGGTGCCCAAGGGCCGCAAGGACGACCCGGCGGCGAACTTCGACTGGAACCGGCTGCGCAAGGGCATCGGCGGCTGAAGCGGTCCATCGCCTGCCCGCGTGCGTCCGTGCGACGGGGCGTGCTAGAAGTCCGCCCCGGTGCTCCGCCTCTGGCTCTTCATCTGGCTGTTGCTGCTCGCTCCGGTGGGAGGCGGCCTCGCGCATGCCTTCGGTCCGGGGCCAGCGGAGGCCTGCGTCACGGGCTGCGCGGATGACGACGCCCGCGGCGAGTGCGCTCCCACCTGCGCGGACTGCGCCTGTTGCAGCCACGTGCGGCCCCTGGCGGTCGCCGTCCCCCTGCCGGGCTTCGTGAGCCCCCTGCTCCGGGCCTCGCGCATCACGCTCGAAGACAGCGAGCCGTCGTCCGCCGACGCGGATGACATCCTGCACGTCCCCATAGTCCCTCTCGCGTAGGCCCGCGTCCGTCTTCGTTCGCACGCGCTCCGCCACCGGTGTGCCCGGCCCCTGTCCGGGATCGCTGGCGCCGGGCGCCCGCCCTCCGAGAGGTCCACCTCCGTGCCCATCCGTTCCGCGACGGCCGCCTTCGGGCTGGCCGCCGCCCTGCTCTGTTCACACCCCGTGGGCGCGGCGCCCCGCCCGCCCGTCGAGTCGCGGCCCGCGGCCCGTCGCGAGCTCACCCTTGAAGCCGTCCTGACCCTCGCCCGCGAGCGCGCACCGGCCCTGCTGGAGGCCCGGGCGCACGTCCAGGCCGCCCGGGGCGCCGTGGCGGGCGCCGCGCCCCTCCTGCACGGCAATCCGCAGCTCGACCTCCAGGCCGGCCCGCGCCGGGTCGTCACCGGAGCGCGGGGAGTAGACCTCGCGGTCGGGCTCTCTCAGCCCTTCGAGCTGGGCGGCCAGCAGGGCCTGCGCCGCGATGCCGCGCGGGCCGGACTCGCCCGCGAGGAGGCCCTGTTGCGCGACGCCGAACGGCTCGTGCTGGGCGAGGTGGCCAGCGCCTTCCTGCGCGTGCTGCACGCCCAGGAGCGGCTGAAGCTGGCGAACGCCGCCCTGAAAGCAGCGGACGACACCGTCCTCGCCACCGGGCACCGCTTCGATGCCGGAGACGTGCCCATCCTGGACGTCAACGTGGCGCGGGTGGCCCGGGCCCGGGCCCGGGTGGAAGCCGCGGGCGCCGAAGGTGAGGTGGAGGCGCTGCTGGCGGAGCTGCGTGCTCAGCTGGGCGTGAGCTTCACGGAGGCCGCCAGCGTCCAGGGCGACCTGCGGACCCTGGCGCTGGCGCCGGTTCGCGGCCCTGGGGGCAAGGCACTGGAGCGCTCGGACCTCACGGCGATGGAGGAGGAAGCGGCCCAGGCGCAGGCCACCGCCACCCTGGGCCGACGTGAAGCGCTGCCGGACGTGGCCCTGGGCGTGCGCTACCAGCGTGAGGCGGACGAGACGGTGCTGCTGGGGACGCTCAGCGTACCGCTGCCCGTCTTCGCCAGGGGGCAGGAGGCGCGCATCTCCGGAGAGGCGGAGGTGGTGCGTGCCCGGAAGGCCCTCGAGGCCGCGCGCCAGGTCGTGTCGAACCAGCTGAGCGCCGCGGGTGCTCGCTTCCACGCACGCGTGGAGGCGCTGGAGATGTTCGAGCAGGAAGCGCTGCCGCTGATCACCGACAACGAAGCGCTCGCCCGGCGCTCCTACGACGCCGGGGAGCTGGATCTCGCCGGGTTCATCCTCATCCGCCGCGACGTGATGGAGACGCGGGCCGCGTGGCTCGACAGCCTCCTCCAGGTCGGGCTCGCTCGCGTGCGGTACGCCGTGGAAATGGGAGTCTCGCCATGAAGCCCGCCCTGCTGCTGCTGACCGCCCTGCTGGCACTCACCGCCTGCAAGCCCTCGAAGGCCGGCCACGACGATGCGCACGAAGAGCACGGGCACGACGAGGCCTCGCCCGAGAAACCCCACGCGGAGAAGGGGGACGAGATCCACGTGCACGTCCCCCAGGAGATGCTCCGGGACCTGCGCGTCACCACCGCGAAGGTGGAGGCGCGCCCCGGTGGGGAGAGCGTCACCGCGCTGGGGGAGCTGACCTTCAGCGAGGATGCCTACGCGGAGGTGTCCACGCCCGTGCCCGCGCGCGTGGCCGCGGTCCTCGTCACCACGGGGCAGGCGGTGAAGCAGGGCCAGCGGCTGGCGGAGCTCCAGAGTCCGGAGCTGGGACGCGCCCGCGCGGAGCTCCAGGCCGCGCAGGCCCGCGCCACCGCCGCGCGCCAGGCCGCCGACCGCAAGCGCTCGCTCGCCGACGAGCGCATCGTCGCGCGCAAGGACGTGCAGGCCGCCGAAGCGGAGGCCACCGCATCCGAGGCGGAGGTCGCCGCCGCGCGGGCGTCGCTGACGGCCCTGGGCGCGAGCAGCACCGCGGGCGACGGGACGCCGGGCTTCGCGCTCAAGGCCCCCATCGACGGCACCATCATCGAACGCGCGGCGCGGCTGGGACAGATGGCGGATCCGGCGCAGCCCCTCTTCCGCGTGGGCGACCTGTCGTCACTGTGGCTCATCGTGCACGCGTTCGAACGGGACGCGGTGCGGCTGAAGCCCGGCGCCGAGGCGCGCGTCACCTTCGCCGCGTTCCCGGGCCAGGAGTTCGTCGCGAAGGTGGGCCACGTGGGGCAGCGCGTGGACCCCTCCAGCCGGACCATCCCCGTGCGGCTGGAGCTGGCCAACGACAAGGGGCTCCTGCGGCCGGGCATGTCCGCGACCGCGTCCGTGCCGTTGGGGGATCCGGGCGCCACGCTCACCGCGGTGCCCGCCGCCGCGCTCCAGCGACTGGAGAACGGCTGGGTGGCCTTCGTGCCGACGCAGGAGGCCGGCGTCTTCGAGCAGCGCGAGGTGGGCCGGGGGCGCAGCGTGGGCTCGCTGGTGGAGGTCCTGTCGGGGCTCGCCGTCGGAGAGCAGGTGGTGGTGGAGGGCGCGTTCCTGCTCAAGGCCGAGATCGAGAAGTCGAAGGGCGGGGGCGACGAACATGGTCACTGATCCGCGCGCGTCACTGACGGGACGCATCCTGGGCGCGTCCTTCGCCCGGCCCGGCCTGACGGTGGTGCTCGTCCTGGCGCTGGCGGCGTTCGGCGCGGTGGCGCTCAAGAACCTGCGCCAGGACGTCTTCCCGGACCTGTCCGCGCCCATCTTCAACATCATCGTGCAGAACGCGGCCATGGGCGCCGAGGAGTTGGAGACGGCGGTGGCCATCCCCCTGGAGGTGGCGCTGGCGGGCCTGCCGCAGGTGCGCCGCATCCGCTCCACCTCGCAGCTGGGCGTCACGCAGGTCACCGTGGAGTTCGAACCGGACGCGGACTACTTCCGCAGCCGTCAGTACGTCGTGGAGCGTGTGGCCCAGGCCGAGGGTGAGCTGCCCCCCGGCACCGACGCGCCGCTCGTGTCCAGCCTCACCGGCCGCCTCAACGAAGTGTTCGAGTTCACGCTGGAGGCGGAGCCCGGCAGCGCGGACCTGATGGCGCTCCGGGACCTGGCGGAGTTCGACATCAAGAACCGGCTGCTCGCCGTGCCCGGCGTCTCCGGCGTGGAGCGGCTGGGCGGCTACCTGCGCCAGTTCCAGGTGCTGTTGGATCCGGATCAGCTCGTCGCGCGGGGCATCACCCTGAACGACGTGCAGCACGGCCTGGAGGGCGCCAGCGTCAACGCGTCCGGAGGGTTCATCGTGCAGGGCCCCATGGAGTGGACCGTGCGCGCGGTGGGCCGCGCGGAGACGGTGGAGGACCTGAGCAACACCGTCGTCGCGCTGCGCGACGGAACCCCGGTGCTGCTGGGGGACGTGGCGGACGTGCGCGAGGCCCCGGCGCTGCGGCGGGGGCTCGCGCACCGGCTCAAGGGCGAGGTGGTGAGCTGTCGCGTGAGCAAGCAGTTCGGCGCGGACACGGTGCGGGTGACGGAAGGCGTGCGCGCGGCGCTGGACGAGCTGCGCCGCTCGCTTCCCCCGGGGGTGGAGCTGCGCGTCGTCTACGATCAGTCGGAGCTCGTGGGCTCCGCGCTGGGGGGCGTGGGCCGGGCCATCCTGCTGGGCGCGTTCCTCGTGGTGCTGGTGCTCTTCCTGCTCTTGGGAGACTGGAGGGCGGCGCTCATCGTCACGCTCACCCTGCCCCTGTCGCTGGCGCTGGCGGGGCTGCTCCTGAAGGCGGCGGGCATCGGGTTGAACACGATGACGCTGGGAGGCCTGGCCATCGCGGTGGGTCTGCTGGTGGACGCGGCCATCATCGTCGTGGAGAACGTCATCCACGACCTGCGCGAGGGCCGGGGCCGCCGCTCGGTGCGCGAGGAGGCGCTGGCCGCGGCGATGGAGGTGGGCCGGCCCATCGCGTTCGCCACGCTCATCGTCGTGTCGGTATTCATCCCGCTGTTCGCGATGACGGGCATCGAGGGCCGCATGTATCAACCCCTCGCTGCGGCGGTCGTGGCGTGTCTGGCCGCGTCGCTGGGGCTGGCGCTCACGCTGGTGCCGGTGGTGTCGGGGCTCCTGCTCCGGGCCCCGCGCGAGGGCGAGCCGGAGGACGTGTGGCTCATCCGCAAGGCGAAGGCGGTGTACGCGCCGCTGCTGGAGACGTGCATGCGCCACGCGGGACGGGTGCGCGTGGTGGCGCTGGCCATCACCGTGCCCGCGCTGGGGCTGGCCACGCTGGTGGGCAGCGACTTCATGCCCCGGCTGGACGAGGGTGCCTTCCTGCTCCAGACGGTGCTGCCCCCGGAGGCGTCGCTGGACGAGGTGGACCGCCTCAACCACCGCGTGGAGGACGTGCTGCGCGACTTCCCGGAGGTGGAGGACGTGGTGCGGCGCACCGGCCGCGCCGAGCGCACCGAGGACCCGATGCCCCACACCCTGTCCGACGTGCTGGTGGTCCTCAAGAAGGACGTCACGGGGAGCCGCGAGGCGCTGGAGACGCGGATGCGCGAGGCGGTGGAGAAGGTGCCCGGCGTGTCCGCGCTCTTCACCACGCCCCTGGGGATGCGCATCGACGAGGGCCTGGGCGGCAGTCCGGCGGACCTGTCCGTGCGCATCTTCGGGCCGGACCTGGACACGCTGGCGTCGCTCGCGGAGCGCACGCAGGCGTTGATGGCGAAGGTGGAGGGCGTGGAGGATCTGCGCATGGAGAAGCTGAGCGGCCTGCCACAGCTGCGCATCCAGGTGAACCGCGCCGCCGTGGCGCGCGTGGGGCTGACGCCCGGGGACGTCATCCGCGCCGTCCGCGTGGGGCTCGTGGGCGAGGAGGCCGCGCAGATCTGGCGGGGCCAGCGCCGGTACGACCTGGTGCTGCGGCTGGCGGATCACCGCCGGGGCGACGTGAATGCCCTGCGCAACCTGCTGGTGGACGGGCACGACGGCACGCGCATCCCGCTGGGCCAGCTGGCGACGATTGAAGAGACCTTTGGCGCGGGCAGCGTGCGGCGGGAGGCGGGCAGCCGGCGCATCGCGGTGGAGGCGGGCGTGTCCGGCCGGGACCTGGGCAGCACGGCATCAGAAGTCCGCAAGGTGCTGGCCACGCAGTTGAAGTTGCCCACGGGGTACTTCGTGGACGTGGGCGGCAAGGTGGAGAGCCAGGAGCGCGCCGCGCAGTCGCTGACGGCGGCCATCGCGCTGGCGCTGCTGGCGGTGTTCATCCTGCTGTACCTCGCGCTGGACTCGGTGGCGGAGGCGCTGGTCATCCTGGCCACGCTGCCGGACGCGTTCGTGGGCGGCATCCTCGCGCTGCTCCTCGCGGGCGAGACGTGGAACGTGTCCAGCCTCGTGGGCCTCATCGGCCTGTTTGGCATCGCGGTGCAGAACGGCCTGGTGCTCGTCTCGCAGACGAAGGACCTCATCGCCCGGGGCAAGCCCTTCGCGGAGGCCGTGCGCGAGGCGAGCCTCGGCCGGGTGCGGCCCAAGCTGATGACGGCGGGCACGGCGATCCTCGGCCTGCTGCCGCTGCTGGTGCTGCCGCTGCATGGCACGGAGATCGAACGTCCGCTGGCGGTGGTGATGGTGGGCGGGCTCGTCACGTCCACCCTCTTCACGCTGCTGGCCCTGCCCACGTTCTACGCGCTGGTACACGGCGTCCAGGAGCGCCTCGCGGCCCGCCGGGCGGCTCGGACGGCCAGCACATGAGCCTGTCATCCGAAGCGCTCGAAGCCCTGCTGCGCCATCACCACGCGTTCCTCGCGTTCCTCACCCCGCGCGTGGGCAGCCAGGAGGCCGCCCGCGAGGTGTTGCAGGCCGCCTTCGTGAAGGGCCTGGAGGAGGGAGGGTCGCTGCGCGAGGAGCAGAGCGCGGTGGCCTGGTTCTACCGGCTGCTGCGCAACGCGCTGGTGGACGCGCACCGCCGCGCCCGCCGCGAGGACAGCGCGCTGGAGTCCCTGGCCCGTGAGCAGCCTTTGTCCACGGAGGACGCCACGGCACTGGAGACGACGGTGTGCGGCTGCGTTGCAGGGCTCGCGGGCACCCTCAAGCCCGAGTACGCCCAGGCCGTGCGCCGCATCGACCTGGAGGGCGTGGGCGTCGCCACGTTCGCCCAGGAGGCGGGCATCTCCCCCAACAACGCCGCCGTGCGGCTGCACCGTGCCCGGCAGGCCCTGGGGCGGAGGCTGGTGGAGCTGTGCGGCCACTGCTGTGCGGAGGGGTGCGTGGACTGCGCCTGCTCGCACTCTTGAAAATGCCGGGTGTAAGAGCGCGCGAGCCCGAGCGTCAGCAGGGGGAAACAGGGACGGAAGGTCCGTCCCCCTCCTCACGAGTCACCCATGGACGTCACCTCCTTCACCCGGCTGGCCCTGCCCCTCTCCACGCTCGCCTTCCTCCTCTTCGCCATGGTGCTGCCCTCGGTGCGGCTGAGCCGGCGCACGGGCCGCCCCGCGCTGGTGCTGCACCGGTCCGGGCCTCCGCTCCAGCGGGTGATTGGAGCGGGCATGGCGCTGTTCATGGGGGCCATCGTGCTCTGGAGCGCGGCGCACCTCGCGTTCGGGGAAGCAGCGCTGGGGGTCTGGCATGTCCCCGGATTCATCCGGTGGAGTGGTTGGGCGCTGGTCGTCGCGGGCTTCGTCGTCACGGTCCGCGCGCAGGTGCAGATGGGCGCGTCGTGGCGCATCGGCATCGACTCCGAGCGGACGGAGCTGGTGACCGGAGGCCTCTTCGGCGTCGTGAGGAATCCCATCTTCAGCGGCATGCTCGCCGTGGTGACGGGCGTGACGCTCGCGACACCGAGTGCCTGGACGGTGATGGGCTGGATTGACTACGTGCTGCTGGTCTCGCTGCAGGTGCGTCTGGAAGAGGACCACCTGCTCCGGCTGCACGGGAGCGCCTACCAGCGCTATGCGGCGCGGGTGGGCCGCTTCGTTCCTGGCGTGGGATTGCGGTAACCAACATCGCTTCGAGGTCTCGAGTGCACTGGAAATATCCCTCCCTCCTCGCGGTCTTCCTCCTGGGCGGCTGTGCCTCCGTCCAGAAGGAGCGGGGACACATGGAAGTGGCCGCGCTCGTGGAGGAGCGCACGGGCCTGAAGACGCGCTGGAACCAGGGGACGCCAGAGGACGCGCAGGTGCAGCAGCACCTGGATGCGCTGCTGAACGGGGACCTCACGTCGGATCACGCGGTGGAGGTGGCCCTGCTCAACAACCCGGCCCTCCAGGGGACCTACGAGGAGCTGGGCGTATCCCAGGCGGACCTGGTGCAGGCAGGCCTGCTCACCAACCCGTCCTTCGACGGGAGCATCGGCTTCCCGCTCTCCTCCGACGGCGACATCGAACACGAGTTCTCCATCGTCCAGGGCTTCGTGGACCTGTTCACGCTGCCCTTGCGCAAGCGGGTAGCGAACGAGCAGTTCATCGCGGACACGCTGCGCGTCGCGCATGAGGCGCTGGCCACGACCGCGGAGGTCCGCCAGACGTTCACGGAGGTGCAGGCCCGCCAGCAGCTCGTGGCCCTGCGCCGCGAGGTGCTCCAGGCCGCCGACGCCGCCGCGGAGCTCGCGGGCCGGCAGCGCGCCGCGGGCAACGTGACGGTGCTGGCGCTCGCCAGCGAGCAGGCGTCGCTGGAGCAGGCCCGGCTGGAGCTCGCCCAGGACGAGCTGGCGCTGTTCGAGGCCCGCGAGCACCTCAACCGGCTGATGGGCCTGTACGGCGCGCGCGTGCAGTGGACGCTGTCGGAGAAGCTGCCGGAGGTGCCCGCGTCGGAGTCGTCGCTGGAGCACCTGGAGACGCTCGCCATCCGGCAGCGGCTGGACATCGACGCGGCCCGGAAGCAGACGTCGCTCTTGTGGAACGCGCTGGAGCTGGCGCGCAGCACGCGCTTCTTCGGCCGCGTGGAGGTGGGCGTGCACACGCACCGCGACGCGAACGGGCCGCGCCTCTTCGGCCCCACGCTGTCGCTGGAGCTGCCCCTCTTCGATCAGCGTCAGGGGCTCATCGCGAAGCTGGAAGCGCAGTACCGCCAGGGCGAGGACCGGCTGACGGAGCTGTCCGTCAACGCGCGCTCGGAGGTGCGGGCCATGAGGGCGCGGCTGGTGACGCTGCGGAGCATGGCGGACCGCTACCAGAAGGTCGTGCTCCCGCTGCGCACCACCATCCTCGAAGAGTCCCAACGCCAGTACAACGCGATGCAGATCGGCCTCCCCGCGCTGCTCGTCGCGCGGCGTGAACAGGTGGAGGCGTGGCGGGCCTACCTGGAGACCGTCCGCGACTACTGGAGGGCGCGGGCCGACCTGGAACGCCTCGTGGGAGGCCGCCTGC
>NZ_RAWB01000358.1 GCF_003612055.1 Corallococcus llansteffanensis
GTCGTGGCCCCCGTGCCGCCGGCGCCACCCATGATGGCCGCCACGCCGCCTCCGGCGCCGCCCGCGCCCGACGAGGACCAGGACGAGGATGCCGCCGATGCGCGCAGGGAGGCCGAAGAGGCCCGCGCCGAAGCCGCCCGGGTCCAGGCCGAGATGGCGAGGGAGGAGGCCGACCAGGTGAAGGACCGCGTGCGCGAGGAGATGCGGCGCGCCCGCGAGAGCATCCGGCGCGGCAAGCGCGGCGCCCGGGACGTGGTGGCGCGCGGACAGAACCTGGAGGTGAAGGAGGGCGAGTCCGTGGAGAGCGCCGTCGTCTATGGCGGCAACCTCATCGTGCGCGGCACGGTGGAGGACGACGCGGTCGCCTTCGGTGGCAACCTGGAGATCCACGGCCACGTGGAGGGGGACGCGCACGCCTTCGGCGGCAACGTCATCCTGGGCCCGGACGCGGAGGTGGAAGGCGACGTGTCCGCCTTCGGCGGCCAGGTGCAGAAGGAGGCCGGCGCCAAGGTGGAGGGCAGCACGGAGTCCTTCGGCGGCGCGGGGCTGGGTCGCATGGTGGCGGGGGAGATCAAGCGCGGCATGCACGAGGCCCGCGATCCCGTCGCGTCGGAGGAAGAGGCGGACGAGGACGAGGACCGGGGCGGCGGGCCGGCCTCGTTCATCCTCCAGTTCGCGCTCCTCTTCGGGCTGGGCTTCCTGGGGCAGATGTTCTTCCCGGCGCGCATGAAGGAGCTGGGCGAGGAGATCCGCAGCCGCCCCGGCAAGAACGTGTTGTTGGGCTTCGTCGGCACGCTGGCGCTCATCCCGCTCACCATCGTCCTGTGCATCACCCTCATCGGCATCCCGGTGGCGTTCGCCCTCCTGGTGGCGTCCATGCTGGGCACGGCGCTGGGCTACGCGGCCATCGCCTCCGAGCTGGGCACGCGGATCCCGGTGCTGCGCGGTCGCAAGACGCAGGCAGGGGTGCTCGCCATGGGGCTGGGGTTGCTGCTGCTCGTCAGCCACATCCCGGTGCTGGGCGTGCTGCTCAACCTCTTCCTCACCCCGCTGGCGCTCGGCGCCGTCATCCGCACCCGCTTCGGCTACCGCCCCCGGGGCATGCCGGAGCCCATCTTCCCCCGGGACGAAGCCCCCGTCTGACGCACCCGGCCTGAAGGCCCCCCGGGGCTTGCCCCACCGCGTCATGAAAGCCCCGCTCCCCGCGCACCGGGAGTGGGGCTTTTGCTTTCCCCACAAGTGTCGCGTTCACGCGCCATCACCTGGGCTGTCGGCGCGGGCTGTTGGTGGCGGGCGGGCGGACGCCGACAGGCTTTGACCGCCCGGGTCCGGTGCGCCATTTTGCGCGGCACCCATGCGACGCCTCCCAGACGCAACCCCGCGCGGCAGGGCCATCACCGTGGACCTCGAGGGCGAGAGCATCCCCGCCGTCGAAGGCGAGCCGGTGGCGTGCTCCCTCATCGCCGCGGGCGAGAACGTCCTCTCCCGGTCCGTGAAGTACCACCGCCCCCGCGGGCCCTTCTGCTTCGCCGCGGCCTGCTCGCACTGCCTCATGCGCGTGGACGGCCTGCCCAACGTCTACACGTGCCGCACCCCCGCGAAGGAGGGGATGCGGCTGGAGCGGCAGAACGCGTACCCCTCCGCGAACGTGGACATCTTCGCGACCATCGACTGGTTCTTCCCCAAGCGCTTCGACCACCACGAGATGTTCGCGGGCGTCCCCATCGCGGAGGACGTGATGGCGAAGGTGGCCCGGCAGCTCGCCGGCCTGGGCCTGTTGCCGAAGGAGCCCGGCCCCGAGGCCCTGCCCTCGCGCACGATCCAGATCCGGGTCGCGGTGGTGGGCGGTGGCGCTGCCGGCCTGGAGGCGGCGCGGGTGTTCGCGGGCAAGGGCGTGCCCTTCATGCTCTTCGAGCGCGACGCGAACCTGGGTGGCCGTCTGGCCCACGGCGCCCCGGAGGACGGCGCGCCCTTCGTGCCGGAGCCCACCGCGTTCCCGCAGGGCAGCGTGGTGCGGCGCGCCACCGTCATCGGCCTCTATGACGACGAGCACGGGCGCTACCTCGCGGTGGCGTCGCAGGAGCCCGAAGGCCTGCGGCTCCTGAAGGTCTACGCGGAGCGCTTCCTGCTCACGGTGGGCGGCCATCCCCCCACCCTCCCCTTCGAGAACAACGACCTGCCCGGCGTGTTCGCGGGCCGCGCGGCGAGCCTGCTCCTGCGCCGCCACGACGTGGCCCCGGAGGTCGCGGCGCTGGTGGGCCACGGCCCGGAACTGCACGCGCTGGCGCACCTGCTGGCCCAGCGCGGGGTGGAGATCGCCGCGGTGGTGGACCTCAAGGGGCCGCTGCCCGCGAACGCGCACCCCAAGGCGTGCGTGGGGGACGGGCTCAAGGCCCACGGCCTGCGCGGTGTGGGGGCGCTGAGCTTCACGCCCCAGGGTGGCCGCAAGCAGAAGGTGTCGTGCGACGCCATCATCGTGTCGGTGCCGGTGACGCCGGGCTTCGAGCTGGCGCGCCAGGGCGGCGCGAAGGTGGAGTTCGACGCGAGCGCGGGCCACTTCCGCGTGGACGCGGACGCGGACGGACGCACGCAGGCCGCGGACGTGTTCGTCGCGGGCGACGTGGCGAAGGTGGGGACGGCGAAGGACGCGGCGGCCATGGGCCAGCGCGCGGCGCAGGCGCTGCTGGGAGGGCTGTCATGAGCAAGGCGCTCGTCTGCACCTGTGAGGACGTCACCGTCTCCGACATCGAACACGCGCTGGAGCGGGGCTACCAGGACGTGGAGTCGGTGAAGCGCTTCACCGGCTTCGGCACCGGCATCTGCCAGGGCAAGAGCTGCCACTCCACGGTCGCGGCGCTGCTCCAGAAGTCGAAGGCGCTCAAGCCAGAGGCGGTGGTGCCCTTCACGCCCCGCCCGCCGCTGTACCCCACGGAGCTGCGCGTGCTGGCGAGCGCGCCCGTGGATGAATCCGTGCCCCCCATGGGCGGCGTGCCCCAGGAGCTGGAGCACTTCCCGTCCGCGCTCCGGCCGGAGGGGCCGGTGCCGCAGAAGGCGAAGGTGGTCATCATCGGCGGCGGCATCATGGGCCTGTCGCTGGCGTACAACCTGGCCCTGCGCGGCGAGACGGACGTGGTGGTGCTGGAGCGCGGCTACCTGTGCGCGGGCGCGTCCGGCCGCAACGGCGGCGGCGTGCGCATGCAGTGGGGCACCCCGGCGCTCATCGAGCTGGCCAAGCGCTCCATTGATTTGATGAAGGTGTTCGCGCGCGACCTGGGCGTCAACGTGTGGCTGCGCCAGGGCGGCTACCTCTTCCTGGCCAAGCGCAAGGACACCGCGCTGCGGCTGGAGAAGAACGCCGTGCTGCACAACAAGTACGGCGTGCCCACGCGCATCATCACCCCGGACGCGGCGCGCGACATCGTCCCCGGCCTGACGATGAAGGACTGCCTCACCGCGGCCTACAACCCGGAGGACGGCGTCATCTTCCCCTGGGCCTTCCTCTGGGGCTACGCGCAGGGCTGCGTGAAGCGCGGCGTGAAGGTGGAGACGTACACCCACGTCACCGGCTTCGAGACGAGCAACGGCCAGGTGCGCAAGGTGAAGACGGACCGGGGCGACATCGCCTGCGACACCGTGGTGCTCGCCGCCGGCGCGTGGAGCCCCCAGGTCGCGAACCTGGTGGACGTGGCGCTGCCCAACGAGCCCCACCGCCACGAGATCCTCAGCACCGAACCGCTCAAGCCCTTCCTGTCCCCGCTGGTGTCGGTGCTCGACACGGGCCTGTACTTCAGCCAGTCCATGCGCGGGGAAATCGTGGGCGGCATGGGCGACCCGAAGGAGCCCGCCGGCCCCAACATGGGCAGCACCCTGCGCTTCGTGTCGCGCTTCGCCCGCGCCCTCACCGAGCAGCTGCCCAACGTGGGCCAGGTGAAGGTCCTGCGCCAGTGGGGCGGCCTCTACGACGTCACCCCGGACAACAACCCCATCCTGGGACGCACCCCCGGCCTGGACAACCTGCTCCAGCTCTCCGGCTTCGTGGGCCACGGCTTCATGATGGCCCCCGCCGTCGCGGAGCGGATGGCCGGGTGGATGACCTCCGGCGACTCCGACGAGCTCTTCACCCGCTTCAACCTCCGCCGCTTCAAGGAAGGCACCCTGGAGCGCGAGGAGATGATCATCGGCTGAGAGGCCGGGGCCTCACCCCGCCCTGTCTCCGCTTGGGACAGGGCGGGTTTGATTGTCCGCAAAAACAGCACTCCTGGAAATCCATGCAAGCCCCCGGGATGGCTGGGGATTCGCCCGGGAATGTGACGTTTCTTTACAAACGCAACCGGGTTGCACGGAGCATCCACGCACCACCTCGCGGTGCCGGGGTGGCGCGCTCCGTCTGGGACGCCTGCTGGCACGCGACGTGCCTTGCCCTTCGCGCCGCGCAATGCCGCGCGAAGGAGGTTCCCGATGGTCGCGAAGAAGCTCATGGGTGCGATGCTGGTGCTGGGCGTGACGGCGTGTGGTTCCGTGGAGCCGCAGGACCTGCCGGACGCGGAGCCCAACGGTCCGCTGGCGTCGCAGGAGTCCAACGTCATCGTCGGGACGCTGAACTGGGTGAGCGCCACGTCCCTCACGGGCACGCCGCGCGCGAAGTCCCTGGCGGTGGGCTACCTCTCCATCCCGGCGGTGGGCAGCCGCTGCACGGCGTGGCTGGTGTCCAACGACGTCATCATCACCAACAACCACTGTGTCGGCAGCAGCGCGGACGCGGTGGGCGCGCGCGTGTCGTTCAACTACGAGGACGGCGTCGCGTCCGCTTCGCGCATCTGGTACCCGTGCGCCACGTTCATCAAGACGTGGAGCGGTGACGACATGACGGCGCTGCGCTGCTCGGCCGTCAACGGCCAGCTCCCGGGCGCGGTGTACGGCTTCCTCACCGTCTCCGCCACCAACGCGGCGACGAACGCCTCCGTGTACGTCGTCAACCAGAACTGCGACTACTACACGACCCCCTCCTGCGTCCCGACGAAGAAGTCTTCTCCGGGCACCGTGCTGAACGGCAACTACAGCACCACGGACATCTCCTACAACTCGGACACGCTGGGCGGCTCGTCCGGCTCGCCCGTCATCTCCACGTCGACGAACCAGGTGGTGGCGCTGCACCACATCGGCATCGGCGGCAACTCGCAGGGCCGCGGCACGGCCAACACCGGCGTGAAGGCCACGCGCGTGAAGGCCCGCCTCGCGGAGATCGGCCTGTAGTCGTCGGAGTCCTTCGACACTCAGGACGCGGAAGAGGGCTCCCCCCCGGCCAGCAGCACCGGCCGCGGGGGCGCTCCCGCTTCGGGCCCGGAGGGCTGGAGCAGGAGCTTGCGGCGCAGTCCGCCCAGCGCCAGCCGCCCCAGGCCCCGCTTGAAGGAGCGCGGCAGCAGGCGCAACAGCCGCATCACCCATCGGTGCCCCAGGCCCGGGTACACCAGCGCGTCGCCCCGCTCGAAGCCCGCCAGGGCCTCGCGGGCGCACTGACGCAGGGACACTTCGAAGAAGGGCGTCACCTCGTCCGGCAGCGGCGGCTCCAGCGCCAGCGGGCCCGGGGCCACGAAGGTGACGGGGATGCCCGCGTCCTCCAGCTCCAGGCGCAGGGACTCACTGAAGCCGTCCAGGAAGCGCTGCGTGGCGGCGAACGTCACCGCGCCCGGCAGGAAGAGGCGCGCCGCGCCGGAGCCGACGATGAGGATGCCGCCCCGCCCCCGCTCCAGCATGGGGCCCAGCAGCCGGTGTGTCAGCATCGCGGGGGCGAGCACGTTCGCGTGCACCAGCTCCTCGATGCGCTTCCAGCGCTCCTGGACGTACAGCCCGCTGGACGTGTGATCCGCGTTGTTGATGAGCACGTCCACGCGCACGTAGTGGCGCTCCAGGTGCTCGAACAGCTCATCCACCGCGCGCGGATCATCCAGTCGGCAGGCCTGGAGCATCACCCCCAGGGTCGGGTTGCGCAGCAGCAGCTCATCGCGCAGCTCGGACAGCTCCTGCACCTCGCGCGCGACGAGCACCAGCGTCCGGACGCGTGGGGAGAGAAGGCGGGCAAGCTCGCGGCCGATGCCGCCAGCGGCGCCAATGATGAGCACGGTACCGTGGTCGATGGGAGGGCGCATGGGGGGAACCTCGGACAGAAAACTGCCCATGCTCACGCGGGCTTGCGTGCCCGCTCCGTTGCTCCCATCCTGTGAGCGCCCGCTCGCTCCCGAGGCGGCCGGGCGTTCCCTTGCTGTCATTGTCCGGGGAGGACATCCATGGCTGCCCCTTCACGCATCCTCGTGCCGGTGGACCTGAAGGACGGCTCCCGGTCCGTCATCGAATACGCGCTGCAGCTCGCCCGGCCCTTCGGCGCGACGGTGGACATCATCCACGCGTGGGAGCCGCCGCAGTACGTGGCGCCGGACCTGCTGGTGGCCTCGCCCGGCTGGGACGCGCAGGCGCTGGAGACGATGGCGCGCGACTCCGCGGGCAAGGAGCTGGCCACGCTCCTGCAATCCCTGGAGGGCAGCGCGCCGGTGGCCCTGTCTCACCGGGTGGTGATTGGCGAGGCGGCCAACATCGTGCTGGAGGAGGCCCAGCGCGGGAAGTACGACCTCATTGTCATGGGCACCCATGGCCGCAAGGGCCTGACGCGCATGCTGCTGGGCAGCGTGGCCCAGAAGGTGGTGAGCCACGCGACGTGCCCGGTGCTCACGCTGCACGTCACCCCGGAGCAGGCCTAGCTCAGGGCTCCGCCCACTGGCGAAGGAGGTTGTGGTACACGCCCGTCAACATCACCAGCGCGGGGCTCTTCGGCACCTCGCGCGTGAGCTGCATGATGGACGTGTCCAGGTCGAAGAGCAGGGCGCGCTGGCCCGCGTCGCGCACCATGCTCTGCACCCAGAAGAACGACGCCAGCCGCACGCCGCGCGTCACCGGCGTGACGTGGTGCAGGCTGCTGGACGGGTAGATGAGCAGGTCCCCCGCGGGCAGCTTCGCCGAGTGGTTCCCGTAGGTGTCCTCCACCACCAGCTCGCCGCCGTCGTAGCTGTCCGGTTCACTGAGGAACAGCGTCGCGGACACGTCCGTGCGGAGGCGCAGCGACGTGCCCAAGAGCGGCCGGATGGCGTTGTCCACGTGCGAGCCGAAGTCCATCCCCGGCTCGTAGCGGTTGAACAGCGGGGGGAAGACGCGCTGGGGCAGCACCGCGGAGATGAACAGCGGGCTCTGCTCCAGGCCCGCCAGCACCAGGTCCCCCAGCTCCCGCGCGGCGGGGCTCCCTTCGGGGAGCTGGAGGTTCTTCTTCACCTGGGCGGACTGGCTGCCCGCGGTGGCCCGGCCGTCCTCCCACGCCGCCTGCTGGAAGACGGTGCGGCAGTGGGCGACCTGTTCGGGCGTGAGGACCCGCGGGATGTGCACCATCATCAGGGACTTCCTCCTGCGGCTAGAATCGCACGTGCGCGGAAAGCAGCGCCGAGCGCCCCTCCGCCGGCACGGCCTGGCCCGCGTAGTAGGACTCGTAGAAGAGCTTGTCGGTGAGGTTGTAGACGTTGAGCTGCAGGTCCACCTTCTTGAAGGCATAGCTGGCGAAGACGTCGAAGCGCCAGAAGTTGGGCACCTTGCTGAGCAGCACCGTCGCATTGGCCGGGTTGTTCACCGGAACCACGTCCTGGTAGACGGCGCCGCCGCCCACGGACAGGTTCTCCAGGAGCGCGTACGTGGTCCACAACGACAGGCTGCGCTTGGGCGTGTTCACCAGCCGCTGGCCTTCCAGGAAGTCGTTGCTGTGCTCGCGGATGCTCGCGTCCAGGAACGTGTAGTTGGCGAACACGTTCCAGCGTTGCACCGGAGAACCCGCGATGCCGACGTTGTAGCCCTGCACGCGCTGCTTGCCTTCCAGGATCTGCGCCGGCCCCTCCGGGTCGGTGTTGGGCACGCGGGCGTTCTTCTTGTTCGTGCGGAAGACGGCGGCGTTGACGCTCAGGCGCTCGGCGATGAGGTCGGACTTGGCGCCAATCTCGAAGGTCTCGTTCTTCTCCGGGTCCAGGCTGACGGTGTCGTTGGACAGCGTGGCCAGCTCCGCGCTCGGGTTGGAGGACGTGCCGTACATGCCGTAGATGCTGGCGTTCGCCACCGGGTGGAGCACCACGCCCGCGCGCCAGTTGAACAGGCCGTTCTCCTGCTCGAACGGCGTCGTCTCCCCGGTGGCGGTGGTGGCCGAGTAGTCGCTGTGGAGGTTGTCGTAGCGCAGCGTGCCCAGCAGCTCCACGTAGGGGCCCACCTGGATCTGGTCGGACGCGTAGACGCCCAGGTTCCACTGCCGGCTCGAGTTGGACGACGCGAAGACGCGGCTGACGGCGGACAGGTCCGGGTTGTGATCCGGATCATAGAGGTCCGCGGGCAGGTTGGGGCCCGTGGGCAGGCCCACCGCGGTGAGGTTGTCGCGGGACTGGCTGCGCCGCTCGCGCGAGATGTCCAGGCCCACGTTGGCGGTGTGCTTGAGGAACCCGGTGGTGAACACGCCGCGCAGGTCGGTCTGGTTCGCCAGGTAGTTGTTGTCGGTGTTCGTCTCGAAGCGCTGGCGCCCGATGGTGGTGGGCGCGTTGACCGGCGTCAGGCCGCGCGGCGCGGTGGGGCGGGCGAAGCGATCCACGCCGCCGTAGCGCAGGGTGTTCGTCAGGCGGATGCCACCGCCCAGGTCGGCCAGCACGCGCGCGGTACCGATGTGCACGTTCACGCGCTCGGTGTCGCTGTCCTGCACGCCGTAGAAGTTCTCGCGGGGCACGTTCAGGGTGACGGACACCGGGTAGCCATTGAAGTACGGCTGGCCGTAGTCGGGCACGCTGTTCTCGTGCTGGTAGAAGTAGTCCACCTCCAGCGACACCTTGTCGCTCAGCACGAAGCGCGCGGACGGCGCGATGCCCGCCCGGTTCTCCGTGACGACGTCACGGCTGGCCACGTCCGCGAGCTGCCCCGTCGCGCTCACGCGCAGCTGGATGCGCTCGGACACCTCCTCGTTGAGATCCGCCTCCACGCGGCCGGACGGCGCCGTGCCGCCCGACAGCCGCAGGTCCTGGAAGGAGCCCCGCTTCGGCTTCTTCGTCACCATGTTGATGGCGCCGCCCGTGGAGCCCCGGCCGAAGAGCACCGACGACGGACCAAAGTAGACCTCCACGCCCTCCAGGTTGAACGTGTCGCGGGTGAACCAGCCCAGGTCGCGCACGCCGTCGCGCAGGGTGTCCGTCTGGGCGGAGAAGCCGCGCAGCGAGAACGAGTCGCCCTGCCGGCCGCCCTCCCCCGCCGTCACCGTGATGCCCGACACGTTGCGCAGGGCATCGCGCAGCGTCGTGGCCTGCTGCTCCTCGATGACCCGCTCCGGCACCACCGTGATGGTCTGCGGCGTGTCCACCAGCGGCCGGGGCAGCCGCGTCAGGCTGGGCTCCGTCGCGTTGTACTTCGACGCCTCGCCCTCCACCTCCACCGTCGGCAGGACGAACACGTCCTGCTCCTCCGCGGGCGGCGCCTCCGTGCTCGCGGCAGCCGGGGCCGGAGTCGGAGCCGCAGGGGGCGTCACGGCGGGGGTCGTCTCCTCCACCGGGCGGGACTCCTGCACCGGCGCCGGGGTGGCGGCGGCGGGCGGCGTCTCCTGCGCCACCGCGCTGCCGGCGGCGAGCGCGGACGCGAGCCCCACGGCCTGCCCCCAGGGCCACAGCGCGCCACGCACGCCTCCAGGATTGCCATGTGATGAGCGGATTCCAGAACGACCGGGCTTGGCGGTGGACACGTGACCCTCGGAGGATGGGCTGCCTAAATGAGAATGATTCTCATATGCAATACCCGGCATGGTGGAACAAGAAGTTTCTTCCCAGGCCGGCGGGAACGGCGTCGCGCCAGGGCCGCTCGCGCAATGCGACGCATCAGTCGGGCGAATGCCACACGGCGGTGCGTGAAACGAAGCGGCCCGGAGCCGCGCTCGCGGTCCGGGCCGTGGGGGATGAAGGGGGCTGCGCGTGGAGCGGATCAGGCCGCGTGCGTCTTGGACTCCGGGGACTCGGGGGGCGCGACAGGGGTCGCCACCGCCCGGGCCTGACGACGCGGGAAGAAGCGACGCCACGACAGCGAGTAGCCCGTGTAGACGAGGAACACGGCGCCGAACGACGCGAGCGCGGCGATGAGTTGGCCTGGCCACCCCAGCGCCTCGCCGGTGTGCAGGAAGCGCAGCCAGGTGCGCACCTTGCGACCGCTGTTGAAGTCCGCGTACGTCTCCGTGCGCAGCGGCTGCGCCGTGTACGGATCCACCGACAGCTGCGTCGACGCGAACAGCGGCCACCGGTCCTGCTCACGAACAACGAAGGCGC
>NZ_RAWB01000359.1 GCF_003612055.1 Corallococcus llansteffanensis
GCGATGGGCGGCACGGTGCACGTCACCGTGGGCGGCCTGAGCGGCACGTCGCTGGACGTGGACGTGGACGGGCTGCAGGCGGGCGGCGGCAACCTTCCGCGCTACACCGGCGTGGACATGGAGGGCACCCTCAACGCGAAGGTGTCGCTCAAGGCGCCGGGCACGCTCATCCGCGGCCAGGCCGTGGACTGGTCGCAGGCGACGGGCACCGTGGCGCTGGACACCCAGGGGCTCACCATCAAGGGAGGCAAGGCGGCCATCCCCATGGGTGGAGGCCCCGGGATGCCCATGGACCTGCCGCGCGTGGTGCTGGGCGAGCTGAAGGGCGACCTCCAGTTCGAGAAGGGCCTGGGCACGGTGAAGGACCTGAACCTCAAGAGCGAGGACCTGGAGGGCCTGGGCACCGGCACGGTGAAGCTGGGCAAGCGGCTGGAGTACAGCGAGCTGGGGCTCGACGTGCGGCTCAAGTTCGAGCAGGCCTTCCAGCAGCGGCTGGGGCCCCTGGCCCTCGCGGTGAACATGCTGCCGGTGGACCGGGAGAACCCGGGCTACCGCGGCGGCCGGCTCACCGGCATGGTGAGCAGCCCGCGCTTCGCGGCCAAGCGCTAGCACGAGGCTGGCCCTCTCCCATCGCCCGGCCCCGGGTTGATGCCCGCGCACGCGCCGTGTAAAGCGCTGCCCGCGGCCCCCCGGTGCGGGGCGTTGGGAGGGGTTGGAATGCCGGAGTTGGTGTTCTTCCGTCGAGGCGAGGAAGTGTTGCGGGTGGCGGTGGACCGGGCGCGGTTGGTGCTCGGTCGGGGCGACTCGAGCGACGTGGCCATTCCGGATCCGGAGGTGAGCCGCCAGCAGGTGGCCCTCCTGTGGGACGGGCAGCGGTGCCGGGTGGAGGACCTGTCCGGCAAGGGCACGAAGGTCGCGGGCAAGGTGGTGGAGCGCGCGGACCTGCCCGACGGCGCGGACCTGGAGCTGGGCCAGTGGCGCGCGGTATTCCGCCAGCACGGCGCCAGCGAGGACGCGGACCGGGCCACCGAGGCGGGCAGCACCACCACGGTGCAGAACCGGGACGCGCAGCGCTGGCAGGCCGCGCAGGTGCGGGTGAAGCAGGGCACCACGGAGACGGTGCACCGGCTCACCGGCGACAGCTTCACGGTGGGCAAGGACACCGGCTGCGACCTGGTGCTCCAGGACCGGTTCATCTCCGGCCGCCACCTGAAGGTGACGCGCCAGGAGGGCGTGTTCCACGTCGTGGACCTGCGCTCCACCAACGGCACGTGGCTGGGGCCCGTGCGCCTGTTCGAGGCGGAGGTGACGCTGCCCACCAGCCTGCGCGTGGGCGAGGCGGAGCTCATCCTGGAGGCGGTGCCCGCCGCGAAGAAGGAGGCGCAGGCCTTCCACGGCATCCTCGGCAGCGACCCATCGGTGCGGCAGCTCACGGACCTCATCCAGCGCGTGGCGCCGTCCACCGCGGCCGTCACCATCCTGGGCGAGTCCGGCACGGGCAAGGAGCTGGTGGCGAACGCGCTGCACGCGTGCTCGCCGCGCGCGAACCGGCCGCTCATCCCGGTCAACTGCGCCGCCATCTCCAAGGAGCTGATTGAAAGCGAGCTGTTCGGCCACGAGAAGGGCGCGTTCACCGGCTCCGTGGGCGCGCGCAAGGGCGCCTTCGAGGAGGCGGACGGCGGCACGCTGTTCCTGGACGAGATTGGCGAACTGCCGCTGGACCTCCAGGCGAAGCTCTTGCGCGCGCTGGAGAGCGGTGAAATCAAGCGCGTGGGCGCGAGCCGCCCCATGCACGTGGACGTGCGAGTGGTGGCGGCCACCAACCGCGACCTGCTGGCGGCGTCGCGCGAGGGGCGCTTCCGCGAGGACCTGTACTACCGCCTGTGCGTCGTCCCGCTGCACCTGCCGCCCCTGAGAAGCCGCCGGGGTGACGTCGTCGGGCTGGCGGAGCACTTCGTGCGCGCCTTCGCCCCGCGCGGGCAGACGGTGCGCTTCACGCCCGCCGCGTTGGACAGACTCCAGCAGCACGCGTGGCCGGGCAACATCCGCGAGCTGCGCAACGTGGTGCACCGCGCGCTGCTGTTGCGCAAGGGGCCGTCCATCGACGCGGGCGACCTGTCCTTCGACCAGGAGGTCAACCGCGAGACGGGCATCACCGTGCCGGAGCTGCCGCCGGGCATGACGCTGGAGCAGATGCTGGAGAAGCTGGAGCGGCAGATCATCGAAACCGCGCTGCGCCGCTTCAACAACAACCGCGAGCGCGTGGCCCGCGAGCTGGGCCTGGCCCGCTCCACCCTCTTCAAGCGCCTGAAGGACTGGGGCATGACGAAGCAGGACGAGCAGGAGTGACGTGCCGGGGGCGCCGCGCTCCGGCGCCCCCTACCAGCCGCCGGGGGGGTCGCCGTGCTCGGCGGCGGCCCAGGCGGAGTGCGGCGCGGTCTGCCCGGCGGTGCGCAGGTACCAGGGCACGCTGACCACCACCAGGCGCCGCTCGCCCGACAGCAGCAGCGCGCTGCGCATCAGCTCCGAGCGGCGGCCGTACAGCATGGCGCGGTACCAGCGCGCCTCCAGCAGCTCCGGCAGCACGATGGCGACGGTGCGGCCCGGCGCTTCCGCGAGCAGCGCGTCCAGGTAGTCCAGCAGCGGCCACACCAGCGCGCGGTACGGCGACGCCACGTGCACGAGCGGCGGCGGCGTGCGGCCGGCCTCCCGCAGCGGGACCTGGACGAAGTGCTGCCACTGGGAGTCCAGCTGCTGCTCGTCGGTGTCCCCGCTGCAGACGTGCACCGCGCGCACGTCGTCGCTCAACTCCAGCGCGAAGCGCAGCGCTGTCTCCGACGCGTGGGACCAGCGGTCCACCGGCACCACGGCGACGGGCGGCGGACCCGGACTCAGCCGCAGGGGCCGGCGCAGCTCCGTGGCGCGCCGCGTGCGCGCATAGGCGGCATGGACGCGCGACAGGAGCACGATGCCCGCGGGCACGAGGACGAACGCGGCCCAGCCGCCGTGCGCGAACTTGGACACGCCCACGATGGCCAGGGTGAGCGCCGTCATCACCGCGCCCAGGCCGTTGAGCATGCGGCGCCACCGCCAGCCCTGGGTCCGGTGCCGGTTCCAGTGCACCACCATGCCCGCCTGGGACAGCGTGAAGGCCATCAGCGCGCCCATGGCGAACAGGGGAATCAGCCGGTCGGTGATGCCCCGGCACGCGATGAGCAGCAGCGCCGCCAGCCCGGACAGGGTGAGGATGCCGCGCGACAGGGCGAGCCGCCGTCCCCGGTGGGCGAAGCCCGGGGGCAGGTAGCGCTCGCGCGCCAGCACCTGGCACACGAGCGGGAAGCCCGCGTAGCTGGTGTTGGCGGACAGCGCGAGCACGCAGAGGATGGCCGCCATGGCCACGTAGTAGAAGACGCCGCGGCCCATCACCGCGGCGATGAGCTGGGACAGCACCGTCTGGTAGCCCGCAGACCCGGGCGGCGTCGCGCCCACGCCATACACCCGGCACAGGAGCGCGATGCCCAGCAGCATCGTGACGAGCACGCCGACGATGATGCCCAGCGTGGCGCGCGCGCGGCGGATGGACGGGTCGCGGAACAGGGGCACCGCGTTGCTGATGGCCTCCACGCCCGTCATCGCCGTGCAGCCGCTGGCGAAGGCGCGGATGACCAGCCACGCGCTCACGGACGCGGTGGGCAGCACCAGGGGCGGCGGGGCCTGGAGGGGCGTCGCGTGGCCCGTGAGCAGCCTGGACACACCCACGCCCAGCACCACGGCGATGGAGCCGATGAAGAACCACGTGGGCACGACGAACACCGCGCCCGCTTCGCGCACGCCGCGCAGGTTCACCAGGGTGAGCAGCGCCAGCACCGCCAGGGCGAGGGGCAGCACGTGGGGCCGCAGCGAGGGGAGCGCGGACACCAGCGCGCCCACGCCCGCGGAGATTCCCACGGCCACGTTGAGCATGTAGTCGAGCATCAACGCGGTGGCGGCCAGCAGCCCCGCGCCCCGCCCCAGGTTCTGCCGCGCCACGGTGTACGCCCCGCCGCCGCTGGGGTACGCGGCGATGGTCTGCGCGTACGAGCCCGCGACGATCATCAGCAGCCCGACGATGGCGGCCGTGATGGGCAAGAGCAGCCACACGCCCGCGGGGCCCAGCGGCCGCAGCACGGTGAGGGCGGCCTCCGGCCCGTACGCGGCGGAGGACAGCGCGTCCAGCCCCAGCAGCGCCACGCCGGTGAGGACGCCCGTCTTCTCCTGCATCGCCTGGGCGCTGGTGAGAGGGCGCCCCAGGAGCAGGTCCACGAAGCCGTGGCCCGCGCGCCGCCGGGGCATGAACTGCCTCCTGCCCCCGATGTCGGCTGTCCGAGCCATGGCGCCCCCCTGGACCGCAAGGTGCGCACCGCGCGCGGCGGCGAGGCGGCGGGGCCCGGCCCCGTGAACGGTGTCCGGTGGGGCCTCCAGGGGGCTGGCCGGCCCGGGGCCCCGCCCGGGAGTCCCGGGGAACCGTCCGGCGGTGGCCCGCCACCTGCCCTCCAGGGTCATAGACCCTTCGTCGCGCCCATTCGTTCCAGGGGGAGCCACAGGAGACCGTCCGCCATGGGCCCGCACGCCGCCGTCCTCCCCTTCCCTTCCCTGAACGACCTCTACGCCCGGCATCGCACCCGGGCCCTCGCCATCGCCCGGCGCATCGTGGGGGACACCGACGACGCGGAGGACGTGGTGCAGGACGTCTTCCTGCGCCTGTCGCGGCAGCCGCCGGGGCTGGACGGCCGGGCGACGTGGACGACGTGGCTGCACCGGGTGATGGTCAACAGCAGCATCAACTGGCTGCGCGCGCGCAGGCGCCGGGAGCGGCTGACGCACGCGCCCCAGGAGATGGTGTCCCCGGAAGCGCACGCCATGGGTGAACAGATGCAGCGCCACTTCCACGAAGCACTGGAGGAGGTGAACCCCCAGCAGCGGCAGGTGCTCTACCTGCGCGAGGTGCGCGGCCTGGGCGCGGCGGAGATCTCCCGGCTCCTGCGCATCCCCGAGGGCACGGTGAAGAGCACCCTGCACCGGGGCCGCCAGCGCGCCCTCACCGTGATGGAGGAGCGCGGCCAGCGGCCGTGAGGCTCGGGGGAGACTCCGGGGCCATGGGGGCGGAGACTACTCGTCGCCCTTGCTGCCGACGAATTGATCCGCCTTGTCCTTGAAGAGGACGTTGAAGCTGGTGAGCGACCCGTACACGCGGGTGATGTAGCTCTGCATCTCCACCTTCTCCGCCTCGGTGAGCTTGGGGTGGGCGTTGAGCTTCTGCTCCAGCACGCGCAGGCGGTCGCGCACCATCGTGACCTTGTGGAACAGGTTGTCGATGGGCAGGTCCTTCGCCTGCAGCTCCGGGTTGCCCGGGACGAGGCGCACCGTGCCGCCCTCCCACTTGGCGGCGAGCGGCGGCTCACTGATGCCGGCGGCCTCCCGGAAGATGTCCATCAGCTCTTCGCGCGTCATGTTCAGCCCTTCCAGGTCCACCACGTCGTTGGGGTCCGCGCGCCGCCGCACCACCACGGGCGCCACGCTGCGAACGGGCGCCCGGCCCCGCGCGGTCACGACCACGGGCAGCGGGCTCGCGGAGCCCCGGGGCGCGTACTTGTCACAGATGGGCGCGGAGGGTGGGAACAGGCCGCGCGAGTTGTTCATGCGGCACGGCCCCACCCAGCCACGGTGATCCACGGAGTGCGGGCTCCACAGCTTGCAGTTGCCGCACACCCGCTCGTCGGGACGGAAGGTGGGAAGCGCTGGCAGCCCCTCTCCCGCGTCCGACATGTCAGCGCGCCTCCTTCACCACCGGCGAGGAGCTCTTGCGGATGTTGAGCTCGCGCAAGAGCGCGTCCGCGTTCTCGACCTGGTCGAGCTGCCAGAGCAGGTAGCGCACGTCCACGTTGACGTTCCGGGCCACGTCCGGATTGTAGCCGAAGTCGTTCGCGACGTTCTCCCACACGCGGTCGAAGTTCACGCCCACGAGCTCGCCCTTGCCGTTCACCGTGGGGCTGCCGGAGTTGCCGCCCGTGGTGTCCGCGTCCGACAGGAAGTCCACCGGCACGTCCTTCAGCCGGGGGTCCACCCACGGGCCGAACTTCTTCGCCTCCGCCGTCGCGCGCACCTTCGCGGGCGCGTTGAAGGGCTCTTCCCCGGAGTGCTTCTGGAGCATGCCCGTCAGCGTCGTCTGCGGCAGGTACACCGCCCCGTCGCGCGGCGCGTAGCCCTGCACCTTGGCGAACGACACGCGCAGCGTGCTGTTGGCGTCCGGGGCCACGGGCTTGCCCGCCTGCGCCATCACCGCCTTGCGCCACGCCGGCCGCAGCCGCGACGCCGCGCCCTGGCGCCGGTCCTTGGTGTCGTCCAGCGCCGCCTGCTCCTTCGCCAGGTCCAGCCCGAACGCGAGCAGCGGATCCTTGCGCGCGGCGAGCTGCGCGGGGGACTCGTCCGCCATCTTCATCCGCTCCGACTGCGTCAGCACCTTCGTGCCCGCGTAGAGCGAATCGATCTTCGCCGTGACGTCCTTCTCCACGTACGTCTTGCCGAAGTGGGTGTCCACGGCGGCGATGCGCTCGTCGGGCTTGAGCGCCTGCGCGCGCTTCACGAACGCGTGCAGGAGCGCCTTGTCCGCGGCGATGAAGAGGTTCTTCTGCTCGCGCTCCAGGCGGTCCTTGATGCGCGGCAGCTCGCGGTCCATGTACTCCGGGCGGCGCTCCAGGTCCGGCTTCGCGCGCTCCATGGACAGCCGGGCCACGGACGTCGCGAGCGCGGGGCCGCGCGCGAGGCGTCCGGACAGGCCGAGCAGGAAGTCGCGCTCGAAGGTCTTCGAGGCCGCCTGCTGCTCAGCGAGCAGGTCCTCGCGGGCCTTGAGAGCGTCGTTCCACTTCGCGCCGCCCTTCTGGGCCCAGGCGACGACGGAGGCCTCGGTTTCGCGCTGCTTCTCCACGATGCGGCCGCGCTGCAGGCCCTCCAGCTGGCCGCCCGCGTTCTTGTAGACGTTGTGCAGGCTCTTGAGCTGCGAGGCCACGGCGATCTTCCCCGCGGGGTCCTTCTCGCCTTCGGCCTCCAGCAGGCGGATGGCCTCGCCCAGCGCGTCGCGCACGCGGGGGTAGTAGCGCGCCTGGCGCTCGGCCATCTCCTCCGCGAGCAGCGTGCGGTAGGTGGTGCCCGGGTAGCCCAGCACCATCACGAAGTCGCCCGGCTTCACGCCCTGGGTGGACAGCGGGAAGAAGAACTCCGCCTTGTAGGGCACGTTCTTCTCGCTGTACGGGGCGGAGCTTCCGTCCGGCGCGGTGTACGCGCGGATGATGGAGAAGTCGCCGGTGTGGCGAGGCCAGGACCAGTTGTCCTCCTCGCCGCCGTACTCGCCCACGGCGCGGGGCGGCGCGTAGACGAGCCGCACGTCCTGCAGCTCCACCGCGTCCACCAGCGTGTAGTTGACGCCGCCGTCGAAGGTCGCGACCTGGCAGCGGGTGGCGGGGCGCTTCTCGCACTCGGCGACCAGCTCCTTCTGCTTGCGGTCGATGGCCTTGTAGCGCGCGAGGTCGTCCGCGCCCACGGGCACGGCGCCATTGATGTCCGCCGTCACGTCCTTGAAGCCGCGCGGCACCTGCACGCGCGAGCCCTTGCCGGGAAGCTCATCCCCCGGGCGCTTCGCGAGGAAGCCGTCGGTGATGAGGTCCTTCTGGGGGGAGCTGTGCTCCTGGATGATGGAGAAGGCGCAGTGGTGGTTGGTGATGATGAGGCCGGAAGCGGAGATGAACGACCCGGAGCAGCCGCCGGTGTTCACCGTGCCCGCCAGCAGGCCGGTGCCCCTTTTGGGGTCCCACAGCTTGCTGGGAGGAAGCTGGAGGCCCTGGGCCTTGAGCCAGGCGGGGCTCAGCTCCAGCACCTGCTGGGGGGTCCACTTCCCTTCCCCGGCCAAGGCCGGGGCAGCCACGAGCGACAGGAGGAGGAGCGTCTTCTTCATGGTGTCCCCTCCCTACTCCGTCCGGTTCCCGAGCGCGACCGTTCCGGTGTCGGGGGAAGGCGTTTTCGCGGAAGATGGACCGCCCCTGAATGTTCCGGTGTCTGTCCTGGTGTCCAGGCAGGCAGGGGTCAGAGGGAGCGAGCGATGCGGACGGCGAGCGGAGCCACACTGGATGTCGGGCGGCTGGTGCTGCTGGTGCTGCTGGTGGGGGCGTCCTGGTACTTCTGGTACTCGCCGCTGTTGTGGCCGGTGAAGGTGTTGGTGGTGATGATGCATGAAAGCGGGCATGCCATCGCCTCGCTGCTCGTGGGCGGGTCGGTGGACCGGGTTCACCTGCAGGTGAACGAGGGAGGCACCTGTTTCTCGCGGCTGCCGCCCGGGGTGTTCAACCGCATCGTGGTGTCCTCGGCGGGCTACCTGGGCAGCGCGGTGGCGGGGGCGCTCTTGATGCTGGCCACGTTCCGCTTCCGGCTGGGCCGGGCGGTGATGGGCGCGGCGTCGGTGTGGTTGGGGGTGATGGGCTTCTTCTACGCGGGGGACCTCTTCACCCTGGCGTTCTGCCTGGGGATGGCGGCGGCGATGGGGCTGGGGGCGCGCTTCCTGCCGTCGGGGGTGGTGGACGCGCTCAACCTGTTCCTCGCGGCCTTCACGGCGCTCTACGTCGTCTTCGATTTGCGCGACGACCTGTGGAACAGCGCGGTGCGGGCCCAGAGCGACGCGGCCATCCTCGCGAGCGAGACCTGGGTGCCGTCCATCGTCTGGGCGGCCCTGTGGACGCTCCTGTCGCTCCTGCTGCTCGGCGTGTCCGCGTACTGGGCGCTGCACGCGAAGCCCCAGGCCGGCGTGCGGATGCCGCCCGTCGCCCGGGCCCGGCGGGTGTGAGCGGGAAAGGGCGGCCCTACTTCCGCGGCCGCATCCGGAACGCCACGAACGACGCCATGTCCGGGAAGGCGAAGTACGGGTTCTTCTGGCGCACGGCGTCCATGCCCGCCACCGGCACGTCCGCGTAGTCGTGCCCCGGGAACAGGCGCGCGGAGTCCGGCACCTTCAGCAGCACCTGCGACAGCGAGCGGTACATCGCCTCCGGGTTGCCGCCGGGGAAGTCACACCGGCCACAGCCGTTGATGAACACCGTGTCCCCGGACACCAGCGCGTCGTCCGCCAGCAGGCAGTGCGAACCCGGCGTGTGCCCGGGCGTGTGCAGCGCCTGGAACGTGCGCGAGCCCACCGGCACCGGATCCCCCGCCTTCAACGGCCTGAGCGCGTCCCCGCCCCAGGTGCGCAGCTCGCGCGAGAACGCGACCTCCTCCGCCTGCGCGTACACCGGCACGTCGTGGCGCGACAGCAGCTCCGAAAGGCCGTTGATGTGGTCGCCGTGGCAGTGCGACACGAACGCGCCCACCACCCGCTTGCCGTCCTCGGCCACCGCCGCCTCGATGGCCGGCACGTCCCACGCCGGGTCCACCACCACCACCTCCGGCCCGTCCGCCGGCCCCACGAGGTAGACGAAGTTGTCCATCGGTCCCAGCTTGAGCTGGCGTACGAACGGCGTCGGCATGGCTGTCCTCCGTGCGAGCACTCTACTTCCAAGGCTTGCCGCCCTGGGCCCCTTCCCGTTGAATGCCCCTTTTCACGCGGCGCCGCCCGCCCCGCCAGGAGGTCTCCTTCCGTGAAGCGCCTGCCCACCCTGCTCGCCTGCACGCTGCTCGCCAGCGTTGATGCCTCCGCCGCGGGCCGCGGGAGCTCCACGTTCCGCTACAAGCCGACCCCGGACGAGGAACGCCCCGTCATCATCGACGCCACCATCGGGCCCCAGGGCAGCGACTTCGCCATGCGGCTGAAGTTCGACCGGATGCCCTTCGGCGACGAGTGCAAGCAGCGCTGCGCCAACGTCACCCTCTTCCTGGACACCGACGCCAGCGCCCAGTCCGGCCTCCACCTGCCCACGAAGGGCCCGGAGAACGGCGCCGACCTGGCCGTCGTCATCCAGGGCGTGCGTGAGTACAAGCGCCAGGACGCCCCCGCGGAGCTGAACCTGCGCGTGAAGGTGCGCCAACTGGGCTCCGACGCCAACAGCGCGGACGGCGGCGAGCTGCTCGCCGACCTCAACCACCGCCAGGACCCCGAGCGCGTCCAGACGGACGGCACCACCGTCTACCTGCTCATCGACGCCACCAGCGCCCTGCTGCCCTCCGCGAAGAAGGTGCGCGTCATCTACCACCCGTCCGGCGGCAAGCCCGTCCAGGCCACCATCAGCGGCATGCTAGGCGACAGCTCCGGCCGGGGCGTGCAGATCTTCAAGCACGGCAGCGGCAACTGGGGCCGCGCCCCCAACGCCGACCCCAAGAA
>NZ_RAWB01000035.1 GCF_003612055.1 Corallococcus llansteffanensis
CGTGTAGCCCACTTCCTTCGTGCCCCAGGCGAGCCGCGCCTGAACCAGCAGCGCGAACGCCACCTGGAGCGTCGTCATCGCCAGGAACACCGCGAAGAACAACGCCAGCACCAGCCCCAAGGCCTTGCGCCGGGGCGCGTCGCGCAGCGCGGCCCACCGCGTCTGGGATTTCGCCGCCACGCGGGCCTCGGGCGGGTGCGTCTCCGGCATGGCCACCAGCGCGCCCACGAAGCCCACCAGCGCCAGCGCCCCCGCGAGCAGCGGCGGCACCCAGGCGCCCAGGCCGGAGAACAGCCCGCCCAGCGTGGGCCCCAGCACCATGCCCAGGCCAATGCCCGCGCCAATGCGGCCCATGGCCCTGGCGCGCGTCTCCTTCGTCGTCACGTCCGCGAGCGCCGCCTGACACGCGGCGATGTTGCCCGACGTCGCCCCCGCGAGGATGCGCGAGGCGAACAGCAGGGGCAGCATCAGCCGGTAGCTGGCCAGCGCGAACAGCAGCATCGCCACCGCGTTCGCCAGCAGGCTCAGGAGGATGACCGCCCGCCGCCCGTTCCGGTCCGAGTAGCGCCCCAAGAGCGGCGTCGCGAGCAGCTGGGTGAAGGAGAAGCACCCCAGCAGGATGCCCACCGTCAGCGCCGAGCCGCCCATCGACTGCACGTACAGGGGCATCATCGGGATGACGATGCCGAAGCCCACCAGGTCCAGGAACACGGTGACGAACACCACCGCCTCCACCCGGCGCATCAGGCCCGGCGTCACCACCGGGGAGGCCTTCACGCCCACGCTGTCCGTCACCATGTCAACCGAGCCCCGCGCGGTCCACCGGCAGGGCGTCCGCGTACGCGCGCAGGATGCGGCCCTCGTCGTAGGTGGCCTGGAAGCCGGTGGCCTCCAGGAAGCGCTTGTTGTCCACCACGATGGGGTAGCGCAGGTGGTCCGTGGCCCCCACCGACAGCCGGGGGAAGCCCGCCCGTCCCATCAGCAGCGACAAGAGCGGCGACGGCAGCGGCACCGGCGCGCGGCCCGTGCCCCGGATGATGACCGACAGCGGCACCGGCGCGGGGCCCGCCACGTTGAAGATGCCTCGCACGCGCTTCTCCAGCGCGAGCTGCAACGCGGTCACCACGTCCTCCTCCTGCAGGACGTGGAACAGCGGGTCGTAGCCCAGCACCATCGGCACGCGCTTGCCCCGGATGAGGTTCGCGAGCGTGCCCGTGCCCGGCGTGCCCAGCGTGTACACGAGCCGCAGCACGGCGGTGGTGATGTCCGGCAGGCGCCACAGCGCCGTCGCCGCGTACAGGTCCGCGGCCACCAGGTCCGCCAACTCCGGGATGGCCTCCAGCGCGCGCGGCGGCTCGTCCTCGGAGTGGTACAGCGGCGAGTCCGGCGCGGCGCCGTAGAACGTGTGCCGGCCCACGAAGAGCACCTGCTTCACGCCGTGCGCCGCGCAGTGGTCGAACACCGCCTTGGTGCCGTCCAGGTTGATGCGGCCGCGCTCGCCGCCCCGCACCGTGAACGCCGTCACCGTGGCCATGTGGATCACCGCTTCGGGCTTCCAGCGGCGGAAGATGTCCTCGGTGGCGCGCTTGCGCACGTCCACCGAATGCACCGGGATGTCCTTGGGCGCGTCCCGCCACGGGCGGATGTCGATGCCCGCGACCTGGTGCCCGCTGTCGTGCAGGCGCAGCGCCAGCCTGCGCGCGATGCCGCCGGAGATGCCGAGGATCAACACCTTCATGGCAGCAGCCTCCGGGTGCGGCGCAGGTCGCGCTCGGCGCGGTGGTCCTCGATGAGTTGCGCGATGCGGGCCTTCACCTGGTTCACGTACCCTTCGATGACGTGGTCCTCCTCGTCTCCGGTGCCTTCGAAGACGAGCGGCTCGCCGTAGTGGATTTCGAGCCCCACCGGCAGCGGCAGGGGCAGGAGGTACGGCGTCAGGGGCACGTACGGCACGCCCAGCAGCTTCCCCAGCGCGTATGCGTTGGTCACCGTGGGGATGGCCGCGCCGCCGCCGAGGAAGGCGAACGGGATGATGGGCGAGCGCGTCTGGAGCGCCAGCCGGACGAAGCCCGTGCCGAAGTCCACGAGCGAGTAGCGCTCCGTGTAGAGCTTCGCGGTGCCGCGGGCGCCCTCCGGAAAAATCATCAGGAGCCGGTCGTCCTCCAGCAGGCGCACGGCGTGCTCCGGCAGGCCGGTGAACTGACCGGTGCGGCTGGCCCACAGCGAGGCCACGGGGAACTTGTGGATGAAGCGCTCCACCATGCCCTGCGCGAGCCGGGGCGGATCCATCTCCAGGAGGGTGGAGGTGAGCACCATCATCCCGTCCACCGCGACGCCGCCGGAGTGGTTGCCCACCAGCATGCCCCGGCCCTTCTTGGGGATGTGCTCCACGCCGGTGCAGCGCACCCGGAAGTAGCTCCGGTAGAGGAAGGCGAAGAACTCCAACGCCAGCTTCAGGTGCTTCTTGGAGATGCCGTACGGGTCGACGCCGTACTCGTTGAAGGGCAGCTCCAACCGCTCCACCCGCGCTGACAGCGAATCGCTCTGGGGCACGGGGCGCACCGTAGCACCGCGCGTGCGCTTTGCACGGGGCCCCCGCGTACCCCATTGTGCCCGGGCGGGCGGTCCGGCGGGACCGGAGCCCGATGGAGGCGCGCACGATGGCGGGGCAGTGGACGGGTTTGCTGGAGGGAGCGCTCGCGTGGGCCACGGCGCTGCCGGGACCGCTGGCGAACGAGGTCGCGGTGGACGTGGCCGGCCGGCGGGTGCGGCTGTCGCACGCGCGGGTGGAGGCCCTGTCGCGCCAGGTGCTCAAGGGGGTGAAGGGGCTGGAGCTGCGCTCCTGGGCCTCGGGCCCCACGGTGTACGACCTGCGGCTGTCCGTGCGGGGCTGGAAGCTGCGGGTGGAGACCACCCCGGTGCGCGTGGAGCTGGCGGAAGGGCGCTACACCCTGTGGCTGTCCACGCCGGGCCGGGTGGAGCTGGAGGAGTCCCCCGGGGCCTCGTCGCTGCTGATGGGCGCGCTGCGCACCGGCGCGGGACGGGCCGCGCTCAAGGCCCTGGCCCAGAAGCTGTTGCCGCCCACCATCCAATGGGACGGGGCGCTGCTCCGGGTGGAGGGCCGGCTGCCGAAGGACGGCGCGCTGGCCTCCCGCCTCTTCGAGTCCTCGTCGCTCACGCTGACCGCGGAGCACGCGCCCGAAGGGCTGTGGCTGGCCGCGGAGGCATGGCCGGGACTGCTGGACCTGCTCCAGGCCGTGCTGGGGCCCGTGGGGCCCGACGCGGCGCGGCGAACGACGACGCCGTGACGCGTCAGCGACCCTCGCCGTCCCACACGTTGGCGCGCCCCTCCAGGGGGCCGCGCTGCGGACGGACGATGCAGAAGCGCTGGCCGGTGGGGGCTTCCATCACCCACCAGCGCTTGACGTAGGCCACGCGCTTCGCGCCCAGGGCCTCCAGCCGCTCCAGCTCCGCATCCAGGTCATCCGCTTCGATGTCCAGGTGGATGCGGCTCTCGTGGTCCACCTTCTGGAGGAGGAACATGGCCTCCTCGGGGTCCGCCTCCAGCTCGCGGTAGTTGGGCGAGTCCGGCTCCGCCGGCTTCATCGCCCGTCCCAACGCCGCGCTCCAGAAGCGAGCGGCGGCGTCGATATCCTCGACCTTGCAGTCCATGACGAACGCGGCGAGTCGGCTGTGGTGCATGGCTTCTCCTGGAGCTCGGGCAGGGAGGGGGAACGCCTCGGGGGAGCCACGGATACACCGAAAAGCAGGGCGTGGGTACGGCAGAGTGAAGGGGGCCGGAAGTGTCCGCCAGGGTACGCGGGTGCAGGGGAATTGCCGCCCCGTGGACGTTCCGGCCCCGTCCAGTTCCTGAGGCCTACTGGCCGCTCATGCCCGGGCCCGGCTTCCAGACCTTCACGTAGTCGATGGACGCGGTCCACGCCGTGGCGCCCGTGGAGTTCGCGTCGCCGTACCAGAACGCGGACGCGGAGCCGTTGATGGCCCAGGTGGAGGCGACGAAGTTCGCCATGCCCACCAGCATCCGCTTGTAGTCGGGGTTGTTGGAGAACGCGGCCGGCAGGGGGATTTCGGTGATGACGTTCGTGGACGGGTTGCCGATCCACATGCGAATCGTGTTGCCCGTGCGGCGGGCCGTGTAGACCCACTGCTTGCCGCCGGTGCGGTCGACGGCGGGACGGACTTCCGACTGCTTGTTGTCCGGGTCCCAGTGCCAGGTCGTCATCACGTTGCTGCCGTCGTTGAAGGGCAGCTCCACGAGGTCCAGCTCCGGCGGCCACGGCGTCCCGCCCCAGCTCTCCGCCACGGGCCACATCAGGAAGTACATGCCGGTGCCCAGGCCCGGCGGCAGGTTCGCCTTGAACGACACCTGGTAGTCCGCGTACCCGGGATGCGCGGGCCGGTTGTTGTTGGCGTCCCACCACGTGCCCTGATCCAGGTAGCAGCCGTCCCAGATGCCCGAGCCGTCATTGCGCTTGCGCGCGCGCAGCTCCATGTAGCCATTGACGGGCACGCACTGGCTCTGCGTGTTCATGTACATGACCGTGTGGACCAGCGGCACATGGGTTTGCCCCTGCTTCCACTTGTTCCAGTCATACGTGTCGAAGTCGTCCTGCATGTCCAGCACCCAGCCGGAGGGCGGGGTGGGGATGCCACCCGTGCCCGGGACGGTGCTGGAGAGCCGGGACCACGAGACGTTGGCGGACGCGCCGCCCGCGGCCTCGTAGTACTCGACCTTCACGCGGTGCGTGCCGGCGGTGAGCGCGATGTCGCCGGTCAGCGCCGTCGGGCCGTGGTCGCTCCAGTGATTGACGACGAGCGTGCCGTCCACATAGACGCGGCTGCCGTCGTCGGACGTCGTGGAGAACCGGTAGGTGCCCGCGGTGGAGAAGCTCCAGTCGCCCTCCCAGCGGACGCTGAAGGTGTCCGCGCCCACGCCGGTGCCGGGGCTTCCGGTGCCCCAGTCGAACTGGATGGCCGCGTCCACGCGCTGGAACGCCTGTGTCGTCAGGTTCTTGTCGCTGAAGTACGTGCCTCGGAAGGCGCCCGTCGGAATGGCAGGGCCGCTGCCGACCGAGTCGCCGCGGATGGCCACCTCCTGCACCCACGAGCCGGTCGTGTTCGTGCGATAGCGGAAGTAGACGAACCGCGCGTTCGTGTCTGGGATGTCGCAGGCCTGCCACGTGAGCTGGCTTCCATCGAGCGTGCAGTCATACCAACCCGTCTGCGACCAGTTGGTGTCGAACAGCTGGACGGCGTAGCCATACGCTTGATCGCCATAGCTGCGCAGCTCCTGGACCTGTTTCAACGCTCCCAGGTCGTAGCCGACATAGGCCTGATCACCCGCGCCCCAGGCACCCAGGGTGTCGACGTTGTCATTGACCTGCCACGGGTAGTCGAACCCACCCTGGTCGATCAGCGTCCCGCTCAGCTCGGAGGTGACCGCGCCCTGGAGGACCCCGACCTCCACCAGAGGGCGGGCGTCGTCTTCCTGGCACGCCATCGAAAGGAGGAGGGGAATGGCGAGACACGTCCGCTTGAGACGACTCATCTCTGGCTCCAGGAGGGGGTGGAGGTCTTGGACAGGAAAGGGTGATTTCACCGTTTTCCTGTTTTCGACTAACACGCGCCCTGATGGAGCGTCAAACGGGGTCAGCCCAGCGCGGCGAGCACCTTGTCGAGCGCCACGTAGCTCTGGTTGAGGCCCTCCGTCATGCCGGAGCCGAGCATGCCGTCGCACTCTTCGGTCGTGTGAAACAGGGAGAGGGTGACGAGCTTCGTGCGACCGTCACCCAGGTCCTCGAGCATCACCGACTCCACCACGACGTGGCCGGGCATGCCGTCCCACTCGAAGGTCCGCACGACGCGCTCCATGGGCGTCACCTCGCGATAGCGGCCCTCGAACCCGTGCTGCCCGTCCGGAGCGTGCTCGACGTAGCGCCAGTGGCCGCCGCGCTGCACCTCCATGCGTTCGATGACCAGCTTGTTGCCCCGGCCCCACCACTGCGCGACGAGCGCGGGGTCGGTCATGGCCTTCCAGACACGCTCGCGCGACGCATTGAAGATCCGCTCGGTGCGGACCTCCCGGTCGGAGGGTTGGGTCACGGTGGCGGGGGTGGGTTTCACGGCGGCGTTCATGGCGTTCCTTTCGTGCGTTCGAGGAAGTCCTCGAGGTGATCCAGGCGCTGCTCCAACATGCTCCGGTACGAGGCCATCCACTTCGCCACGTCCTCGAGCCGCCTTGGGCCGAGCCGGCAGTGCCGCACCCGTCCGACCTTCTTCGTCGTGACGAGGCCCGCCTCTTCGAGGACGCGCACGTGCTTCTGGAGCCCGGTCAGCGTCATCTCGAAGTGCTCGGACAGGCTCCCGATGGACACCTCGGAGCTCCCGAGGCGCATCAGGATGGCCCGGCGCGTCGGATCCGACAGCGCCGCGAAGGAACGATCCAGGATGGCTTGAGACTGAACCATATGGTTCAGTGTTGTGCCGAGGGACGGATTCGTCAAGCGCGACGACGGAAAAGGGCTACCGGCACCGTGCGAAGCGGGCGCGGAGCTTCACGTCGATGGCCACCCCGGGGTGCAGACGCTCGTCCGTGCCGTCAAAGGCAGGCTCGGCCCGGAAGCCAGCGAGGGAGGTCTTTCGTTGCAGGCCCACTCCGACGCGCAGCGCCCGGTTGGAAGCCCGGTGCGCTCACGCAAGTCCCAGGGTGCGGAGGTAGTCATTGGAGAAGGCCGCGCGCAGCGCGGGGCTGGTGAGCAGGGCCTGGCGTGCCTTGAGCCAGGCTGCCACGCGTTCCGGGCCGTACATGCTCCGCACGCGCGCTCCATCGAGGTGGTTGATCTTCCCCCAATGCAGTGTGTACGGGACCTGCTGCTCGGTGAGCTGCTGCCAGACCTTCTGGCAGTACGTCTTCGTGCGCGCCGACCCGGCCCCGTCGATGTCGAGCACGCACGTCATGGGGGCGCGGTCGGTGAACGCCAGCGTGGCCTTGGAGGACATGACGTAGCGCAGCGCCAGCAGGCCGGGGAAGGCGTACTCGCGGTTGATGGCCAGGGCGGTCTCGACGGTCTTGCGCACCTGGCCCAAAGGAATGCCCAGCGCGCTGCCAAAGGCCTTCCCCCGGGTGGAGGTGTCGGTGAACATCTGCCCCGGGGTCCCGCAGATGTCCGAGTACTCCCCGTAGAAGCGGTCCAGGAGCCTCCCGAGGACGGGGATGGTCAGGTCCGAGACCATGTCGGTCAGGACGCCGACGATCTCCAGCGCGCTGTCCCCGGGCGTCAGCTTGCTGCCGGGGCTGGGCGGCCTGGAGCCCGGGGGGCACTGGGCATGCTTGTACATCGCCGTGACATAGACACCGCGCTCCAACTCGTGGGGATTGATGACGAACTGGAGGTGATAGGGCTTCTGCCCCGTGGAGCCCGGGAGCTGGACGCCGGAGAAGTCGAGCTGATCCATCGCGCGCCAGAGCCCGTCGGTCAGGGGCATCCGCTGGCGGTAGGCCTGGAGGTAGTAGCGGTCCTCGGCCACGAGGAGGACGCCATGCACGATGCCGAAGCTGCCCAGGCTCACGAGCGCGGCGTTGAACAGGGCGTCATCCCGGATGAGCTCCGCTCCCATCTTCTGGGGGATGTCATCGCTGATGGTGGGGGAGCTGGCGCGCTCCAGCCACACGTGCCGCTCCGGTGAGACCACCAGGTGGAGGCCGGCCACGAAGTCCTGCATGGCGCCGAAGTCCAGGGAGGAGCCATGCGTCCCCGTCGCGATGGCGCCGGCGATGGTCTGCCCGTTGCTGGCGCCGGAGGTCGGCAGGGCCTTGCCCATCTTCTCCTCCAGGAAGTGGTTCAACTCCGCGACGGAGTTGCCGCACTGGACGAAGAGGAGGTTGTCCCGCGAACCCGCGTAGGACGGGTGGGTGCGCGGGGTGGGGAAGAGGTAGTTGAGCGGCTTGGTGTTGACGAGGAGGCCGCTGGTGGCGGGCGCGGTGGAGAAGGACCAGCCGGCTCCCAGGGCACGGATTTCGAGCCCCTCCCGGAGCGCCTGGGCAATCAGCCCCTGCAGGCCCCGGGTGGTATCCGAATAGCCCTCCGTCGTGGACTGGGAGGCATTGGCGTTCCACACGTCCACCAGCAGCTCCAGCTTCTGGCTGTAGGTCTGGTGCCAGTTCTGCCATTGCTTCAAGTCGCTCTTGTGGATGATGGGGGGCATGGCTAGCGCACCTCCTGCGGGGCGTGGGCGAGGGACCCCAGCTCACCCGGAGAGGGCTGGGCCTTGGCGCAGCGCCACTCCACCCGCTGCGGCATCGCGATGCCCAGGGTCACGACGCTGATGAGCGCGAAGCCCAGGTTGGTGCTCTGGGTCACCTCCGCGAGCGCCTGGTCCTGACAGTTGTCGACCCGTGGCTGCTCCTGGACGAGCCCCCACGCCAGCGACCAGAGGACCTCCCCCTCGGGCTCGGTGGCCGGGGCCCCCGCATGGCCGGGCGCCTGGACGCGATAGTGCGCACAGGCGGAGGTCAGTGTCAGACACAGCACCGCGGTCAGCCGCCACGAACCGAGCATGGATTGCATGTGTCCCCACTTTCACGAAGGAGCGTAGGCGTCTGTCTGGGGGCCTCAATCGCTCGCGCGGGCGGTGGGAGTGATGGGTGCTGGATAGGCGGGAGTATCCTGCGGGGACACGCGCGAACCCCCCTGTCGCGCCAAGGAGCGGAAGATGAAGCGGTGCCTTCCCCTGTTGTTGCCCCTGCTCACCTGGAACCTGGCCTGCGGTGCGCCGGCTGAAACCGACGTGCTGGACGCGGCGCTGGCCCCGACCAGTCGGTCAGATGACCTCTCGGATGCGAACCTCTACGACTCGTTCACCCGGACCAACAGCACGTCCAGCCTGGGCAGCCTGGAGCAGGGGGGCCAGGGCTGGAGCATCACCCCGGCGGGAACGGCGTGGGGCGTCCAGTCCGGGCGGGCGTACCTGGCGACGGATGACGCCACCTGGAACGACCACTACGCCACCGTCAACGGCAGCGCCAACGTGCGCGTGCTCGTCTCGCTCGCCACCCTGGGCCAGTACTCCGGCCTGACCTTCCGGTTCGTCGACCGGAGCAACTGCTGGAAGCTGGCGACGGACGTGAGCGCGGGGCGCTACTTCCTGACGAGGTTCGTCGGTGGGACGCAGACGTTCCCGCTCCAGATTGCCCAGGCCCCCGTCGCGGGAGACGTGCTGGAGGTGCGCACGTCCGGCAGCCGCATCGACGTCTTCATCAACGGCGTGGCGAAGGGTGGGGTGACGGACACGAGCCACCAGACGGCCACCCGCGTGGGCCTGCTCGCGAGCCAGGACAACCTCGCGCGCTTCGACGAGTTCCGCGTCTACACCCAGACGGCGACGCGCAACGCCACGCTGCACCCGTTCCGTTCGGACTCCGTGTGGAACCTGCCCATCGGCCAGGGCGCGACGTACGCCAGCACCACCGACCCGGCGACGGCGGACTTCATCGCCACCAACGTCAACGGCGTCAACATCAACACCTGGGCGAACTGGGACGTGTATTCGCACCCCATCACCTTCGCCTCCACCAGCAGCCCGTGGGCGACGGTGACGGACTACAACGACAGCGGTCGCAGCAGCGCCTATTACGTGCCCGCCACGGCGACCATCGCCGCGGGCAGTGACAAGCACATGCACGTCATCAACCCGGCGCGGACGTTCATCGACGAGGCGTGGGACACGACCCGTGTGTCGACCACGGCGTACCGCGTGGGGCGCCACCACAAGATCGACCTCTACGGCATGGGCCTCGGGCCCCAGAACGGCGTGCGTGCCTACGGCGGCTCCGCGATTGGCGGGCTCATTCGCGCGTGGGAGACCAACCCCAGCGACGCGGCGTACACGGGGAAGATCCAGCACGCGCTGGCCGTCGCCGTGGACCGCGTGCAGCTCTACTACCAGTGCTGCGGCACCAGCGGCTACGACGCCAACGGCTACGGCACGGCGAAGGGCTACGTGTGGCCCGCCACGGAGCAGGACTGGGGCAGTGAGACCAACTACCTGGGCCACGTCCCCATGGGCTCCTACTTCGCCATCCCGCCCTCGGTGAACATCCAGGCCCTGGGGCTGTCGCCGGAGGGCCGCATGGTCGCCCAGGCGCTCCAGGACTTCGGCGCCTACGTCACGGACGCCACCGGAGGCACGGTGGCGTTCTACGTGGAGCCGACCGCGCCCTCCGTGTTCGTCTCCGCGCTGCGGAAGGACCTGCCCGCCATCCGTGCGCAGATGCGGCGGGTGACCAACAACAGCGCGGCGACCCCCAACGGCCCGGGCACGCGGCGCGTCCCCCTGCTGCCCGCGCTGGCACCCGCTCCGTAGCCTGCTCGTGAAGCGGAAGGACGGTGGGCGCGGCTCAGGGCTGCTTGCGCGGCGCGCCCCCGTCCTTCGACATCGAGCGGACGAAGACGGAGTCGACACCGTGGATGCGCAGCTGCATCAGGTCATCCGCGGTGGCGTTGGTGTAGCCCAGGCCGCGCATCTCCTTGACGAACGCGGGCGTCACGCCGTGGATGCGCAGACCCACCAGCGCTTCCGCGTCCAGGTCCTTGAATCCCAGCCCGCGCATCTCGTTGACGAACGCGGGCGTAATGCCGTGGATGCGCATGGACACGAGGTCGTCGGCCTTCAGGTCCTTGAAGCCCAGGCCGCGCATCTCGCGGATGAAGTCCGGCGTCACGCCGTGGATGCTCATGGAGAGCAGCGTGTCCAGGTCCAGGCCCTTGAAGCCCGCCGCGGCCAGGGACTTGATGCGCTCGGGCGTCACGCCGTGGATGCGGGTCTGGACGAGCTGCTCCAGCGTCAGCTTGGAGTAGCCCTCGGCGGCGAGCGCCTTCACGTATTCCGGGGTGACGTTGAAGATGCCCACCTGGAGGAGCTCGTCCACCGTGCGCACCTGGTGGCCCGCGGCGGCCAGGGACTTGATGCGCTCCGGGCCCACGCCGACCGTGGCCAGCGCGAACTGCTGCTCCGCGTCCGGCTTGGGGAGGCCCAGGTCCGTCAGGGCCTTCGTGTACGCGGCGTTGGGCGTGAAGCGCCAGGTGCCCGTGCCCTGTCCCTTGGCGAAGCGGCCCTCGAAGTCGAAGGTGCCCGCCTCGCGCACCAGCTTGAAGGGGGCGGTGCTCCCGTCCGCGGTGGACAGCCCCTGGAACGCGGTGAGCGGCGCGGAGAAGCCCATCTGCGACCCGGGATCATCCTTCGGATGCAGGGAGAGGTGCAGCTCCGTCTCCCGAGGCGTGCCGACCCAGGCACCGCTGTCCCGGGAGCCAGCGAGGACGGGGAGGGCGAAGAGGACCACGAACACGGTGAGCCACTGCGACAGGCGCGAGGTCATGACGGTGATTCCTTTCGGGCAAGGCGCGGCCCTCCCGCGCGCTCGGGTGGGAGCGCGCGGGTGGGGCCGTGCGTGAGGAGGGGAGAGGGGGTTACTTCCGGGGCTGCTGCATGCGGCGGATGAAGTCCGCGTCGACGCCGCCGGTGCGCAGGCGCCGCAGCTCGTCCACGTTGGCGGGCTTCAGGCCCGCGGCTTCCAGCTCGCGGATGTAGGCCGACGTGACGCCCAGGGCGCGCAGCTCCACGGCCGTGTCCAGGTCCAGGTTCCCGAAGCCCGCGGCCTTCAGGTCGCCCAGCCAGGCCGCGTCGATGCCCACCGCCTTCGCGGACAGCAGCTCCTCCGGATCCGTGGACGTGAAGCCCAGCGCCTTCATCTGCCCCAGCCACTCGGGCGTGACGCCCAGGTGCTTCATCCCCACGAGCAGCTCGGAGGGAATCGGCTTGCCGAACCGGTCCGCCATGGCCTTCGCGTACTCCGGCGTGATGCCCGCGTGGCTGAACTCGACGAGCGTCTCCACCGTGGGCGCGTAGCCCATGGCCGTGACCTTCGCGACGACCTCCGGGGTGACGCCGGCGATCTTCAGCTCGACGAGCTGATCCACCGTGAGGCGGTCCTGGCCCACGCGGGTGGTCGCATCGGCTTCATCGTCGTCCTCGGAGTCCTCCTTCGCACGCTCGGCGGTGGGCGGCTTCGGGGGCACGGGTGCGACCGCCGGAGCCGGGGCTGCCGCGGCCACGAGGCGCGGACGGGGCAGCAGGGTGGGAGCCGCGCCCACGACGGGCATCGGGGCCACCACGGGTGCGGAGACGGAGGGCGCTTCGGTCCGCGTGGGCATCGCCAACGTGGGGGCCACCGCCTCGGCCTTCACGTCGGAACCCTTCACAGGCTGCACGGCGAGCGCGGTGAGGGGCACCGCCAACGCGAGGCTGCTGGCCAGGGTGACGATGGAGACCCCCGCCGCCCAGCGCGACGAGCACCGCGGCGCGGGCGCCAGCACCAGCCGCCGCACGCGGTCCGTCAACGAACCTCCGAGCGCGGACAGGGCGGGACCGCCTGCTCCCATCCCCTGCAGCCGCAGCGCCTCCAGCGCGGTGAGCGCACGGGCGTAGGGGAGCGCGCCGCTGCCCTGGTGCACGGCGAGGTCGTCACAGCAGTTCTCCCGCTCCACGCGGATGACCTGGGACATCCACCACACGACCGGGTGGTAGAACAACAGCGTCTCCACCAGCGTCTGCACCACGTTCACCGCGAAGTCGTGCCGGCGGATGTGGGCCAGCTCGTGGGCCAGCACCAGCTCCAGCTCGCGCACGGCGAGCCCCGTGAGCGTGGCGGTGGGCACCAGCACCACCGGCTTCAGCCAGCCCAGCGTGGACGGCACCTCCAGCTTCGACGACACCAGCAGGCGCACCGGCCGCGTGAGCCCCAGCCGCCGCGCCATCGCCTCCATCCGCTCCTGCCACTCCCTCGACGCGTGCACCGCCTCGTGGACCTGATGCCGCAGGAGCATCCAGCCCTTCAAGAGCCGCAGCGACGAGGCCGCGACTCCCATCCCCCATGCCAGCACCAGCCAGGGCAGGTGCTCCCCCACCTGCTGGAAGCTCCGCTCCCACAGCGGCCGCTCCGACGTCCCGGAGGGCAGGGCGCGCCGGGGCGCGTGAGACGTGCGCGCGAGGGCCGCCGTGCCCGCGAACGCGGGGGCGCTCCGCTCGAAGGACACCGTCCGCGCGGGCCGGGCCTCCAGGGCGCGCGAGGCATGCCGCCACGCGGTGGCCACGGGCAGCGCGAGCATGATGCCCAGCGCGCCACAGGCCAGCGCATAGCGGAGGTTCGCCGAGCGCCCGCCCACCCACCGCAGCGCGAGGGCCAGCGCCGCCGCGACGAGCACGCCCTGCCACACCAGGTGCAGGAGCGCCCAACCCACCGATTCCAGGATGAGACCGTTCATGACTCCGCCTCCTTCTCCAGCGACTCCAGCAACTGGCGCAGCTCCGCCAGCTCCTCGGGGGACGTCTTCTTCGTGGACAGGGCCTGCAGGGCCAGCCGCGCCGGGGACCCGCCGAAGACGCGGTCCACCAGGTCCGTGACCAGCTGCCGCTGCGTGTTCTCTCGGGGGACGCGGGAGGTGTAGACGTGCGCGCGCTGCGACTCGTCGCGCATCACCAGCCCCTTCTCCGTCATGATCTGCATCGTCTTCAGCACCGTGGTGTAGCCGCTCCCGTCCTGGAGCGTCTCGTGCACCTCGCGCACCGTGCTGGCTCCCCGCTCCCACAGCACCCGCAGGATGCCCAGCTCCGCATCGGTGGGGCGCGGCAGCTTGTCTCGGCTCATGGTGTTCCTCACTCCTCCAGCGATACGCACTAGATATACGAATGATTTCGTAGGTGTCAACGAAGCCTTTCGTAGATCGACTTCTCGAACCTTCGGTCCATGCCGTGAAGGGCTCCGTCCAAGGCGGGAGCGCACACGCAGGCAAGCCTTGAGGGCAGGCTCGCCCCCGGGGGCGCGGTGTTTACCGTTGCTTGCGACAGGGAACGGCCGCTGACGCGAGCGCGGTGGGGAGGGGCGGGGGCATGGGGCGCGAACACATCCTCATCACCAGGGGCGGGTCTTCAACATCGGCGGTGGGCCGGAGCGCACGGTGAGCCTGCTGGCGCTCATGCACCGGCCGCGCGCCACGCATCCTGAACCCGAGGAGTCGTCCAAGCCATGCGTGTCATCCTCTTCTGTCACTCGCTGCTGTCGGACTGGAACCACGGCAACGCCCACTTCCTGCGCGGGGTGGTGACGGAGCTCGCCGTGCGCGGCCATGAGGTGCGCGTCTTCGAGCCCGAGGACGCGTGGAGCCTCCAGCACCTTCGCGCTGAACCCCAGGGTGAGGCGGCGCTGGCCGAGGTGCGCGGCGTCTACCCGTTCGTGCGGCCGGAGTGCTACGCGGCCGCTTCGCCCGACCTGGATTGCGCGCTCGACGGGGCGGACCTGGTGCTCGTGCACGGGAGGAGCCCGCCGGAGCTGGTGCGGCGCCTGGGCGAGCGCCGCGGCGCGGGCGGCACCTTCCGGCTGCTCTTCCACGACACCTACCACCGGTGCGTGAGCGCTCGCGAGGAGATGGCCCGGTACGCGCTGGACGCCTTCGATGGGGTGCTCGCCTTCGGTGACATCCTCCGGCGCCTGTACCTGGAGGAAGGCTGGGCCCGCCGCGCGTGGACGTGGCACGAGGCCGCGGACGTGCGCGTGTTCCACCCGCGCCCCCGCAACCGCGAGGTGCGGGACCTGGTCTGGATTGGCAACTGGGGGGACGACGAGCGCACCGCGGAGCTGCACGAGTTCCTGCTGGAGCCGGTGCGCACGCTGGGGCTGACGGCGCGGGTGCACGGCGTGCGCTACCCGGCCCCGGCGCTGCGGGCGCTGTCGGAGGTCGGCATCGAGTACGCGGGCTGGCTGCCCAACCACCGGGTGCCCACGGCCTTCGCGCAGGCTCGCGTCACCGTGCACGTGCCTCGCAGGCCCTACGCCACCGTGCTGCCCGGCATCCCCACCATCCGCCCCTTCGAGGCGCTGGCGTGCGGCATCCCGCTGGTGACGGCGCCCTGGGAGGACGCGGAGGGGCTCTTCACGCCGGGGAGGGACTTCCTCGTCGCCCGCGACGGCGCGCAGATGCGGCGTCACTTGTCCGCGCTGCTCGCGGACCCCGCGATGCGGCGCGAGTTCGCGGACGCGGGCCTGCGCACGGTGCTGGCGCGCCACACCTGCGCGCACCGCGTGGATGAGCTGCTGGGCATCTGCCAGGAGCTGGGCCTGTCCCCCGAAGTCCTCCACCCGCTATCGTCCGAAAGAGTCCTCGCATGAGACACGGCCTGCGCATCGCCTTCTTTGGTTCGAGCCTGGTGTCCGCCTCCTGGAACGGCGCGGTCACCTACTACCGGGGCCTCATCCGCGCCCTGCACGCGCGTGGCCACCGCGTCACCTTCTACGAGCCGGAGGTCCACGGGCGGCAGGAGCACCGCGACCTGGCGGACCCGGCCTGGGCCCGCGTCGTCGTCTACTCCGTGCGCGACACCGACATGCTGGGGGACTGCCTGGAGGAGGCCTGGGGCTCCGACGTGGTGGTGAAGGCCAGCGGCGTGGGCGCGTTCGACGCGCTCCTGGAGGCGCAGGTACTGGAGCTGCGGCGCTCCGGCACCCAGGTGGTGTTCTGGGACGTGGACGCGCCCGCCACGCTGGAGCGCGTGGCGAAGGACGCAGGCGACCCCTTCCGCGCGCTCATCCCCCGCTACGACCACGTCCTCACCAACGGGGGCGGCGCGCCGGTGGTGAACGCGTACCGGGAGCTGGGGGCGCGCAGGTGCATGCCCATCTACAACGCGTTGGACCCGGACACGCACCACCCGGTGCCGCCCGAGGCGCGCTTCGCGGCGGACCTGTCCTTCCTGGGCAACCGGCTGTCGGACCGCGAGGCGCGGGTGGAGGACTTCTTCCTCAAGGCCGCGACGCTGCTGCCCCGGGCGCGGATGCTGCTGGGCGGCAGCGGGTGGGAGGACCGCGCGCTGCCCGGCAACGTGCGGCGCCTGGGCCATGTCTCCACGCAGGACCACAATGCGCTGAACTGCTCGGCGCGCGCGGTGCTCAACGTCCACCGTGACAGCATGGCGCGCTTCGGCTTCTCCCCCGCGACGCGCGTGTTCGAGGCGGCCGGCGCGGGCGCGTGCCTCATCACCGATGCGTTCGAGGGCGTGGAGCAGTTCCTGGAGCCCGGGCGCGAGGTGCTGGTGGCCCGCTCCGGCGAGGAGGTCGCGGAGCACGTCCAGCGCCTCACCCCGAAGGAGGCCGAGCGCGTGGGGAAGGCGGCGCTGCGGCGCGTGCTGGCCGAGCACACGTACGCGCACCGCGCGGAGCAGGTGGAGGCGGAGCTGGGCTTCCGTCTTTCCGCCGCGGTCGTGGCGCCGGGGGGAATGTGATGACGCCCGCGCGCATGCACGTCGTCCTCCTGGGGCGGTCGCTCACCGAGGGCTCCACCTCCTGTGTCGGCATCGGCATCGGGCGCGTCTGAAACCCCGCGCGGGGGCGGGCATCGGAACGCGCATGGCGTCTCTTCCGCCTCCCAAGCCCTGCGCCGTCTGCGGCCGTGCCATCACCTGGCGCAAGAAGTGGGCGCGCGACTGGGAGTCGGTGCGCTACTGCTCGGACGCGTGCCGGGGGAGGCGGACCGATGCGCGCGATTCCCCGCTGGAGGCGCTCATCCTGGAGCTGCTGGCCCGGCGGGCAGGCGGAGCCACGGTGTGTCCCTCCGAGGTCGCCCGCGCGGTGGGGGACGACGACTGGCGCTCCCGCATGGAGCCCGTGCGCGAGGCGGCCCGCAGGCTCGTCGCGCGTGGGGTGCTGGACATCGTCCAGGGCGGGCGCGTGGTGGACCCTTCCACCGCGCGCGGCCCCATCCGGCTGCGCCTGCGTTCCTGACGCCGGTGTGGAGCGCGCTACAGGGGAAGGCCCTGTCACGGAATCCTGCTTGCGCGCACATGGAGGGTCCGACTACGCGCAGGCACCGGCTTCGCGCCGTCCCCTTCGACTCCGAGGCAGCCATGAACTGGAAGCGTTCGAAGCACCCGGCCTGTGTCGTCGTCCTCGCCACGCTGGCCCTGGGCTGTGGGGGCACGGAGCTGCCGGAGGAGACGTCCCCCACCGTGGACACCGACGCCTTCGCCACGTCGAGCGCGAGCCTCACGGACGTGTACGCGGTGCGCCCGAACGCCTCGGTGGCGCGCTCCGGCGTGCGCGGCGTCCCCGATGACGTGAACCTCGTCAACGACGTGAAGGACACCGTCCAGCCGGACTTCGACGCGACGTACGTGGAGGGCAACGGCTCCAGCAGCTCCGTCGACTTCACCTATCCGGCCCTCGGCTCGGGCGACGTGCTGGTGACGAACGTCAACGTGAAGTACTTCATGCGCAACGCGAGCTGCACCGCGCCGCTCATCTGTGGCCAGGGCGGCAGTGCGCTGCTGCAGGGCAACACCGTCCTCGCGCGCTCCACGGCGACACACTCCCTGCCGGACATGACGCAGGGCTGGTACCTCTTCAACGACACGTACACGCTGTCGCCCGCGGTGCCTCTGTCGCAGCTTCGCACCCGCATCACGATGACGTGGCCGGGGCGCTCCACCTTCGGCATGCGCCTGTCCACCGTGGCGGCGGACTTCCGGTACTAGGAGACTTCATGGCCCGCGAGAAGAAGACCGAGTTCGACATCGTCCTGTGGGGTGCCACGGGGTTCACCGGCCGACTGGTGGCCGAGTACCTGGCCCGCACGCAGGACGCGCACGGCGCGAAGTGGGCCCTCGCGGGCCGGGACCGGGAGCGGCTGGAGAAGGTCCGCGCGGAGCTGGCACAGGTGCGGCCCGCGTGCGCGGACCTGCCGCTGGTGCTGGCGGATGCGAAGGACGCCGCGTCGCTGGACGCGCTGGTGGCGCGCACGCGCGTCGTCATCTCCACCGTGGGGCCCTACGCCCGGTACGGCAGCGAGCTGGTGGCCGCGTGCGTCCGCGCGGGCGCGGCCTACTGCGACCTGACGGGCGAAGTGCACTGGATGCGCAAGATGATCGACGCGCACGACGCGCACGCACGGGAGACGGGCGCGCGCATCGTCCACACCTGCGGCTTCGACTCCATCCCCTCCGACCTGGGCGTGCTGCTGCTCCAGGACTACATGCGCGAGCGGCACGGTGGCCACTGTGACCAGGTGCGCTACCACCTGACGCGCATGCGCGGCGGCTTCAGCGGCGGCACCATCGCGAGCATGCTGGACACGCTGGACGCGGTGAAGGCGGAGCCGTCGCTGCGCCGCGTGCTGACGAGCGCCCACGCGTTGGATCCGGAGCCCGGCCGTGGAACGAAGGAAGAGCGCGACCAGATGACGGTGCGCCGCAGCCCGGACACGGGCGGGTGGACGGCGCCGTTCGTGATGGCGTCCGTCAACACGCGCGTCGTGCGGCGCTCCAACGCGCTGCTGGGCTTCCCCTGGGGCCGCGACTTCTTCTACGCGGAGGTCTCCGACTTCGGGCCTGGCCCGAAGGGGCTCGCGCTGGCGGCGGGAACCACCGCGGGGCTGGGCGGCTTCATGGCCGCCACGAACGTGTCCGTGGTGCGCGGCCTGCTGGAGAAGCACGTGCTGCCCGCGCCAGGAGAGGGCCCGTCCGCCACGGCGCGCGAGCGGGGCTGCTTCGAGGTGAAGCTCCTGGGCGAGGGGCTGTCCCCCAAGAGCGGCCAACGCGTGAAGCTGGAGGGCAAGGTGGCGGCGCAGGGAGACCCGGGCTACGCGGCGACGTCGCGCATGCTCGCCGAGTCCGGCCTGTGCCTCGCGTTCGACACGCTGCCCAAGCGCGGCGGCGTCCTCACGCCCGCGTCGGCCATGGGCATGGTGCTGGTGGAGCGGCTGCGCAAGGCGGGGATGACGTTCGAGGTCCACGACCGCGCCGCGTGAAGCACGCCGGGGCCCGTGTGGTGGCACGGGCCCCACGCTTCTTCAGTCGCGCAGGTAGTGGCAGGTGTAGCCGCCCGGGTTCTTCACCAGGTAGTCCTGGTGGTAGCCCTCGGCGGGGGTCCACTCGCCCGCGGGGGCGATCTGCGTGACGACGGGGCGGGGCCACTTGCCCGACGCATTGACGCGGGCCTTCACTGCCTCCGCCGTCTTCTTCTGTGCGTCCGACAGGTAGAACAGCGCGGAGCGGTACTGCGAGCCCACATCGTTGCCCTGACGGTTGAGCGTCGTCGGGTCGTGCATGCGGAAGAACCACTTCTCCAGCAGCCCCTCGTACGTCAGCAGCTTCGGGTTGAAGACGACGCGCACGGCCTCCGCGTGGCCTGTCGTTCCCAGGTGCACGTCCTCGTAGGTGGGGTGCTCGGAGTCCTTCGAGCCGCCCGTGTAGCCAACCTCCGTCTCGATGACGCCCGGGATCTTGCGCAGGATGTCCTCCATGCCCCAGAAGCACCCGCCCGCCAGGTACGCCGTCTCCGTGGTGGCCTCCGGCTTCGGGGCCGCGCGACCGAAGGCGGGCAGCCACGCCCCGTAGCCCTTCGCGGCCAGCTCGCCCACGGGGATGAAGCGCAGCGACGCGGAGTTGATGCAGTAGCGCAGGCCCGTGGGCTCCGGCCCGTCCTCGAAGACGTGGCCCAGGTGCGAGTCGCCGTCCTTGGAGCGCACCTCCACGCGCACCATGCCCAGGCTCGCGTCGCGCTTCTCGACGACGTGCTCCTTGTCGAGCGGCTTCGTGAAGCTGGGCCAGCCGGTGCCGGACTCGAACTTGTCGCGCGAGGAGAAGAGGGGCTCGCCGCTGACCACGTCGACGTAGAGGCCTTCTTCGTGATGGTTCCAGAAGGCGTTGCGGAAGGGCGGCTCGGTGCCCTCCTTCTGGGTCACCTGGTAGACGTTGGGCGGCAGGGTGCGGCGCAGCTCCTCGTCGGATGGCCTCGTGAACTTGCGGCCGTCCTTGGCCGGGGCGGCCGTGGCTGTGGCGGCCGTCGTGCCTGGGGGAGCGCCGCGAGCCTCGGTGCACGCGCTCAACACCGCGACCAGGGCCAGCGCGACGGGCCACAGCCGGCGTGCCACCGACGGCGGGGCAGGGTGGGAGACTGCACGGGCGGACGACATGGACTCGGGCCTCCGGACGCGCCCGGGGTGGACGCTCCTGTTGGGTACGCGGGACCCCCGGGTGCGGTTTCAGGGATTGTTGACTCCTGGCGCACACCGGGCGGCCGGACGGGCCGTCCTGCGCCCTCCCGGAGCCCCGGGCAGTGGCCGGAATGCCAGCCCGGCGCTACGTTTGGGCCGCAAGGGAAGGGGAGCCGATGAGCCAGGGACGTGGGCCGAAAGGTCCAATCGGACGGGTGACGGGCATCTCGCGGGCCGAGGGCGCCAGCGTCGTCCTGCGCATCCGGGCCCTCCAGCGGGTGGAGGGCGCCGCGGCCATCTCCGCCAACAGCACCCCTCGGCGCTCGTTCGCGGAGGTGATGGAGCGCCACGCCCAGGGACTCAACTGGTCGGAGCCCCTGCCGCTGCCCGTGCCTCCCAGGGCCCTGCCGCCGCCCGTGCGCGGCCACGAGGACGCGGAGTTGATGACCGCAGAGCCCGCACCGGACACCTTCGTCGGCCTGATGTGGTCGAAGCTGAAGCGCTCCCGCTGAGGCCTCCCGATGGCGAGCCCGCGCCGGACACTTTCGTCGGCCTGATGTGGCCTCAGCCGAAGCGCTCCTGCTGAGGCCTCCCGATGGCGAGTCCGCGCCGGACACCTTCGTCGGCCTGATGTGGTCGAAGCTGAAGCGCTCCCGCTGAGGTCGCCCGATGGCGGGCCCGCGCCGGACACCTTCGTCAGCCTGCTGTGGCCTTCGCCGAAGCGCTCCGCTGAGGCCTCCCGATGGCGGGCCCGCGCTGGACACCTTCGTCAGCCTGCTGTGGCCTCAGCCGAAGCGCTCACGTAGCGGACCTGGCCTGGCCGTATCACCCGCACCCCACCGCGAAGCCTGACAGGCGAGCGGTCACGACCCTGCGGGTACGAGGTACGCTGCCTGGCCTTCATGACCGCCTCGTCCGAACCCCCGCTGCCTGCTGCCCGCCACGCGCTAGTGGTGACCACGTCGGACCGGGTGGACGCGTCGCTCGCACAGCACGCACGCGAGGCAGCGGAAGCCGTGGGCGTGCCGTATGTGGAGCGCCACCACAAGCTGCCCCTGAAGAAGCTGCTCACCGACACCGCGGACGCGCTCATCGTCTTCGAGTCCACCGCCGTGTCGTTGGTGGACGCCGAAGGGTCGCTGCGCTTCTCTCCGGGGCTTGCGCACCTGCGCGTGAAGCAGCTGGACGCGGGCGTACCGGAGGACATGCTGCTGCGCATCGCGGAGCTGCGCGAAGGGGAGCGCGTGCTGGACTGCACGCTGGGCCTGGGCGCGGATGCCCAGGTGGCGGCGAGGCTGGTGGGGCCTTCGGGCCGTGTCGTTGCGCTGGAGAAGAGCCCCGCGCTCTACCTCCTGGTCCACCATGGGCTGGAGGGCCTGCCGCGCCATCCCGCGTCCTGCGCGGTGGAGGTGGTGCACGCGGACGCGGCCGAACACCTGCGCACGCTGCCGGACGGCGCGTTCGACGTGGTGCTCTTCGATCCGATGTTCGAGAAGGAGCGCAAGTCCTCCGTCGCGTTCGAGACCCTGCGCCGCCACGCGGACTACGCGCCGCTGACGCGCGACACGGTGGAGGAGGCCCAGCGGGTCGCGCGCCGCGCGGTGGTGCTCAAGGGCTCGCGCTACTCCCGCGACTTCAAGAAGCTGGGCATCACCCCGGAGCCCGCCCGGCCCAACGCCACCGTGCTCTGGGCGAAGTTGCCGGGGCGGGGGAGCTCCCTCAGGCGCGCCTGAAGGCGCTCGCGTCGGGCAGGCCGCTGCCGCCCAGGTCCGCGCCCATCGCGGTGAGGATGCCGGAGTAGATGTCCGGCTCGTTGGAGGTGAGCTTCCCCGGCTGGGCCACTCCGGTGCGCGCGTCGAAGCCGTAGGTGAGCGTGGTGTTGGGGTCCACGCCGCCCAGCACGGTGTTGCCCTTCACCATGGGGGACAGCAGCAGGAAGCCGTTGTTCAGGTCGTGGCCCGAACCGAACTCCGTGGCGTTGGCGGGGCGGGGACGGGTGCGGCCGAACTCCGTGGCCACGTAGATCATCGTGCGGTCCCACATGGACTCGCCGGTGCTCGCGTCGAACGGCTCCGCCTTGAGCAGGGTGATGAGCGAGTCCACCGCGCCCAGGATGCGCGCCCACATGAAGGCCTGGCCGCCCCGGTGGTCGTTGTGGCTGATGTCGAACGCGAGCGGCGGGTTGGCGATGCCGTTGGCGCCGCCCACCGCGACGTTGAAGTCGGGCCCGAGCGTCACCGACACCGACACCCGGTACTTGAGCAACAGGAACGCGAGCGCGGCCTGTCCCTCCACGGGGTCGGTGAAGAACGCGGGGAAGGCGGCGCGCAGCCGCGCCCCGTCCGGCGAGCTGTCCAGCCCGTACTGCGCCAGGGGAATCTGCGGCGGCGCGTTGGGCAGGATGTTGAGCCGGGTGATGAGGTCCATGCCCTCCAGCTTCGGCTGCTGCACGGTGCGCTGCTCGTTCCAGCGCTTGAGGGCCGCGCTGTCCTGGAAGGTGCGGCCGAAGATGGACTTCCGGTCCAGGGCGTCGCGCGTGGAGCGCGCCAGCGCGATGACGTCCTTCGACGGTGCGTTGGCGATGCCGCGCGAGCCGTCCAGGCCCAGGGGCCACAGGGACGGGTTGACCACCGTTTCCCCGAAGCAGGCCAGGGGCAGGCTGTCGTCGGTGCCGCGCTCGGCGTAACCGCCAGTGCCCATGTTGACGTTGGGCAGGGGCATGCTGGCGCCCCACTGGAGCGCGACGGCCTCCTGGAGCGTGCGGCCCCGCCAGGCGGCGTTGCCCGTGAGCGAGCGCTTCTGGGCGATGCCGTGGTTCACCGACGTGCCCACGGAGGTGGCCACCAGCATCTCGTTCATGTGCTTCTTCACGAACGCGAGCTGATCGGTGTTGACCGGGATGGGGATGCTGCCCAGGCGCGTGTTGTTGTACTTCACCGCACGGAAGGGGCTGCCCGTGACGGACTGCACCTGCGCGTCCGGGAAGGTGTTGAGCGCGCCCGCGTTGGAGGACTCGGACTGGCGCACCGCGAGGAAGCTGTCGACGATGGACGCGCCTCCCGCCGCCCCGATGACGATGAGGAACTTCGGCTTGCCGTCGAGCGCGTCGCGCTTGCGGCCCAGCTTCTCCAGGGCCTCGGGCGTCTCCAGTGATTCACGGCAGCCGGAGAGGAGGGGACCGAGGGTGGCGGAGCCCGCCGCGCAGAGCGACAGCGCCCGCAGCATCTCCCGACGCGACAGCCGACCGGTGTGTTTGAGGGTCATGGACGGGGTTCCTCAGTAGAAGACGGCTTCGGCGGAAGAGAAGACGGCGAGACACGAGGCCTGCATCCAGGCGATGCCCGGGTTGGGCGTGCCGGTGGCCTCCACGTCGCGCGCCAGCTGCACCAGCGTGTCGCGCTCCTCCTGGGTCGGGTCGCGCAGCCACGCGCGCCGCACCAGCGAGGTCAGGGCCGTGGCCACCGCGGGGCTCGCGGCGTCGTTGAGCTTCCCGTTCGTGAGCGCGACGTCCTTGAACACCACCGCGGTGGCAGGCGTCTTCACGTCCAGCGCGATGCGGGCGTTGCAGGCGGAGAGCACGGTGCGCTCCACCGCGAGCGGCGTGGCGGCGCCCGTCACGGGGGCCGTCTCGTAGACGCTGTGCTGGTACGGATCCACGCCGCCCAGGGACACGCCGTGCACGCCCAGGCACGGGTACTGGCCCAGCTCGTTGCACACGGCCGCCGCGGGCAACTCCAGCGCCTGGGCCAGGTCCAGGGTGAGGCGCTCGGGGCCCTTGAAGCGCAGGTTGCCCTTCTGGGACTTCGCGACGCCGCCGTCGTAGGCGGGAGTCACCCCGGGGCCGGCGCCGGGGCCCAGGTCGATGGCGGTGGGCGGCTTGTCGGAGCAGCCCGTGAGGAGGAAACAGGCGAGCAGCAGGCGTTCAGGGCGCACCGTAGGCCTCCGTGAGGATGAGGTCATGAAGCATCTTCTGCACGCGGTAGCCGTGCGTGGTGCGGAAGGCCTGCCACGTGCGGACGAACTCCTCGTTCTCCTCGGGCGTGGGCGGGTGGCCGATGAGCAGCTTCCAGTAGTCGGTGACGGTGGAGATGGCGAAGGCGTCGCTGTTGGAGGCGACCTGCGCCCACTCCAGGAGGTTGTTCACCGGCTGGCCCAGGATGACGCCCTTCTCCGGCGTCTGGGACAGGGTGGCCGCGTCGTTGGGGAACAGCAGCTCCAGGCGGTTGGGCAGGTAGCGGTTGGACAGCGCACCGCTGATGCCGTTGTAGTTGCGGTACGGATACGACAGCGGGTCGAGCGTCGCGTGGCACGCCGCGCACTGCTCGGCCTTCACGCCCTTGGCGTCGTAGTCGCGGGGCTCGCTGGCGACGCTGTGCAGGCCCTCCTGCTTCGCGATGTCCAGGCCCAGGTACGCGCGGTACATCTGCGAGGCGGCGTTGCGCGGCAGCGCGGTGAACATGACGAACGCGGTGAGCGTCCACGCGCTCGTCATGTTGCCGGCGCGGTGCGCCGCGTCCACCGTCTGGGAGGACGTGGAGGTGGCGGACGTGTACGTGGTGGGGTTCGAGCCGGAGCGCTTCACGAAGAACTTCGCGGTGAGCACGTCGCGCGCGTCGTGGTCGTCCGTCTGGGACCAGGCGAAGAGGGCGTAGTCGTCGTAGTAGTCGGCCAGGGGAATCTGGCCCGCGTCCTCGCCGGACTTGATGGAGCCGACGGGGCGGATTTTCGGGTGCGCGACCTTCCAGAGCTGCCCGTGCTTGCCGCGCCAGAAGTCGCTCTTGAGGCAGCGGTCCAGCTCCTGGTCGATGAAGGCGCGCTTCGGCTCGTCGCCGCCCAGCTCCAGGAACGTCTGGACCTGCACGTAGGTGGGGGACACGCCGCAGAAGTCGCTCAAGAGCCGGCGGTAAACGAAGCGCGGGTCGTACTGGCAGACCTTGAACTGGGGGTTCTCCCCGCCGCCGCAGATGCCGCTGGGCGGGACGCTGGTGACGTCACCGGGCAGGGAGCCCTGCTCGATCTCGAACTGGTTGGGGGCCTTGTCGCCGTCGGTGTCCTCATTGGCGATGGCGCGAAGCGCGGCGGGCAGCCCGAGCGCGAAGTCCTCGTCGGAGAGGGGACGCGGCTTGCCGGGCGCGAGCGATGCCTCCAGCGCCGTGCCGAAGGCGTTCCGCTGGGGCGGGGCGACGTGGCAGTAGGTGCAGGCGGGCTGGGTGCCCTGGCACGCGGGCGCGGAGGGGTACTCGGCGCAGAAGGTGCCGGGGCCGGGGGGTTTGGCCCCGGCGGGGGTCGCGACCCCCAGCAGCAGTCCGAGCACCAGCCAGCGGCTCGGGGTTACAGGTCGTGGGGGCACGCGGGCTCCGGAAACGGGGACAGGTCCTCAAGTACGGACACACCAACCCCTGGAATCAGAAACGGTTTCGGAGATTCGTGCGAGTGGGGAACTGTCGGACCTTCACCGCTCGAAGAGGGTCCGCGACGGTTGCCCTCCGCCCCGCTCCTCGACGCGGAGCACGCACGCCTGCAGGGCCGGGACGGAGTGCTGCACGGTCAGCTCGACGACGGGCTCCTTGCGTTTGCGCTTCTGGTCCCACTCCGCGAAGGGGTAGGTGGACAGGGGCAGGAAGGTGGCCGGTCCGCGGGGTTGAGGAAAGGGCTTCGTGGCACCGCTGTTGATGGGGGACAGGCGCACCTGGGCTTCGTACCGGGACAGCAGGCAGGCGGTGTCCAGGGTGAGCACCGTCTGGCGTCGGTCCCGGTAGGCGCGTGCCTCCAGCAGCGTGTCGAGCCGGCGGGAGTCCAGCCAGAAGAACACCTGGGCATTGAGGAGCCGATACCAGGCCGTGGGCGTCAGGCCTCCTCCCAGACAGCGCGACAGCCCCTTGTCATCCATGGGCTTCTGGTCCCGGATGACGGCCCACCCGTGACGGGCGTGTTGAAGCCTCACGGACTCGGGACGGTGACAGGCTTCGAGTGCTTCGCGCGGCCTCCCGCGAACCTCGAAGAGGTCCAGCAGCGCGGAGGTGCTCAACAGGCCATGTCGCTCGATGCTCGGCCAGCTGCCGGCTTCCGCCATGTGGAAGAGCCGGGGAAACCGTTCGGCGAGCGCCTTCGCGGTGATGCCCATCACCAGGTCCTCCGGTCGATGATGTTGCGGGCCTCGCAGCCCGTGGAGATGAGCGACACGGGCGCGCCCGCGACACGTTCGATCTCCTCGATGTAGCGGTGCGCCTCCTCGCTGAGCTGCTCGTAGCGGCGGGCCGCCCAGTTGTTCGCGGACAGGTAGTCCACGAACGTGAGCGCGATGTCGGTGGGCGCGTTGAGCGACGCGGCCTTGCGCAGCAGCACCCAGTCGAACTCGGCGACGCGCCGGGGACGGTTCGTCGTGGAGGTCCGCTCGGTCTTCTGCAGGTCCCCCAGCGGATGTCCCGAGCGGCGCGACACCTCCTCCCAGGTGATTTCATTCACCATGGGTCCGGACGTGGCGCCCTCAGGGCTCTGCACGCGGATGGGATGGGTGCGGCAGACCATGAGCGTCCGGCGCACCCGGCCCGGCGGGATGCCGGCCTCCGCCAGACACCCGCTCGCGGTCGTGTCGCGCGAGGTGACGTGGGGATAGTCGCCGTGGTGCAGGCTGAGTCCCATGCCCTGGGTGCCTTCGAGGAGCACGTGGTGTCCCCGGCTGAAGGCATCGTCCAGCACCTCCACGGTGGGCCGCAGGAAGGAGTGGAGTGTTGCCACGTCCTTCGCGAGGCGCACCGCGGGGGTGGCCGCGGTCCGGAGCACCTTCCTTGAGGTGGCGGAGCCCACGCCCTGCGCCGTCGAGCCGATCTGCTGCTTCAGGGACGCGCCCTCCATGAGGAGGTCCGCCTCCTCGATGATGACCGCCTGCGGGTCGATGAAGAGCCGCCCCTCGCGCAGCTCACAGTCCTCCAGCTCCTTGCGCAACCGCTCCAGGGACAGGGTCGTCCCAGGCCCCAGCACCACCTGCGCGCCCTTCGCCACCCGGGTTCCGGAGGGAAGCTGGTGGAAGGTGTAGACGCCGTCCTCCGCGTACACGCGGTGTCCCGCGTTCGGCCCGCCCACCCGGACGAGGACGTCGTAAGCGGGCGCGAGGTGCGCCGCGATGTGGCCCTTGCCCTCGCTGCCGTACTGCCCCCCGATGAGCACGTCCACCAGTCGCGCATCCGGACGCCCGAACAGCCCCAGCCGGCTGGCCACCCGCACCAGCACCGCGTCGGGCGGGGTCTGCTGCGTGTCCAGGACAAGCTCGGCGGGTGCCGCGAGTTGATCCACCGCGCGTTCGGTGGGGTGCGCACGGGCTTCTTCGAACGTGATGAGCTCCGTGTCCTTCTCCGCGCCCGCACGCCGGTGCGCGTAGCGCTTCGCCAGCTCCGCCTCCGGTGCATGCAGGTGCACGTGCAGGACCCGGGTGCGTGGACTCTTGCGCAGCCACTCCACCTGCGGCGCGATGCGCGCGGCATCCACCACCACGAGAAGGGAGCGGGGCTCGCGCGACTGGATCGCGGCGGCGACGTCGTCCGCCATCCAGCGTCCCTTCGTGTCCTCATCCAGCGCCGCGCCCAGCTCCTGGAGCGGGCGCCGGCCCTGGCCTTCGGTCGGGAAGCGTTCCCGGAGGAAGTCCCGGGTGCTGAGCACAAGCGCGCCGAACCGCTGCGCGAGCCGTTGCGCGAGGGTCGTCTTCCCCGCGCCGATGGGCCCCGACACCACCACCACCGTGACCGTCATGTTGGTTCCTCCGTGGAGAGGAGCCAACTTGGAGGCACGCGGCCAGGCTTTCCATACCCCGGAGGGGGGAGGGCGGAGCGCGGACTACCGCCGCTGCGAGACGCGCACCCAGTCCACTTCCATCGTCTGGGGCGTGTCGCGCACGAGGTCCGCGGTGGCCTGCGGCACGCCGAAGTACGGCTCCTTCGCGCCGTTGACGCCGGACGGATAGCTCCCGCCCACGGCGAAGTTGAAGATGATGAACAGCGGCTTGTCGAAGGCCCAGGCGCCGTGGCGCTCGACCTCCGCGCGCGTCGTCGTCTTCACCAACGCCCCATCGATGAACCACTTGATGTCCGTGGACGAGGACTCCACGCGGTACTCGTGCCAGTCGCTCACCGGCGTGCGCGGGTTGAACCGACCGTTGATGGGCGTGTTGCCGGAGTAGCCCGGGCCATGCAGCGCGACGGAGATCCAATCGCCGTAGCCGACGTTCTCCATGATGTCGAGCTCGCCACACCCCGGCCAACCCGCCGCGCGGATGTCACTGCCCAGCATCCAGAACGCGGGCCACAAGCCAATGCCCACCGGCAGCTTGATGCGCGCCTCGACGCGGCCATGGGTGAACTCCCGCTTGCCCGCGCTCTCCACGCGCCCTGACGTGAACGGGTAGCCATTGGCGGTCTGCAGGCGCGCGGTGAGCTTCAGCGTGCCGCCGCCCACGGACACGTTGTCGGGCGACGTCGTGTACTGCTGCTGCTCGTCGTTCACGTGCACGTCGGTCTGGATGATCCAGTTGGAGGCATCGACGCTGTCGCCGTCGAACTCATCGCTCCACACCTGGACCCAGTCATCCCCGGCGCGCTTCTCCGCGACCGGTGCTCCGGCGCAGGCCGTCAGCCCCAACACCAGCGCCCACGCTCCCACCTTCCTGCTCGGTCTCGATGTCATCGCTGTTCCTCGAAGATGAGGCCAAAGCCTACTGGAGCCGCCGTCGGTCCACGGGCTCGTTCGGGGGCTCGCCGCGATAGGGCACGGCGGGGGGCAGCAGCAGCGACTCGTGCAGCCGGCCCTCCACGTCCAGGGACATGTCCACCACGGGCTGGCGCACGGGCTCCACGCTGCCGTCCGCGTGGAGGAGCACGCCGCCACCATGCGGGATGCCGAGCCCCCGCGTGGGCAACCCCATCCGCCGCACCGCGAGCTTGAGTCCGGGCCAGTCCGCCGGCTCATGCACGCCGATGAGGTAGGGCGTGAGCCCCAGCACGGGGAAGGGCTCACCCTCGCCGGGAAGGTCCTCGCACCACGCGCCCAGCCCCAGGTGCATGGCGCCAGCGGACACGCCCATCAGCACCGCGCCCGCCTCGTGCCGCTCGCGCAGGAGGGCGTCCACCCCGTGCGCCTGGAACGCGTCCCAGCCCACGCGCGGGTCGCCGCCCGCGAGCAGGATGACGTCCGCGTCCTTCAGCCACTCCAGGTCCTGCGCGGAGGGCGCGGCCGGGATGCTCCGGCAGCGGGTGATGCCGATGCCCTCCATGGCCGCGGTGAAGATTTCGTAGAAGGCCGGCTCGTCGCCGTTGGACGCGCCCAGGTACGCCGCGCGCACGGGCGGCACGCGCAGGTCCGCCCCGGTGTGCACGCGCACGAAGTCCAGGAAGGGGCGCCCCTCCACGCGCCAGAACAGCGGGGAGCTGTCAGCCAGCAGGAGGAGGGGCGGAGGCGGCATGCGCGGAGACTACCGCCACTGATAGGCGCGCACCCAGTCCACTTCCATCGTCTGGGGCGTGTTGCGGATGAGGTCCACCGTGGACTGAGGCACGCCGTAATAGGGCGTCGTCGCGCCGTTCATGCCGAAGGGGTAGCCGCCGCCCACCGCGAGGTTGAGGATGATGTACAGCGGCTTGTCGTAGACCCACCGCCCGTAGCGCTCGACCTCGGTGCGCGGCGTCGTCTTCACGAGCGCCCCGTCGATGTACCACTTGATGTCCGTGGTCGAATATTCGGTGCGGTACACGTGCCAGGCGCTCACGCCGCCGGCCGGGTAGAAGCGGCCGTTGATGGGCGTGTTGCCGGAGTAGCCCGGGCCGTGCAGCGCCCCCGACGTCCAGTCGCCGTAGCCGACGTTCTCCATGATGTCGAGCTCGCCGCAGGCCGGCCAACCCACCGACCCGATGTCATTGCCGAGCATCCAGAACGCCGGCCACAGGCCCGCGCCCACCGGCATCTTGATGCGCGCCTCGATGCGGCCGTGGCTGAACTCCCGCTTGCCCGCGCTCTCCAACCGGCCGGAGGTGAACGGATAGCCATTGGCGGACTGCAGGCGCGCGGTGAGCTTCAGCGTGCCGTTGCTCACGGAGATGTTGCTGCTCGACGTCGTGTACTGCTGCTGCTCGTTGTTCACGTGCACGCCGGTGTTGGGCGCCCAGTTGGACGCGTTGACGGTGGTGCCGTCGAACTCGTCGCTCCAGATCTGCACCCAGCGGTCCGTGCCGCCGCCCACGATGCCGAAGGAGAAGGCCTCCCAGCAGCCGGCGGTGGCCTTGTTGGCGTACAGCGGCGCGGTGCCCGCCTGGTTCGCGTCCGCGGACACGAACTGGCCGGTGCTCTTCGCCTTCAGGCCCACGGTGCCGTCCGGGAAGGGCACCCAGGTGAAGCGCTCCCAGTCCCCCACCGCCGTGCGGAACCCGGTGACCTGTCCGCCCGCGTTCGGGTCGGCCGACACGTACAGGCCCGTCTCGCTCACGCGCAGGGAGATGAAGTCGTTGCCCGCGTCCGCCACCTGGAACTGCTCCCAGCCCTGCGCGCTGTCGCGGTTGGCGACCAGCGGCGCGGTGGTGCTGAGGTTGCGATCCGCCGACACGAACTTCTGCGTCGCGCACGCCTTGAGCCACACCGTCTGGCCCAGCGGTGCCTGCGTGGCCGCCTGCGCCTGGGTGTTCACCACTTCGGGCTGCACCGCTTCAGCGGTCTCCGGCGCGGGAGACCCGCCGCAGGCCGTAAGCCCCCACAGCAGCCCCAGCGTCCACACTCCCACCGTCTTCACCGCGCTCGTTGCCATCGTCATCCTCGAAGGGGACCCCGGGCCCGGAGCACTCCAGGCGTGGGGTTGGGTAGGTGCTGAAGGTTCGATTATCCTATTTTCCATGCAAAACAAACTTAACTGGAGCCTGGGGGCGCTGCTGGGAACGGCGCTCGCGGTGGTGCCTTCGGCGGTGCTCGCGGAGGGGCGTCCTTCGCTGGTGAACACGCGGATCGCGACGCCGTTCGGATCCAACGGTCACTCCTCGACGGTGGATGGCCGCATCTTCATTGGCAACATCCGCGAGGACGCGGCGACCACGACGACCACCTGGATTGCGCGGGTGTTCCGTCCGGAGGCGGTGACGTACGACGCTTCAGGCAGGCCGTCGTTCTCCACGGCCTTCTCGGCGGGGAAGACGGTGGACGTGCACAACGGGGAGAACGCGCTGGCGTTCTGCTTCCCCAACCCGGCGCAGCCCTACGCGCTCGCGAGCGGCGTGGCGGTGTACCAGCCGTTCCTCTTCGACTCGCAGATGTACAACGGGCCCAACCGCTTCCGGCGGCGCACGGTGGACGTGCGGGTGTCGCAGCCCTTCACGACGCAGGCGGAGGTCGCGTCCTTCAGCACTGGCGCGCTGGAGACGCTGACCACGGTGACGGGCGCGGGCATCTTCGGCATCGAGCCGACGATGACGTCCGACGGCCGGCTGCTCATCTTCCAGGGTGGGCCCGCGAACAACGGCGCCATCGACCACATGATGTACGCGTACAACCCCACGCCGTGCGCGGCCACGGGCTGGAGCAACCCGCGTCCGGTGTCGATGATGTTCAATGACGCGAACCCGGGCGTGAAGCGCTACCCGCTCGCGTGGAAGCGCCTGAAGGCGGCCACGGGCGAGGACTTCGGCGATACGACCTCCGGGGCCCTTGTCCGAGGCGCGTACGCCTGGGTGGACCACGAGGGGCGCAACCTCCTCTACATCGCCGTGACGTACACCGACGGCGCACGTCGCGAGGCGGTGAGCCTGGTGGGCGCGGACACGAACTGGACCGCGTACCACATCGACGGGGCCATCAACACGGACCGCCTGGACCTGGCGCACCTCTTCTATTCCGGACCGATGTGGAACTTCGAGCAGGAGCGGCTGCCATCGCAGAGCTTCCCGCAGGGCCAGAGCAACGAGGCGCACTACCTGCCGGTGACGAAGACGCACGACGTGCTGGCGCTCTTCGGCAGCAACACGGCGGACTACAACGAGGTGGACCTGGGCGAGCTGATGGATCCCTTCCACCTGCTCTTCCTGCCGATGAACGAGCTGGTCACCCGCGCGGGCGCGTATGACCTGACGCGCACGCCGGACCTGTCCGGGCGCTTCTTCACCGGCACGCTCCAGGGTGCGGCGTCCATCTCCCCGGGCAACGCGGTGACGCGCTCGGCGCCCACGGACTCGCTGTGGCAGCCGCACGGCAAGGGCAAGGCGCTGCTGGTGCCGGGGGGCAGCGCGCTCGCGGTGAACCTGACGGACGCCTCCGGTACGGTGCCCGGCGTGGGGGCCTTCGTGCGGGGCCTGTCGGTGGAGTTCGCGGTGCGGCCGGACGCGGACATCCAGCAGGGGTGCACCACCGGCAACCCGTACCGCTACCTGATGCAGAAGCAGGGCGGCCTGGACATCATCTACGAGGCCAGCAACCAGGTGCAGTTCTCGCTGGTGATCAACGGCCAGCGGGTGCGCCTGGGCGTCAGCCCCGCCCTGCCCGTGGGGCAGTGGAGCCACCTGGCCTATACCTGGGACGGCGTCACCGGTGTGTTCAACGAGTACCTCAACGGCGTGCCCACGAACCGCACGCTGCCGGTGGCGCCGGGGACGGCCCGGCTGGGCACGGGGACGCTGTTCATCGGCGCGGGCGCGAACCTGGATGCGCAGCGCTGCCCCGC
>NZ_RAWB01000360.1 GCF_003612055.1 Corallococcus llansteffanensis
AGGTGGAAGGAGGAGAAGACGGTGCACTCGGTGGGGCCGTAGCCGTTGACGAGGCGCTGGGGCGGGCCGTGCTGGAGGACTTCGCGCAGAGCAAGCGGGTCCGCGGCCTCCCCGCCAAGGACGAGCATCTTCAGTCCCTTGAAGGCAGCGGGCACCTGGCGTGCGAGCAGGTGAAGCACCGCCGTGGTGACGAACATCACGGAGACGCGGCCGTCCTGGACCTGGGCCACGAACTCGTGGGGCGAGTGGGCAGGACTGGCGGTGATGCCGATGAGATGCGCGCCGTGGAGCAGGGCCCCCCAGATCTCGAAGGTGCTCGGGTCGAAGGAGACGTTGGAGGCCTGGGCGACGCGGTCGGAAGCGGAGAAGGCGTGCAGCAGCGGGTCGAACGCGAGCGCGAGGACCCCCCGGTGGAGGATGGCGCTGCCCTTGGGCCTGCCCGTCGAGCCCGAGGTGAAGATGACGTAGGCCAGATTCTCCGGCCCAGCGGTCCGCGGCAGCCCGTCGGTGGGCTGTTGCCTCAACAGCTCGGCGGCAGCGTCCGAATCGAGGCAGAGGGTGGTGCCGCCGAAGGGAGGCAGACGCTCCAGCTTGCTCTGGTGGGCGAGCAGGACGTTGACGCGCGCATCCTGGAGCATGAAGGCCAGGCGCTCCGAGGGATGGGAGGCGTCGAGGCACAGGTAGGCCCCGCCGGCCTTGAGGATGGCGAGCATGCCAACGACGAGGTCAATGGAGCGGTCGACGCAGAGTCCCACGAGGGCCTCGGGCCCCACGCCGAGTGAGCGCAGGTGCCAGGCGAGCTGGTTGGAGCGCTCATCGAGCTGACGGTACGAGAGGGTGCGGGAGCGATAGGTGACAGCAGGAGCGTCGGGCGTGCGGGCGGCCTGGAGGGCGAAGCGCTCGTGGATGCAGAGGTCACGGGGGAAGTCGACAGCGGCGTCATTCCATTCGCGCAGGACTCGGTGCAGCTCGGCCGCGGGAAGCAGGGGCAGGGAGGCGATGGAGCGTGACGGCTGCGCGACGGCGGCCTCCAGGAGCGTCTGGAAGTGGGAGGCCATGCGCTGGATGCGATCGGCGTCGAAGAGGTCGGCGTCGTACTCGAAGGTCGTGCGCCAGCCTTCCGGAGACCTCGACACGCTGAGGACCAGATCGCAGCGGGCGCGGACTGCCTCGGCGGGCCGTTCCTCCAGCGGTGCGAAGACGAACATCACCTGGAACACCGGCGCATGGCTGAAGCCCTGCGGCACCGCGAGCTTCTCGAACGAGGACATGCGGTGGGGGACCGCCATCTGATGGAGCGACTGGACACGCGCCATCACGTCCACGAACCGGGGGTTGTCGGAGAGGTCCTGGCGCAGCGCGAGGATCCCGCCTTCCGCCGAAGTGCCCACGACCAGGTCATCCTGCAGGGAGTACCGGTGGAGCAGTGCGCTGAAGCCCGCGAGCAGCGGCACGAAGAGCGGTACCGCTTCCCGCTGGGCCAGCGTCTCCAGGGCCGTCGAGAGCGGAGCGGAGAGCCCACCCTGGAAGGAGCCGCGCTGGAGTCGCTGCGCCGGAGGCCTGGGACGATCCGTCGGCAACTCCAGGAGCGCCGGAGCACCGCTGAGCTGCTTCTGCCAGAAAGAGGCGGAGGCGTCGGGAAGGAGGGACTCCGGCGTCATCTGGATTCCTTTCAACGGGGCACAATCGGGGCTGCAGGATACCCGAGGAACCGCGTCTGGCCGAAAGGAGTTGCGCCGTTGCCGCCGTGCAGATCAGACAGATACAGGTGCGAACAGGACACTACCCTGCGGCAGGCAGAATCCAGCCTCAACCACAGATGCGTTGCAGCGGTTTGAAAGCGCCAGTGATTGACACACCACTGCTGGCCAGTGGAACCGTGAAGCTGTCGCATCGTGAAATAACTGAATTACCTGTTAGATCATTTTTCCAGAATTTGATAAATCCCCGCCGAGTCATGGCGGACTGCCCGCCGTGACCTCCACCTCGAGAGGAGCGGGAACATCGTGCGTTCAGGATACTTGAAGGGTTTCTGGGGACCGGCGGCCTTGCTGGCTGTCGCAGGCAGCCTGGCGGGATGTGGTCCGGAAGGCTCATCCCCCGTGGACCTCCCCCCCGCGGAGCTCGGGACGGCTCAATCCAGCCTGTACGAGGGGCCCGACCCGCAGCTGGTGTTCCGCTACCGAGCTTCAGGCACGGGCGCGAGCGACGGTGTCATCACGGGCTCCGTGGGCGCCGCCGCGACCATTGCCCGGGGAGGCTCCGGCAACACCGAGTTCATGAACCTCACGTATCGCCCCTTCACCGCGGGCGCCTACAAGGCCACTGCCACGGCCCCCGTGCAGTCCGCCACCGGCTTCACCATCATTGCTCATTTCAAGCCGGACACGGCTTCGCTGACCGGCCGGCGGACGATCTACTCGGACCAGGGGGGCGGCGGAATCGCGCTCGACATCATGGATGGTCGCATGCAGGTGCAGTGGCATGACGGCACCGGGTATCAGTCCGTCACGGCCACGGGCTATCCCATCAACACCAACTGGCACTACGTCGTCGCTGCGGTCACCATCAACAGCGGCACGCCGTCCAGCAGCCATGCGCGCATCTACATTGATGGCCAGGAGCGCATCGACGTCTCCCCGATTCCGGGGGCCCAGACCGTAAAGAACAGCGGGCAACCCGGCTGTGTCGCGGCCGAATGTGATGGCACTGGCAGCACCCGGGGCCCGGTGGGGGAGTACTTCGTCGGCCGCATCGCGACGGCGGAGGTCCTCAACTATCCCCTGTGGTCGAGGAGCTACCTCTTCTCCCAGCTCAACGACGGAGGCTGGTACGCGGGGCTGCCCTCGTACTTCGACTACACGCCGTCGGTCACGGATACGCGCACCGGAACCTACCGCTCGAAGTACCGGAGGATGGCGGATGCCATCAACGAGCCGCAGGGAGGCAACAACTTCCCGCAGTTCGATGACATGCGGACCAAGGTCACCCGGCGCATCTCGCTTCCGTACCTGAACGACGGCTTCGTGTATCAAGGCGTGTCCATTGGCACGACCACCACCCCGAACGACACGATGTACATGGTGGGGCACTACGAGCCGGACCCGGACCTGACGGAGGGAATGGTCATCGTCCCCGAGGTCAACATCGCCGGCTGCGCCACCGGGATCTGTGCTCCCTCCATCCGGAGGACCTACCGCCTCGTGAGCGCAACCGGAGCGGAGCTGAGTGGCGTCCACCCGGGCAGTGTCGTCCGGGTGGGCAACATCCTGTATGTCAATTCACTCAGGAACGAAACCACGGGGATCGGAGGCCTGCTTCGCTTCGACCTCACGGCGCCTCGGACCACCTGGCACCCCGCCGACCCCGTGACGGGCCGTCCTGCCATCGAGGATCTCAAGCTCGTCAGCAGCAACACCAGCCTCTGCGGGGGTGCCAGCATCTCCTACGACTCGATCGCCAACCGGCTGTATTGCTTCACCAGCGGGGCCAGGGTCATCAATGGGTTCAACCTGAACGCCGATGGCTCGCTGCCGGACAGCACCCCGGAGGTGACCTGGGCGATCCCCGCAGCGCCGTACACCCAGGGCGGCTATGACTATCAATTGCAGGGAGGCGCGGTCTATCACCCAGGCAATACCGCGGGGAATCCGTGCTTCGTGCTCCACTTCTCCGGAGGAGAGAGCAACCCGTCCGCGCTGAACAACTTCTGCCCGTCCACCTCCACGACCGTCGCCCCGAGCCTCGCCAACGCGCTCGCCACGAATGGCGAGGGGGTCGCGGTCACGACGGACGGGATGGTCTGGGGCATTACCGAGGGAGCCTCCAAGAAGATGCAGACCGTGGGTTCCTCCTCGATTGTGCTGGCGCCCTGGGTCTGGGGCATCCCGCGCTCCACGATGGGCATCCAGTAGTCAGGCCTGATGAAGCGCCCCAGCCGTCCGCGGCAGTGACGGGCTGGGGCGTCAAATGCGTCCTCAGTGCGGCTTGGGCGGGATCGTGTCGAACTGCGGCACCCCGTCCGCGACGTCGTAATAATCGCCCTTGTCGGCCATGTAGACGTGGACCGCCACGCGGGTGTGGGTGGGGGTGTCGAAGGCGCCCATCGCGATTCCGATCCAATCGCGCTGGAGCGGATCCCAGAACAGCGACGAGCCGCAGACGGAGCAGAAGCCGCGACGCGCCTTCTCGGACGACTGGAACCAGCTGATCTTGTCTTTGCCCTCGATCGTGACTGCTGAGCGCGGCACGTCGGTCGAGACGAAGTAATGGCCCGAGTGCTTGCGACACTTGCCGCAGTGGCAGGCGTCAGGGCCGCGCAGCTCGCCTTCGACGGTGAAGCGAACTGCGCCGCACAAGCAGGAACCTCGATGCATGGATGACCTCGTCCGAACGATGGATTGGAAGACTGCTGCCCGGCCGGCGACGGCAACAGGGGGGAGATTCATCCCGTCCCAGTCACCAGGGGCATCATGAAAACAGCGGAGGCGGCGAATCACAACATGAGCCGTCCCTTGTCTGGTCAGAGGCGTCATCCTTCACGATCGAGGCCGTCGCGGGCTTCGGAGCGGCGAAGGTCAGCTGCGGCAACGTGGGCCAGGGAGCTCGACAGGGCGCGGTGGGCGTCGACCTGCCCCAGCAACTCCTTCGCCTTCCCCTCGACGGCGGCGACTGCATCGGCACCGGCCACCCAGCGCAGCGGCGGCTCGGGCTGCTCGATGACCGCGAGCAGCGCCTTCGCGAGTTTGGCCGGGTCACCCGCCTGCTTGCCGTTCATGCTCTTCCAGGCGGCAGTCGTCCGTGCCGTCCGCTCGGCGTAGTCGGGAAGTGACAGCTTGGGCCACATCGTCGAGGCCTCCTCCAACAGCTCGGTGCGGAAGAAGCCCGGCTCGACGAGCATGGTGCGGATGCCGTACGGCGCCACGTCGAAGCGCAGTGACTCCATCCAGCCCTCGAGGCCGAACTTCGAGGCGGCGTAGGCGGCGCAGAACTCCTGCCCCATCAGGCCGGCCACCGAGGAGATGGTGACGACGTGCCCTGCGCGCTGCCTGCGCATCACCGGGAGGACCGCGCGGGTGACGTTCAGCGGGCCGAACAGGTTCGTTTCCATCTGCGCACGGAACTGCTCCGGGCTGATCTCCTCGAAGTAGCCCGCCTGGAAGGTGGCGGCGTTGTTGATGAGGACGTCGATGCGGCCGAACCGCTCCACGGCGGCCGCGACGGCGGCCTCGGCGTCGGCGGGCCTGGTCACGTCCAGCCGGGTCGCCAGCAGATTCCTGTGAGCGCCGACTGCCTGCTCGACGACTTCGGGACGGCGGCCGGTGGCGACAACCTGGTGGCCGGCTGCGAGGGCGGCACGGGCGATGTCGACGCCCATGCCTCGGCTGGCGCCGGTGATGAAGAAAACCTTGCTCATGGGAACTCTCCGGCTCGTCCCATGCGGCGGCGAAATGCCGCGCGGGAGGGCGAGTGATTTGCTTCGACGAGAGAAGAGATACGCCCCGGGCACGCTCAGGACTAGACGACGGCCAGCGAATGGGCTGTTAAAGGGTCTTTATGAATGGGAGGCTGCCACTCGGAGCACGGCGTCCGGGCAGGTGGCCAACCGACAGGCTTTGCACGGGCTCTCGCCATGAAGACCGCTCTTCTTCCGCAACTCCAGGTGTTCCTCGTCGTGGCACGACTGCGCAGCTTCAGCGGTGCGGCACGTGAGCTGGGCGTCTCCGCGCCTGCGGTGAGCTACGCCATCCGCCAGCTCGAGGAGCAGTTGAGCGTCGTACTGCTCGCTCGCACGACGCGCAGCGTGGCGCTGACGGATGCGGGAAGGCGCCTCGTGGAGGAAGCCGGCCCGGGGTTCAGCCAGGTGCTCGCGGCCCTTGGGGGCGTGTCCGCGCAGCCGGGTGAGGCGGTGGGCCGGCTGCGGCTCTCGGCCCCAGCGATGGCGGTGCCCTTCGTCATCAACCCGGTACTGCCCACGTTCCGCGAGCGCTATCCCCGGGTAGAGGTGGAGGTCGTCGTCGAAGACCGCTTCGTGGACATCGTGGCGGAGGGCTACGACGCGGGCGTGCGCCTCAGCGAGGCCATCGAGCGCGACATGGTGCATGTCCGGCTCACCGGTGGCTTCCGCTTCGTGGTGGTCGGCGCTCCAGGCTACCTCGAGCGCCACGGCACGCCCCAGAAGCCCGAGGACCTGCTGCGCCACGAGTGCATCAGCTTCCGCTCACAGTCGACGGGGACGCTCTACGCGTGGGAGCTGGAGCGGGGCCGCAAGACGTGGCGGGTGCCGGTGCGCGGGGGCGCCGTCTCCAACGATGACCGGGTGATGCTATCCCTGGCCGAGTCAGGCGCCGGGCTCATGTACACCCTCGAGCCGGCGGTGCAGGAGCAACTGCGCACCGGGCGGCTGAAGGTGGTGCTCGAAGCCTACGCGCCCTCCGTTCCCGGCTTCTTCCTCTACTTCCCCAGCCGCGCGCAGCGCTCCGGGCCGCTGCGCCTCTTCGTCGAGGCGGCGAAGGAGCTGGCCGCGAAGTCGGTCTGACCTTGCTCCGCTGGGCTTTCCGGTCGCAAGCCTACCGTCCCGAAATCACGCTGGAGACCGTCGTTGCTGCTCGCCCTCTGCGTAGGAATCGCAGAGGGTTCTGCATGATTTTTCGGGTCCCCGGCTCCTGGTAGGGAGGAGGCCATATTCGTTGGCCACTCTTTGAAGCCCAGGGGGAGACGTGCCGCGGATTTTCGGGTGGATGATGGTGGTGATGGTCCTCGGCTGTGCCGCAGGGGGGCCGACCCGAGGGAATCACCTGGAGGCTCGGCTCCAGGAGGCGCAGAAGGCCTATGCCACGGCGCTCCTCCTCTCCGAGGAGCAGGAGCGGGGGCTGTATGGCCGCGCCGAGCCGCTCTATGTGCGCGCGCTCGCCATCCGGGAGGCGGCCTTCGGCAAGAACCATCCCGACGTCGCCGGCTCGCTCAACTCATTGCCATGGGCCAGGATGCGCCTCTGCGCTCGCTTGCCTCCTGACAGGCATCCCGCTGACTCCGTGCATGACTCTCCAGCTCACGGGCTCTCTCCAACAGTAGGCCCCTGCTGCGGTCTTTTTCGAACATCGGAGAGAATGTGATGAAGAAGTATTGGATTGCCTGCCTGCTCCTTCAATTGCCAGCGCTTGCGCAAGCCGGAGTTCCGGTCTCCCCGAAGCCCGGTGTCGTCATGCCCGCAGGCGGGGTGTCCGACGCTGAACGCTACGCGCGCCGGTGCCAATCCCAGTCCGCCCAGCGCATCGCCAGACCCCAGGGAACGATGCTGTGGGGCACCCGTCGTGACTGGAACACCGAGAAGGCCTACGGGGAGCACAGCAGCGTGCTCGTCTCGGCCGACCTCGCGCCCCTGCTGCGGGCGGAGAATGGGGTGAAGGCACTGCGAATCGAGGGCGGACACCTGGTGGCGTTTCCCTCCCCGCAGTCAGGAACCGCCATCAGCGGTGTCGTAGGCGCCGTGCTCCAGGGCAGCGCAAGCGACGGCAAGCCCGTGGAAGTGGCCATCTGCGGCGCCGAGCCCTCCGCCGAGGATCCTGGGATGGTCTTCTACCGCATCGAAGCGTGGAATGAGCTGGCCCAGGAATGGGAGAACCCCTGCGTCGCCGTGGACCGGGTGCCCGACCCCCGAGCCCTCGCGGTCAGCAGCGTCTGGGATGTCAGCGGTGCCCAGCAATCCGTCCCGGGCAAGTTCACCTTCGCCTGTCAGAACGGCGCCATCACCAAGTGCATCCTCTGGGGATACAAGCCCTGGGCCTCTCGCGACGGGCAATCGATGGCCGACCTGCATCAGGCCTGCACCCGCATGGCGCGCGCGGACTACTGTGGCAACGGCAGAAGCCACACGCACCAGGACACCACCATCGACATCTATGATCGTCTCGGCGTGCTGGAGCGGACGGTCACGGCCTCAAGGGAGTGGGATCCCGCGAAGGCCACCTTCGAGGCGGCCTGGGCACCGGACGGGGCCACCTGCATTGCTCGCACCCGCGACGGCCGTGCGCTGGAGACGATCCTCCAGGAGTGTCCCCAGCGGTTCCAGACTGGCGCGGTGGCCGACCTGGGCGAGGGGGAGCGCTGCACGGTACGGCGGGCGGACGTGAGCGCCGGGGCCGGGCTGCTGCGGAACCAGTCGTATGCAGCCCCGCAGAGCCCTGTCTCTCCAAGCAAGGGCCCGTAGGTCTTGTCTGGTCCGCGAGGCCTGTGACCATGCCTGCAGATTCTTTTGCATCCTTTCCGGCCGCGTCGGCTCAGTGGATTTGGCGGTACCGTTCACACGTGTCATGCACTTTTCCTCAGACGGAGCACATACATGCGCAAGCTGATGATGAAGTCCTTGCTGACTGTCTCGGCGGTCCTTTCCCTCGTGCCCGCGCCCGCGCTGGCCCTGTTTCCCGACTGTGACCAGACCTGTATTGTGCATGAAGGCGGCACGATTGCCCCGTGCTCTACTTATTGTACGAAGCCCTGGACCGCCCAGCGCACCACCTGCGGTGTGTGGGTGGCGTCCTACGGGTGGCAGTACCCGGACGCCATCTGCGCGCCCGGCTTGGCGTCCGAGGAGTCATCCGCACCCGAGGAGTCGTCCGTGCCCGAGGAGTCGTCCGCCGCCGTGACGCAGGACTCCGAGGAGGGCGCGGAGTGGGTCTGCCGCGAGCCCTCGCAGGCGGAGCACGCGGAGGGCTGACGTCTCATTGAGTTTTGTCCGAAGCGCGGGTCACCGTGGCTGAAGGCGTCGAGCTCGTGTTCCTGGCGGGCCTCGGCTGCTCCGGCCACGTGTTCGATGACCTGGCACCGGAGTTCACGGCGGATCGCCATGTCTATGCATTCACGCGCCGGGGGTTCGGAGCCTCAAGCTGGCCCGAGAAGGGCGACGACACCGCGACCCTCGGAGGACTCTCCCGTTATCAATCGGTCGCTACGCGGTGTCCCCTCTACCCGAGGTCGAGCCGGGCTAAGGTTCTTCCACCCTCATGCGCCCTCTGCACATCACCACACCCCTGCTCCCGCACGACGCGCTCTCGGCTGCGCTCGGCAAGGCCGTGCTCCTCAAGGTGGAGAGCCTGCAGCCCTCCGGCTCCTTCAAGCTTCGCGGCATCGGAAGGATGTGTCAGCGGGCGGTGGAGACCGGTGCGCGCCAGCTCATCTGTCCCTCCGGAGGCAATGCCGGCTTCGCCGCGGCGGTTGCCGGGCGTGCCCTGGGCGTACCCACCACCATCCTGGTCCCCCAGTCGACACCCGAGTCGGTGCGGCGGCAGATTGCCGCGCTCGGCGCGGTGGTGGTGGTGCACGGCACCGTCTGGGACGAGGCCAACGAGGAGGCCCTGCGCCGCTGCGGGGCTGGGGAAGCGGCGTACGTGCCGCCGTTCGACCACCCGGACATCTGGGACGGCAACGCCACACTCATCGACGAGGCGGTGGCCCAGGCCGAGAATGGTTTCGACGTGGTGGTCTGCGCGGTGGGAGGCGGCGGGCTCATGTGCGGGGTGCTGGAGGGGCTGCACCGCAACAAGCTGGCGCACGTGCCGGTCATCGCCGTGGAAACCGAGGGTGCCGCTTCACTGCATGCGGCGGTGAAGGCCGGCAAGCTCGTCACCCTGTCAGCCATTACCTCCATCGCCACCACGCTGGGGGCCAAGCGCGTGGCGCAGGCGGCCTTCGACTGGACGCGCCGCCACCCGGTCCACAGCGTGACGGTGAGCGATTCGCAGGCGCTCGATGCGTGCCTGCAGTTCGCTGATGACCTGCGCATCCTCGTCGAGCCGGCGTGCGGCGCCGCACTGGCGGTTGCGTACCAGGGGCTCGAAGTGCTGGCGCCCTACCGGCGGCCACTCCTCGTGGTGTGCGGCGGGATTGCCGTGGACATGGCGAAGCTCGTGGTGTGGCGCGAGGAGCAGGCTTCGCGCCGCGCACTTGCCAGGGACGTGCCCGCGGGCCCCTGAACTGCCTGACGGGTCGCTCGGCACAGGGCTGGGGGCGCACTCTCACGGGCGGATTATCCGGTTGGTTGACCGTCAACCGGCCAATCCGGACGGGGAGGTGGGGGCTCTCGCCCTGGAGGGCGATTGAGGTCAGTTTCGGGCGGCCCCGCAGTGACGTGCATCACCGCCTCATCATGCGTGGCCGTGGTTCGTTGAGCTGGCCTGGCGGCATGGTCGCCCCTGACTCCCAAGGGGGTTGGGTCGACTCAGAAGCGCAAGCACTCACACCTCAGGTAGAAGTTCCCCCTCTCCTTTCCCAGCACGCCTGTGCATCAGTGGGCTCGGCGCTGTCTCAGGGAAGGGGAATGCAGTCACGCACGAGGGG
>NZ_RAWB01000361.1 GCF_003612055.1 Corallococcus llansteffanensis
GTCCTGTTGCGGCAGGGGACGCTGCGGCTGCTGCTGACGCAGGGGCTGGCGGCGGACGACGCGGCCTCCGTGTTCGTCGAGCGGCATGGCGACGGCATCCGGGACATCGCGCTGCGCACGAAGGACGCGCTGGCGGCGTTCGGACACGTCACGCAGCGTGGGGCCCAGCCGCTGCGCGAGCCGGTGACGGGGAAGGACGGCGTGGGCCGGCGCATGCTCCAGGCCACCGTGGCGGCGGTGGGTGACGTGGTGCACTCGCTCATCCAGAGCGACGCGGCGCCCGGGACGTTCCTGCCTCCGGGGCTGGTGGCGTGTGAAGCGCCCGTCGCGTTGGACGCGGGGCTGTTCTCCGGGTTGGACCACCTGGCCATCTGCCTGGAGCCGGGCACGCTGGACGCGACGGTGCGCTTCTACCAGCACGTCTTCGGCTTCCGGCAGTCCCACCAGGAGGTCGTCCACACGGACGCCAGCGGGATGAACTCCAAGGTGGTGCAGAGCCCGTCGGCGGGCATCGTGCTGCCGCTGCAGGAGCCGCTGTCGCGGGAGAACCCCGGCCAGATTGGCGAGTTCCTCCGCCGGCACGGTGGCCCCGGTGTGCAGCACCTGGCGCTGCTGACGCCGGACATCGTCGGGTGCGTGCGCCAGCTGCAGCGGCACCTGCCGTTCCTGGAGATCCCCACGCGGTACTACGAGCGGCTGGAGTCGCGGCTGGGCACGCTCTCCTTCGACATGGGCCCGCTGCGCGAGCTGGGCATCCTGGTGGACCGCGACGAGTGGGGGACGCTGCTGCAGACGTTCACCCGCTCCGTGCACCCCCGCCAGACGCTGTTCTTCGAGGCCATCCAGCGCCAGGAGGCGCGCGGCTTCGGGGGGGCCAACATCCGCGCGCTCTTCGAGGCGGTGGAGCGTGACTACGCGCGGGTCCAGGCGTGAGCGCGGCCCGGGGTGAGGCCGTGTCGCTGCCGCTCGCGGCGTGGGCCCGGGAGCTGAAGCCGTCCGCCATCCAGGACATGCTCCAGCGCATCCACCGGCCGGGCATCCTCTCGCTGGCGCTGGGGCTCCCCGCGCCGTCGCTGTTCCCCTCCGCGGGGCTCGCGGACGCCGCCGCGCGGGTGATGGCGGAGGAGCCCCTGGCGCTCCAGTACCGGCCCACGCTGGAGCCGCTGCGCCGGCAGGTGGTGGCGTTGATGGCCCTGCGCGGCGTCACGTGCGTGCCGGAGCAGGTGTTCCTCACCGCGGGCGGTCAGCAGGGGATGAGCCTGCTCACGCGGCTGCTGTTGGATCCGGGCGGCACGGTGCTCCTGGAGGACCGCGTCTATTCGGGCTTCCAGCAGGTGTTGGATCCGTTCCAGCCGAAGCGGCTCACGGTGCCCACGCACCCGGAGACGGGCATCGACGTGGACGCGGTGCGCGCGGTTCTGGAGAAGGGTGAGCGGCCCGCGCTGCTGTACACGATGAGCGACGGCCACAACCCGCTGGGCGTGAGCATGCCGCTTGCGTCGCGCCAGCGGCTGGTGGCCCTGGCGCGCGAGCACCAGTTGCCCATCATCGAGGACGACGCGTACGGGCTCCTGCAGTACGAGCCCGGGACGCTGCCGGCGCTGCGCGGGCTGGAGGACCGGTGGGTGTACTACGTCGGCTCCTTCTCCAAGGTGCTGGCGCCCGCGCTGCGGGTGGGCTGGGTGGTGGTGCCGGAGGCGATGGTGGGCCGGCTCGCCACGGTGAAGGAGGCGAGCGACATCGACACCACGACGTTCGCCCAGCGCGTGGTGCTGGCGTTCCTGGAGTCCGGCGCGCTGCCGGCGCACCTGGAGCAATTGCGCGCGGGCTACCGCGAGCGCCGCGACACGCTCGTCGCCGCGCTGGAGCGCCACCTCGCCCCGCATGGCGCGCGGTGGACGAAGCCCGCGTGCGGCATGTTCGTCTGGGTGGAGTTCCCCGACCGCGTGGACACCACGGCGCTGCTCGGCCGCGCGCTGGAGGAGGTCCAGGTGGCCTTCCTTCCCGGACAGGCCTTCTCCGTGGTGGGTGGACGGAGCGCGTCGCACGGGCTGCGCCTCAACTTCTCCCACGCCGAGCCCGCCGTCATCGAGGAAGCCGTGGCCCGGCTGGGCCGCGTCCTCGCGCGGGGCTGAGGGCCCATGCGTCCCCTGTGCCTGGACGAGTACGAGCAGCAGGCCCGCGCGAAGCTGCCCGCGGGCGTCTTCGACTACGTGTACGGCGGCAGTGACGACGAGTCCTCGCTGCGCGACGCCCGCAAGGCCTTCGACGCGTGGTGGCTGCGGCCCAACGTGCTGGTGGACGTGTCCCGCTGCGACACCTCCGTGAGCCTGCTGGGCACGATGCTTGCGCACCCGCTGGTGGTGGCGCCCATGGCGTACCAGTGCCTCGCGCATCTGGAGGGAGAGGTGGCCACCGCTCGCGCGGCCGGGGCGCTGGGCGGGCTGATGACGGTCAGCACGATGGCCAGCCGCACGCTGGAGGACGTGGCCCGGGCCGCGACGGGGCCGCTCTGGTTCCAGGTGTATTGCTTCCGCGACCGCGCGGTGACGACGGCGCTCATCCGCCGCGCGGAGGCCGCGGGCTACCGCGCGCTGGTGCTCACGGTGGACACGCCCCGGCTGGGCCGCCGGATGCGGGACATGCGCAGCGGCTTCGGCCTGCCGGCCCACGTGCGCGCGGCCAACTTCGACGCGGACGTGAGCCAGGCGCTGGCCACCCGCGCGCCGGGCGAGTCGGGCATCGCGGCGCATGCGTCGCGGGACTTCGACACCGCGCTGACGTGGGAGGCCGTCGCGTGGGTGCGCTCGGTGTCGCGGCTGCCGGTGCTCCTCAAGGGCGTCCTGACGGCGGAGGACGCGGAGCGCGCGGTGGCGGCGGGCGTGGACGGGCTGGTGGTGTCCAACCACGGCGGCCGGCAGCTGGACGGGGCCCTTCCGCCGCTGGAGGCGCTGCCGGAGGTGGTGGCGGCGGTGCGTGGCCGCTGCGAGGTGCTGGTGGACGGCGGCATCCGCCGGGGCACGGACGTGCTCAAGGCGCTGGCGCTGGGAGCGAAGGCGGTGCTGGTGGGGCGCCCGGTGTACTGGGGGCTCGCGGCGGGCGGCGAGGAGGGCGTGGGCCACCTGCTGTCGCTCTTGCGCGAGGAGCTGGAGCTGGCCCTGGCGCTGTCGGGCCGGCCCACGCTTTCGGCATTGGACGGGTCGGTGCTCCGGCGCCGGGCTGCTTTCGGCTAGGCTTCCGCCTCCGAGGGGGTTCCGCCGTGCCGATGCTCGTCTACAACCCAGGCCAGGCGGATGAGCTCTCCTATCCGCTGGGAGACGTGCCGCTCACCATCGGGCGCGCCGATGACCAGGCCATCTGCATTCCGCACCGCAGCCTGTCGCGTCAGCACGCCCGCATCGAGTCCTCCGACGGGCGCTTCTTCGTCACCGACCTGCAGAGCAAGAACGGCACCTTCGTCAACGGCTTGCAGATCCGCCGCAAGGAGCTGCGCCCTGGCGACACGCTGACCCTGGGGGAGCTCGTCTTCCTGCTCACCCCCGAGGCCCCTTCCTCGGTGGCGCCGGGCCAGCCCGGGGACGCGCCCGGGGCCTCCGACGAGCCCCGTCCCCAGCTCACGCGCGCGCTCACCCGGGTGCCGCTGAAGACGCTGGTGCAGGCGGTGGCGGGCCCGGCCGCCGGTCCGGAGCCGTCCGCGTCCGAGTCCGCCAGCCCGGCGACGCGCGCGAGGGAGCGGCTGCGCATCCTCCAGGAGGTGGCGAAGCTGCTGTCCGTCACGGACGACTTCGACACGCTGCTGGGCAAGGTGCTGGACCTCGCGTTCCAGATCCTCCACGTGGACCGGGGCGTCATCCTGCTGCTGGATGAAAAGACGGGGAAGCTGGAGCCGCGCGTGTCGAAGACGGCGGAGGGCACGGCCGTGCGCGGGCCCATCTTCAGCCAGAACATCGTGGACTTCGTCCTGCGCCGCAGCGTGGCGGCCCTCTTCTCCGACGCGGTGAATGATCCGCGCCTGGACGCGGCGCAGTCCATCATCTTCAACTCCATCCGCGCCTCCATGTGCGTGCCGCTCAAGCCGCGCGACGAAGTCATTGGCGTGCTGTACGTGGACAACCTCTCCACGCCCAACCGCTTCTCCGAGGACGACCTGGACTTCCTCGTCGCGTTCGCGGGGCAGGCGGCGCTCGCGCTGGAGAACGCCCGGCTCTACCGCCGCATCGAGGAGGAGACGGTGCAGCGCATGCAGCTCATCATGGACGCGAAGCTCGCCTCGCTCGCGTCGATGGTGGGCGGCATGGCGCATGAGCTGCGAAACCCGCTCAACTTCATCAGCAACTTCGCCGGCCTGTCGGTGGGGCTCACGGAGGACCTGGCCGGCGTGCTGGAGCCGCAGCGCGAGCGGCTGGGCCCCGAGTCCGTGCGCGACGTGGACGAGGCGCTCGCCTGCCTGCGCACGAACGTGCAGAAGATCAACGAGCACGGCCGCCGCGCGGACGCGCTCATCCAGGGCATGCTCCAGCACGCGCGCCGCTCGCCGGGCCCGCGCGAGGCGGTGGATCTGAACGCGCTCGTCGCGGAGAGCCTCGCCCTGGGCCAGGGCGGCGTGCGCGGTGAGCCGGTGCCCGTGCGGCTGGACGTGGAATACGACCCCTCCGTGGAGCGCGTGGAGCTGGTCCGCGCGGACGTGGGGCGCGTCATCATCAACGTCGTGGACAACGCGCTCTACGCCATGCGTCAGAAGTGGACGGCCCAGGGGGCGGCGTACGTGCCGGTGCTCAAGGTCCGCACCCTGGCGCGTCCGGAGTCCGTGGAGGTGCGCCTGCGCGACAACGGCCCCGGCATTCCGGCCGACAGCGCGCAGCGCATCTTCGACCCGTTCTTCACGACGAAGCCGCCGGGGCAGGGGACGGGGCTGGGGCTGTCACTCAGCCATGACATCATCGTCCAGGGCCACCAGGGCACCTTCCGCATGGAGACGGTGCCGGGCGAGTTCACGGAGTTCGTCATCACCCTGCCCAGGCAGGGTCGACAACGGTTTGAGGCTCGGGGAGCGCGATGAAGAACCCAATGGATCCCAACCTGCTGGAAGCCTTCCAGGGCCGCTACGAACTCCTGTCCGAGCTGGGCGAGGGCGGCTTCGGCCGCGTCTACAAGGCCCGGCAGGTGACCACCGGCCAGAGCGTGGCGGTGAAGCTGCTGCGGCTGACGGAGGGCGCGACGCCGGAGTCGGTGGAGCGGCGCAGCGCGCGCTTCGAGCGCGAGATGAAGCTGTGCGCGCAGATGCACCACCCGAACATCGTGCGGCTCATCGACTCCGGGCGGGCGCAGGGCGGCGCCGTGTACTCCATCTTCGAGTTCGTCCCGGGCAAGAACCTGGCGCAGGTGCTCGCGGAGGAGGGCGTGCTGGATCCGGTGGAGGTGCGCCACCTGATGCTCCAGCTCCTGGACGCGCTGGCGTGCGCGCACGCGCAGAACGTGGTGCACCGGGACTTGAAGCCCGCGAACATCATGGTCGTTCCCACCGGCGCGCGCCGCAACGCGCTGGTGCTGGACTTCGGCATCGGGTCGGTGACGGACGAGCTGACGCGCGCGGAGCCGCAGCCGCGCATCACCTCCACCAACGAGTCGCTGGGCACGCCGTCGTACGCGGCGCCGGAGCAGCTCCGCGGCCAGCCGCCCACGCCGCGCTCGGACCTGTACGCCTGGGGCCTGGTGTTCCTGGAGTGCCTCACCGGCAAGCGCGTCTTCGAGGGCGCCACCGTCGCGGAGGTCATCTTCCAGCAGCTCTCCGCGGAGCCGGTGGCCATCCCCGCGGGCATCGCCGCGCACCCGGTGGGCAAGCTGCTCCAGAAGGCCACCGCGAAGGACCCGTCCCAGCGCACCATCTCAGCGGAGGTGCTGCTGCGCCAGCTGGAGGCGGTGGACCTGTCCAACCTGCCGCGCCGGCCCGCGCCCGTGCGCATCCAGCCCGCGGCCCCCAACGCCGAGACGGCGACGGTGGAGCTGAGCAGCCGCACGCCCAACGCCCTGTCCACGCGCGCGCGGCGGTGGGCGGAAGGGGAGCGCCGGCAGCTCACCGTGGTGTGCTGCACGCTGTCCGCCACCGCGATGGCGCCGGGCCCGGTGGACATCGAGGAGCTGGATCACGTGCTGGGCGCCCAGCAGGAGGTCTGCATCGAGATCGCCCGGCGCTACAACGGCCACATCGCCAGCGCGCTGGGCGACATCGTCCTCTTCTACTTCGGCTATCCGGCCGCGCGGGAGGACGACGCCCGCCGCGCCGCTCAAGCCGCGCTGGACATGGTGGCCGAGGTGCAGCGCCGGGGCCGCGCCATCGAGGCCGAGCGCGGCACGCGGGTGGAGATCCGCGTGGGCGTGCACACGGGGCTCGTGGTGTCGCGCGAGCAGCGGGACCCGACCCTGTCCGGGCTGGGCTTCGTGGTGGGCACCACGCCGAAGCTGGCGTTCCGGCTCTCCACGTCCGCGCCCTCGGGCGGCATCCTCGTCACCGGGGACACGCAGCAGCTCGTGCGCAAGCACTTCCCCCTGGTGCCCGGGTCCCCGTCCGTGAGCGACCTGCTGCCTCCCGGCCTGGAGACGTTCGCGCTCCAGGGCGCGGACGCGACGTGGAGCGGCGCGGACGACGCGCTCTCGCTGGTGGGCCGCACCCGGGAGCTGGACCTGCTGCTGTCGCGCTGGGAGCAGGTGCGCGCGGGGCAGGGGCAGGCGGTGCTCGTCACCGGCGAGCCGGGCATCGGCAAGTCGCGCCTCACCCGCGAGCTGGGCGACAAGCTGGGCGTGGATCCGCACACGTGGCTGGAGGCCCGCTGCACGGCGGACAGCTCCAGCCAGGCCTACTTCCCGGTGGTGGACCTGCTCACGCGGCTGGTGGATCCGAACCGCGACCTGTCGCCGGAGGGCCGGCTGAAGGGCCTGGAGGCGCTGCTGTCCGGCTTCAGCTTCGACCTGCCGGAGACGATGCCGCTGTTCGCCCCGCTGCTGTCGCTTCCCCTGCCGCCGGAGCGCTGGGCTCCGCTGGACGTGCCGCCCCTGAAGCACCGGGAGCTGACGCGGCACGCGCTGCTTGCGTTCCTCGCCGCGATGGCGGAGCGGCAGCCGGTGGTGCTGGCGCTGGAGGACCTGCACTGGGCGGACCCGTCCACGCTGGAGCTCTTGAAGGAGCTGGTGGCGGAGGTGCCGTCGCAGCGCCTGTTCGCGGTGTTCAGCGCGCGGCCGGAGTTCGAGCCGCCGTGGCCTTCGTCCTCCGTGATGCAGGTGCAGCTGGGCGCCCTCGCGCGCGCGGAGGTGGAGCGGCTGGCCACCGCCGCGGCCGGGGGGCCGCTGTCGCCCGAGGCGCTGGAGGAGATCGCCACGCGCACGGACGGCATCCCGCTTTTCATCGAGGAGCTGGTGCGCACGCTGCTGGAGTCCGGCGCGCTGGTGGAGCGCGAGGGCCGCTTCGCGCTGGACGCCGGCAAGGCGGGCCCCGCCGTCCCCGGCACGCTGCGCGACCTGCTCGTCGCCCGGTTGGACCGGCTGGGCCGGAGCAAGGAGACGGCGCAGATCGCCTCGGTGCTGGGGCGTGAGCTGTCGCACGACCTGCTCCGCCACGTCAGCCCGCTGACGCCCGAGGCGCTGGAGGCCGACCTGGAGCGGCTGGTGGGCGCGGGCCTGCTGCACCGCAAGCGCCGCCCCAAGGGCCCCGCGTACCTCTTCAAGCACGCGCTGGTGCGCGACGCGGCCTACGACTCCATGCTCAAGCGGCACCGGCAGCAGGTGCACGCGAAGACGGCGGCGGCGCTGGAGGAGCACTTCCCGGAGGTGGTGAACGAGCGCCCGGACCTGCTCGCGCACCACCACGCGAGCGCGAACCTCAAGCGCAAGGCCATCGTCTACGCGCAGAAGGCCGCCCTCGCCGCGCTCATCCGCTCCGCCTACGTGGAGGCCATCCTGTTCGCCCGGCTGGGCCTCTCCTGGCTGGACGCCATCGAGGAGCCGCTGGAGCGCGCACAGCTGGAGCTGAGCCTCAACGGGGTGCTCGCGCCCGCGCTGATGTCCACCCAGGGCTGGCGCTCGCAGGACCTGCGCACCGTGGCCGAGCGGTCGCTGGAGCTGCTCTTCACCGTGGGGGAGAGCCCCTACGCGGCCCCGACGCTGTGGGTCCTCTCCATCTACTACCACCTGGGGGGCGACCAGCGTCGGGTGCGCGGGCTGTTGGACCGCCTGGTGGCCCTGGCGCAGGCTTCCGGGGACGCGGGCCAGGAGGCGGTGGCGCTCACCATCCTCTCCAACTGTGAGCTGCTGGAAGGCCGGCTGGGCGATGCGAAGGCGCGCGCGGAGCGGTGCGTCGCGCTGTTCGACCCCGTCGCGCACCGCATGCACCGCATCCTCTACGGGCAGGACACCCGCGTGGGCGGCGAGGTGGTGCTGTGCCGGGCGCTGTGGCTGCTGGGCTTCGCGGATCAGGCCCGCGCGCACGGCGAGGCCGCGGTGGCGTGGGGCCGCGAGCTGAACCACGGCACCAGCATCGGTCTGTCGTTCATCTACCTGCTGCTCATGGCGCAGGAGCACGGGGACCGCGCGGAGGCGCAGCGGCTCATCTCCCAGCACGCGGAGCTGTCCCACCGCCATGGCCTGCTGGAGCAGTCCGCCTACGTGGGCATCCTGCGCGGCTGGGCGGCGAAGGACCTGGCGGCGACGCGTCAGGGCGTGGCGATGCGCGAGGCGTTCGGCACGGAGATGGACCAGCCCGCGTACTACGCCATCCTCGCGGAGCTGGAGCTGGAGCTGGGCCACGTGGACGCGGCGCTCGCCTCGGTGGAGCGCGGCCGGGAGCGCGCGCAGGCCCTGGGCGAGGGCTACCACGAGGCGAAGCTCCTCCGCGTCAAAGGCCGGGTGCTGCTCCAGCGTGACGGGAACTCTGCCCTGTCGGCGGAAGCGTGCTTCCGGCAGGCCGCGGAGGTGGCCCATGCGCAGGGCGCGCGGATGCCGGAGCTGCAGGCCGTCACCGCGCTGGCGCGGTTGCTCCAGGCATCGGGCCGACAGGAAGAAGCCCGGCAACGGCTCCAGACGATCTACAGTACGTTCACCGAAGGGCTGGGGACACCGCCCGTCGTGGAGGCCCGCGCGCTGCTGGCGGCGCTGGGAGGAGACAGCTGACATGAGCAAGAAGAAGCCGGAGTCGAAGGCCGCACCCGCGCCCGCGAAGGCCCGCCCGCTGGCGCGCAAGTCGCGCGCGCCGGGCCAGGGGGCCCAGGCCTCGGTGAACGAGTGGCAGGCGGTCTGGATGCGCGCCGTCGCCCTGTCGTGGAAGGAGCCCGCCTTCGAGAAGGCCCTCCAGAAGAACCCCCGGCAGGCGCTGAAGGAGCGGTTCGACTTCGAGCTGCCCGCCGGCATCCACCTGAAGGTCGTCGCCTCCACCGCGAAGGATCCGGCGGCCGCCCCCGACTGGAAGCTCGCCAGCGCCGACGTGGAGCTGGCCCTGCCGAGGAAGCCGGACAACGTGGCGGACCACGCGGTCGCGCTGTCCAGCCTCACGGACACCTACAACCGCTCGCACTGCTGCGGCAGCCCCTGCTGCTGACGCCGTCCGGGGCTCGCATGTCCGGGCCCCGGGCCTGGCCGCTTCAGGGAGGGTCGGCCGCCGGCTCTCCCCCGGACACCGCGAAGGCGCCTACGGACGCCTCCGCGAAGCCGTCCACGCCCGCCACGCGCTGGAAGAGATCCGGGTCGCTGCGCCCCAGCGCGTAGGGCCGCAAGCCCAGCGCGGTGGACACCAGGTAGAGCGTCTGCACCAGCGCTCCGGTGTCCTGCAGCACCAGCGAGTACGCCAGCGTCTCGTACTTCCACGCGAGCCGGGGCACGCGCGCGGCCACCACCATCAGCACCTCCGGCCGATCGAAGGGCTCCACCGGCGCGCGGGCCTCGTCCAGGAGCGCGTGGAACTCCGGCGTGGGGCCGCTCAGGCGCTCCAGCCGGTGGCCCAGCGGATCGTAGTGGTACACGCCCGGGGCAAGCCCCTGGCACTCGCCGACGAGCGGGTACAGCTCCAGCGCGTACGCCGCTCCGGCGCTGGGGTAGGGCCGGTCCGTGATGTCGCCGTCCCGCGTGGCCCGCACGTCGCGCACGCGCGCGGCGCGGAACAGCAGCTCGCCCAGCTGCCGCACCGTGAGCGGCGCGGCGCCCCGGCCCCGCAGGCTGCGCCGGTTCTCCAGCACCTCGGTGAACGACAGGTCCCCGGCGCGCAGCGCCTCCACGTCCGGGCGAAACAGCTCCAGCACCTCCTCCGTCACCGCCGGCTTGAGGGCGGGCG
>NZ_RAWB01000362.1 GCF_003612055.1 Corallococcus llansteffanensis
CCCTGACACCTTCCTGCTCAGCTACTTCGAATCCTTCGAGACCCGGTTCGGGGTCGAGATCTGCAACGACATCGGGAACATGAAGCAGTTCCTTTCGACGAAGAGCATGAGTGTCTGGCCGGAGGTCTACCTCATGCCCTCGTTCGGGATGGCCACGGATCACATCTACTATTGTGGTCCCAAGGTGTCGGGATACATGTCGGTCAACAAGAAGGGTCAGGTCGAATACCTGGACAAGAAGTATGTCATCGACCTGGAAGAGGTGCACGGGACCAACATGGATGCCTTCGGGCTGCACCGCATCAAGCCCGGGCTGGTGGTGCAGAGCGATGGGCCTCGGTGCAGGGTTGCCTGCAAGCATCCCATGAGCCTTCGGTTCACGCTCATCCCCCCGCTGGGGTCCATCCCCATCAAGTCCGCGGGGCTCATGCCGCTGGACAAGGAATTTGCAACCGCCGTGCACCTCTTTCCCTCCTTCGACCTGAATCCCCTCAAGCCCTTCTGGGCATGAGAACGCCCGGCGAGCGCTACCGTCCAGGCGGCGTCTTGCGCTCCCGCAGCGCCTTGCACGGGTCGTCCTCCGGCATCGCCGGGGTGAACCAGACGTAGTCGTAGGGCAGGGGCGCGGTGTCCACGAGCGCCGCGTACTCCTGGGGTTTCACTGCCTCCGGTGACACCTCCAGGAGCGCCACGCTCAACACCTTCGCGTTCGGGTCCCGGCGCGTCAGGACCGCCTTTGCTTCGGCTTCGGGCACGGGGGCGTCCAGTTGCAATCGCGTGCGCAGCTCCAGGGGCAGGGCTTCAGGTCCCTTCATCACCAGCTCACGCACCTGCGCACGGGGCAGGTTGGCGGCTGCCCAAGCCCCCTGCCGCGCGCCTGAGGGGAGCGCGGCCTGAGCGGGCGTGTGCCCCATGAGGGCTGCACGGCTTCTGCACCGGCCAGGCGCACAGCTCGGCGGCACCCGTCAGCGTCCCTCTTCGGCACCTCTGCTCCAGCCCCCACCCTCAACAGGCCTTCTCTTCGCACGATGCGTGCCGGCTGTAATCCCGCTCACGGACGACAGGGATGGCGGGCCCTGTCCGCCGCCAGCCCCGCGGCCCCATGCCCTGACGCGGCGTGACGAGCCCGGCCGCCCCAATGCGGCCGAAGCAACTCCCGCTCTCGGTAGGCGAGAATTGAGAAAATCATGCGAACCCACGCCCACCGCCCCCATGTCGGCTCCAGCGGTCACCGCGCTCAGAAAGCCGATGAGCGCCAGAAGTCGCCCGGTTCCCCCAAGGGTGCCGCCAACAACGACCGCTTCGAGGCCAACACCGCCAAGGAGCAGAAGCCGAAGGGGGGCGTCGGTGGGCGGGTGGCCGCCCCGCTGAAGGATGCCGGCGCCACCGCCAGCGGCGGCTGCGGCACCCTCGCCCAGACCAGCGAGCCTGGCGGCAAGGGCGACGAGAGCGCGACCCCGTCGAAGCTCAAGGGCGCGACCTACAACGTCGAGCGCGACCGCGATCCGAAGGACGTGCAGCAGTGGCTGGGCAAGTACGCCAAGCACAACGACCTGGACTTCGTCCAGCTCCAGGAGATCAACGGCTACCACAAGGCCCTGGAGAAGATCCCCGGCTACCACCTGGTGACCTTCCCCGGAGCCAAGGACAAGGGCGAGACGGGCATCCTCGTCAAGGACAGCCTGATGGAGAAGCAGGCCCTGTCCATCCAGGGCGAGGGCGGCGGCTGGAACACCATCAACGGCGGCCATGCCCCTCCGCGGGCGGCCACCGCGGTCCAGCTCGCGGGCTGGCTGAAGGTGGTCTCGGCCCACCAGCCGCCCTCGGTCGACTGGAAGGACGGGAAGCCCGTCGGGCCGCCGAACCGGGTGAGCACCTACAAGTCGCTCTCCGAGAAGCTGCTCGCGTTCGCGAAGCGGCAGCTTGAGAAGAACCCTGATCAGGCGCTGCTCATCGGCGGCGACTGGAACGAGCCGGCATCGACGAAGGGAAAGTGGTCACCCAGCTGGATCGCCCAGCAGGCCGGCATGGTCACCCATGGCAGTGTGAAGTCCCACGGCCACGGCAAGATCGACTACGCGATGTCCGCCGGGTGCCAGGTCACGAACGTCAAGGCGGGCCCGACCGGCGGCTCGGATCACAACATCGTCACCTTCACGGTGCGCCGCCCGAAGGACCAGGACTGAAGCATCGCCTTGGGTGCAGGACTTCGGCCGGCCGTAGCGGCGCGGCCTTCAAGGAAGGGGCGCGGGCTTCTTCACGCCCACGCTCATTCCTTCGTGCGCGTCAGCGCCCCTGGAACCAGGGCGGACGGCGCTCGGCGAAGGCGGAGACGGCCTCCGTCAAATCATGGGACTGGAGGAACGCCGAGTTCCACACCGCCACGTACCGCAGGCCGTCCGCGATGGACTTGTTGAGCAGGGCACCTGCGCGCCCCCACCGGCGGCACCACAGATTGCCCAGGCAGGTCAGAACCCGTTTGGCAGGGCCTGCTTGCCATCCCACCCGCCATCCGTGCCAGTCTGGCCGAATGAACCGCGTCCTCCTGCTGGCCGGACTGTTGAGCCTCGTTGCGTGCACGGGCACCATCGAGCCAAACACCAACAACGGAGGCCCCAACAACCCAGGTGAGCCTGGCGGGCCCGGCGGGAACTTGGGCGCCGCGTGCGTGGTGCAGTCGGTGCTCGCCAATCGCTGCGCCAGCTGTCACGGCGCGCTGCCGACCCAGGGGGCGACGATGCCGCTGCGCACCCTGCACGACATGCGGGTGAGCTCGGCGATGGATGGGAAGCTCAGCAACGCCCAGCGCGCGCTCATCCGCATGCGCGACGACGCGTCTCCGATGCCGCCAGTCCCGCATGAGCGCGCGAGCGCAGCCGAGCGCACCGCGCTCGAGACCTGGATCAAGGAGGGGATGCCCCTCTGCAGTGGCACGGGCGGCCCGCCCGTGACCGTCGTGCCCGAACCCAACCTGCTCGATCAGTCCGCGCTCTTCACCTGCACCGAAGGCGTGCGCTCGGATGCGCCGACGCGGATCCGCCGCATGAACCGGCGCGAGTTCACCCGCAACGTCGGTGGCTCGGTCGAGCGCAGCTGGACCGGGTTCAGCTTCTACGACAACCCGCTCGATCCCAGCGCCCTCGAGCAATACAGCTCCTGGGCCACGGACGAGACGCTGGACGAGGCCACGGTGGAGCTCTTCCTGCCGGTGGTCGGCGCGGCCGCCTCGCCGTGGACGATGAACTACCCGGACGGCAACCGGATGGAGCGTGTCTACACCAACAGCCGCTTCAGCTGCATGTTCAACGACGCGAACCCGAGCGACACCTGCAAGCGCTTCCACCTGGGCCAGATGCTCGAGTTCGGCGTCTTCTTCCGCCCGCCCACCGAGGATGAGCTCACCCGCCTCACCGCCTTCGCGACCGCGGTCATCGCGCAGGAGCCGAGCAACTCCCCGCAAAACCGCGCGGACTCCATCACGCGGATCTCCAACGCCGCGTGGATGATGACCGGCGCCATGTTCCGCCGCGAGATGGGCGGCGTGCCGGCCAACGGTCGCGTGGAACTGACCAGCCTCGAGCTGGGCTCGCAGCTGGCCTACGCGCTTGGGGGGCGCGCGCCCTCGGCCACGCCGAGCTTCGTGTGGCCGTACTACTCCGCGCCCCTCGAGGGGCATCTGGCGGACGTGGCCACTGCCGCGAAGGATGGCTCGCTCACGCAGGATGCGACGACCACCGGCCTGATCAAGAAGCACCTGGGCGGCGTCGACGCCAACCAGAACGGGACACCGCGCTTCGATCTGGTGCAGGACTACAACGAGGAGCAGCGCTCCAAGCGCGGGCAGTACTGGCTGGGTGACGGCGTCGCGGGCTTCTTCCGCGAGTGGCTCGGCTACGAGCACGTGTCCGCGGTGTTCAAGGAGTCCCCGGCGGCGACCTCGCGCTTCGAACTCGAGGGGCTCGGCTACATCAGCTCGGTCTCGTACGACAACCTGCTCACCAACTTCCATCCGCTGGAGCCGACCTTCATCCAGCAGTTCGACGATCTGATCGCGCGGGTGGTCGTCGAGGATCAGGACGTGCTGGCGAACCTGCTCACCACGCGCACCTTCTACGTGCCCTCCATGCAGAACGCGGCGTACGACTCGCATAAGGGCCTCTCGCACCCCTACAACGTCAGCGAGATCCTCCCGGCGACCGTCGCGGGCCGCTGGAAGAAGCTGCCGGACACCGAGCGCGCGGGCGTGCTGACCCACCCGGTGTGGCTGGCCGCGCACGGCGGCAACTTCGAGGACGATCCGTCCATCGTCCACCGCGGCAAGTGGGTGCGCGAGAACCTCCTGTGCGGCTTCGTCCCGCCGCTCAGCAGCGTGCAGGTGGCAGCCCAGGTCGGCCCTCACGCTGCCGACAAGAACGCGCGCCGCCGCCTGCAGGAGGCGACCGCCGGATTGCAGTGTCAGGGCTGTCACCGCCTGATGGAGCCGCTCGGCCTGCCCTTCGAGATCTACAACCACGCGGGCTTCCTGCGCACGCGGGATCACTCGACCAGCGGAGGCTGGACCACGCCGGACGGAAGCTCGACGCTCACGTCGATGCCGGACCCCGCGCTGGACGGCCCGGTGCGCGACGCGGTGGAGTTGAGCGAGCGCCTGGCGACGTCGCGGCATGTGAAACGCTGCTTCGTGCGACAGGCCTTCCGCTACTTCATGGGCCGTCCGGAGAACCCGAGCGACGCCTGCACGCTGACGCAGATGGAGCAGGCCTATGATCAGAACAACGGCTCGTTCTCCAAGATGCTGACCACGCTGATGACCAGCGACACCTGGAAGACGCGGCGTTTGCCGCAGGCTGGAGAGTGACTGCCATGTTCTCGCGACGAACCGTCCTGAAGGGCATGGCCGCCGGCCTCTTCGCGCCCTACTTCCACGACGTCTACGCCCAGTCGTCAGCGTTGCCGGCGCGCCTGGTGCTGGTCCTCGAGTGCAATGGCGTCTACCCCCGCGCGCTCCTGAGCACGGGCACCCGCGCGGCGCTGGGTGGACGCGCCAACACCTCCGACCGCCTCTTCTGGGACGCGTACAAGGACACGCCGCTGGTGCGTGAGGGCGACAATCTCGCCAGCGCGATCAGTCTCGGGCCGCTGGCGGCGTCTTCCGGCAACATCGACCTGGTGAACCGCTCCGCCGTGCTGCTGGGGCTCTCAAGCCTCATCGCGGGCGGCGGGCACTCCAGCGGGACGGGCGGGCTGAGCTGCGCGGTGAACGGCGCGGGCGCGACCTTCGACGCGGTGATCGCACCTCGCCTGCGCCGGGGTGCACCGTTCGACGTGCTGCGCCTGGGCACCAGCTCCGCGCGCGTGTCGATCGTGTACGAGACCTGCGCGCTCGGACCCCGCAAGCCCGCGGGCATCATCGTCAACCCGTCGCTCGCGTTCGACAGCACCTTCGGCTCGCTGCTCGGCGGCTCGACGAATGGGCGCGATCGCAAGATGCTCTTCGACTTCGCGCTGGCCGACTCGCGGAAGGCGCTGGCGGAGTTCAGCGGCAACTCCAACGAGCGGCTGAAGCTGGAGCGCTACCTCTCCTCGCTCGAGTCGCTGCGCACGCGGGAGGATCAGCTCGCAGGCATGGCGGCCCGCGTGCGGCCCTACCTGCCGCTGGCGCCGAAGGACAACCCGCTCATCACCGGCGCGGGCTCACCGCCCGACTCGCTGAAGTGGTTCGAGGCGCAGTTCCAGATCGCCACGGCATCCCTCCTGGGCGGGCTGACGAACACGGTGGTGCTGGCGACGGGCACCTCGGGCTTCGACGTGGCCTACGGCCCGGACGTGACCGACATCCCGCGACACAGCCTGCAGCACGGCCTGGATGCGGGGCAGAACTGGGAGCGCGTCGCCGAGGTCACCCGCCGCCACGTGCAGCTGGTGGCGAACCTGGCGAGGACGCTGGCCGCCACGCCCGAGGTCGGCGCGAGCGGCTCGATGCTGGATCACACCGCGATCGTCTTCATGTCCGACAACGGCGAGCAGCACCACTCGACCTCGCGTGAGTGGCCGAAGCTCGTGGTGGGCGGCAACGCGCTGGGCCTGAAGACCGACGGGCGCACGGTCGTGTACCCGAAGTACGACGCGGCCCGGAACCGGCAGGTCTCCAACCTCTTCAACACGCTCGGCCACGCGTTCGGAGACGCGAACTTCAACACCTTCGGGCAGGAGGGCAGCACGCGCATCGCGCCGGGACCGCTGAGCGAGCTGTATGGCTGAGCCGCGAGAGCGGGCTGGGCGGCTGTGACGCCGCCACAGGCGCCCAACAGGAAGCGGCGCGGGGCCCTCCGATTGTGGAGTGCCAGCCGCGCCGCTCGGATGCTGCGAAGTTCGCTCGATTCACCGGCGCGAGGCTCGCTACGCAAAGAGCTTGCCGCCTGCCTGCGCACAGGCCGGACCCAGCGCCGGCCCAGCAAGCGCAACGACGTGGGCGGACAGCTGCGCGATAGGGTGATGCTCAGCCAGAGGCCGTCAGAAGCCGAGGACCGCGTGGTCGCAGGCCCCGCGCCGCGCCCCAACTCACAGGTGGCTGCGCATGAACCTCTCAGTTTCACTGTCTCATTCGCGTTGACAGGTTCCGCAGCCTCTTGCTGGCACCGCCTGCACCCTTGCTCGCGGAGCACATTCAATGGACGCCTCCGACAAATGGGCTTCGCCCTATGCGTACTAATTTTGTTTTCTTTGCCTTGCGGCTTATGGATTGAGAAAGGCTCGTCCACCCCAAGGAGCGTCAAGTGAAGCGTTGGAACGTTGGAGCGCTGGTGCTGGTTGGAACCCTCGCGGGCTGTGCTCCGCCAGAATCCGAAGCCTTGTTACTGGGGGAACCCGAGGCGGCCCTGGACTCACAATCCCAGGCGCTGTCCTATCCCAACGGAAGCAGCCGCACGGTGGTGTCACGGCGCGTCGTCTACAAGGACGCGTCCGGCGCCTACCAGCCAGCGCCGGGCTTCGAGCAGTTCCGCGCGGCCGGTGCCTCCGACAGCACGCTCCACGCCATCCGCATCGCCCAGGTGGAGGCCCCGAGCGTGCGCGAGGCCATCGTCTTCATGACCGCCGGACAGAAGATCTCCAGCAGCGGCCACTCCAGCGGAGTGACGGGCCAGTCCTCCAACTGGGACGCGTCCTGTGACGGCGTCTCCTGCCCCAACGTGCTCCTGGATGGCCGCTCCCTGGCGATGAAGCTCGATGCCCTGGGCTGGTTTCCTCCGGGCAGGACACACCTGTCCGTGGTCAACGACAACAACTTCGACCACCTGTTCGACAGCGACACGAAGCAGCGGATCGTCAACGGGTTCGTCCACTGGCTCCAGGCCCAGGTCCGCCCGGAGACGCGGTCCATCTACCTGGCGGGCAGCTCCCGCGGCGGGTGCCTGGTGATGCGCATCGCCCAGGCGCTCCGCGCCAACACGGCGCTGGATGGCATCACCGTCTACGTGTCGTCGCTGGATGGCGTGTGCAGGAACAGCCAGGGCGAACTGGGCACGCAGGACACCAAGCTCAACAACCCCGTGCGCCCCTGGGGCACGTTCTACGGCGCCTGGGCCACCCCCCTGCCCGCCCAGTTCCCCCGCCGCGAGCGGCTGCACCTGTATCAGGTGGTGGGAGGCCAGGAGGTCGCGCCGGCCACCGGTATCCGCGCCTTCTCCGGGTACGCGGGCACCACGCCTCCGTCCACGGGCACGAACCTGGACTGGGGCTGGTACAAGCAGACCTGGGTGAAGTGGCAGCACAAGGAGATTGGCAACCCGTACACCGACCCGAGCGCGTCGGAGCAGCCGCTCGCCATCTCGGAGACGATTGACGCGCAGCTCACCTGGCTGGACGGCCTGCTGTAATCCGACTGATCCACGGCTCGGTGTCGGTCGACCAGGCCCCGATCCGCAAGGCCTTCGCGAAGGCCAACGGCGTGAAGTGCGTCGCGGAAGAAGAAGGTGCCGCCGACGCCGGCGTGGTCGCCCATCGTCCGCTCCTCGGGGCGTTCGAAGCGTCCATGGAGACGCCGCGCACCCAGGGGCAGCTCCGCCGGTTCGCGCCAGGCCGCATCAACACCCACGCGCACCCCTGGCAATTCCTGTCACGGTGGCATGGACAACCTGTTGGGATGTCCTGGGAATCTTGACCAGGGAGGGTGGGCTTGGACTCACCCACGAGGGAATGTGAACAATTCCTGCGAGCCGGCTGATGCGCCGCGCAATCCGGATTCACATGCGCCAAGACCGGCGGGTGATGCGTCAAGAAAACATATCTCACTGATTGTCACTATTGCGTGAAATTCGCGTAAGAGTCTTTGGACCAGGAAGGGCGCTGGCCGCGCAACCCGCGGGCAAGACAGCCCTGATGCACAGCCGAGAGGCTGGAACGTCCACTGAATCGCAACAGATGCTCCACTGCACGGTGTCGCAGTGTCATGCGGCCACGGGCTGCGAAAGAGAAACGTATGCGGAAGCTGTCCATGACGACCGTCATGCTGTGCGGAGCATTGGTGTCAGGGTGCCAGGGAGAGGATTGGGAGTCCTCGTCCCACGAACAGCCCGGCGGCAACGGCACGGAGGCGTCTGTCGCGTCCACCCGGCAGGCGATCGTCTCCCCGGAGCTCGCGGCGTCGCTCGCGTGTGCCGAGACGTATGCCACCGCGGGGACCTGCGACTGGGCGCACTGGAGCGAGCTGGTGGAGACGTGCCTGACCTACGCGCACCCGGAGCTCGAGGACGGCGTCTTCATTGATGCGGTGCAGTCAGGCCAGTGTACCGCGGCCAACTGGTCCGTGCTGCGCGAGCAGCTCCTGGCCCCGCGCCCGCCGTCCGTCTTCGTGCGCGAAAGCTGCAACGGCGGCTCCCAGGTGATTCAAGAGGCCGCGTCCAGCGGCTGCTACACCCTCGCGCCGACCGCGGGCGCCTCCTTCGTCGACGTGCCGGTCGGCAAGACCGTGACGCTCCATGCCGCTGGGGACTGCACCGGCGACTCGGTGACTGTCGAGACCGACACGAACCTCTGTGAGACCTCGTTCGGGAGCGGCGCGAGCGCGAACGACAAGGTGCGTTCGTTCCGGGTTCAGGACGTCGAAGTCCTCCCCTCGTCGCACCGCTACGACTGTGCCAGCGGGGAGTCGACCTGCGTCGAGAACCACAACAACGCCAGCAGACTGGCCGCCATCAACAAGAAGCTCACCGTCAAGATCGTCCGCATGACGCTTGATGGCAAGACGACGCCCGCGTTGACCACCATCAAGAACACCGTCAGCAATCTGTCCGACTACTACGCAGTCGCGTCTCGCAACCAGTTGAGCCTGGAGGTCATCGCTTCGCAGAACGTGGTGGTGACGAGCACCAACTGTGCGACGGCGAAGACCCAGGCCCGCCAGAAAGCCACCAGCTCGAGCGCGTTCCTGACGGTGTATGTGCTGCCTGGCGGGGTGTGCTCCACCTCGAACGCCGGCTCGCGCAGTGTCAACCTCAAGGGCACCCTGTTCCGGGACTACGCCCACGAGGTCGGTCACGTGCTCGGCCTCGCGCACGGCAACGTGCGTGACCCCTCTACCGGCACGGTCAAGTCGTCCGGCGACTCAAGCACGTACATGGGCATCTTCGCGTCGGACAACTACAACCTCCCGCAGCTCCACTGGCTGGGGTGGACGAAGAAGGAGGAGATCGTCAAGATCAACTCGGCCATCGCCAGCAATGGCTTCACCGAAATCACCCTCCGTCCGGTGGGCAGCAACGCCGACAGCACCAACCCCCTGCCGATGGGCGCGGTCTGGGAGATTCCTGGCACCGACCAGCGCTTGTTCATCGCCGTGCCGAAGCCGCGCCTGACCGGCACGAACCAGATCGAGGGCGGCACGGTGTTCGCGTACCGCGCTCCCAAGTGCGTGGGTTGCACGGGCATGGCCATGGGCACGATGCAGATGGCGCGGTTCGGCGCCAAATCCATCAATGAGCACGAAGCGAGCGGCATCTTCATCACGCCGGTGGGCTACACGAGCAGCTTCGTCCAGGTGGACGGGCAGAGCGTCGAGGTGTTCACCTCCGTCACGCTGCGCGTCAGGCAGTAGGGTCCGGTTCAAGGCAGCACGGCGTCCCGGATGAACCGGGTCAGGGACTCTGTACCGCACCGGATTGTTGAGACACTAGATTGGTTGTAATCAGGCCGCTTGCTTCTGCATCAGCTCTCGCCGGGCCTGACTCGGCGAGAGGAAATGGTGGCGCTCCAACAGCCAGTGCTCGTTGTA
>NZ_RAWB01000363.1 GCF_003612055.1 Corallococcus llansteffanensis
GGCAGGTTGCCGGGGGCCCCTCTCCTGCCGCGGGCGGCCCGTACGCCCGACTTCACCCCACATCTTCGCGCAGTGCAGCGCACACACACTCCTGGTATGGTAGCCCTTTCAGTCGCCAGCCACGCAGCGACGGGGGAAGTCCATGCCCAATGCCAAGTCACCCGCCTTCACCTTGCGGGTGGGATCCCTTGAAGCCGGGTCGCTTGTCGTCGAACGGCTGCAGGGGGAAGAGGGCCTGAGCCGCCTCTACGACTTCAGCGTGGACTTCGCCCCCCTGGCGCCCGAGTCATTCGACACCGCGCCCCTGGTGGGGGCCGAAGCCCTGCTCACGATGGTCCAGCCCGGCGGAACGCCGCGCCACGTGCATGGCATGGTGCGCACCGTGGAGGCCCTGGGCCTGCGCGAGGGACGCTGGCGCTACCGCGCGCAGCTCGTGCCCGCGCTGTGGCGCCTCACCCAGGTGAAGCGCAGCCGCATCTTCCAGGGCCAGTCCGTACCGGACATCCTCAAGGACGTCCTCACCTCCGCCGGGGTGGAGGTGCGTGTCAGCCTTCACGAAAGCTACGCCCCGCGCGAGTACTGCACCCAGTATCGGGAAACGGACTTCGACTTCCTCAGTCGCCTGATGGAGTGGGAGGGAATCTTCTATTTCTTCGAGCACTCGGAGGAAGGACACGTCCTCGTTGTCGGGGATGCCCCCAGCGTCCATGAGGCTCCGCCCGGCGGCGCTTCGCTTCCCCTGCGCTCCGAGGACCGCCGTGTCGAGTCGGGCGAATACCTGACGGACCTGCGGCGCGTGCGCCGGCTGCGCTCGGGTGCGGTGCACCTCAAGGACTTCGATTTCGAGAAGCCCTCGCTGGACGTGTCCGGCAAGTCGAAAGCCCCCGAAGGCACGGAGTTGCTCGAGCTGTATGACTACCCCGGAGGGTATGTGGCGCCTGGCGTTGGCAGGTCGACCGCCAGGGTGCGCATCCAGGAAGCCACCCAGGCGTCGCTGACATTCGAAGGCGAGGGCATCTGTCCCCGCCTCACCTCCGGCCACCTGTTGCAGGTGGAGGACGACGGCACGCACGAGGGCCGCTACGTCGTGGTGAAGGTGCTGCACCACGGCGGTCAGCCGGAGACCCACGGCGGCCGCGAGGTGCTTGGGGGGCTGTACCGCAACCAGTTCCAGTTGCTGCCCGCCAGCGTTCCCTTCCGCCCCCGGCGGCTCACGCCCCGGCACCGGATCTCCGGACTCCAGACGGCGCAGGTCGTGGGAGCGGCCGGAGAGGAGATCCACACCGACGCGCATGGCCGCATCAAGGTCCAGTTCCACTGGGACCGGGAGGGCCAGCGGGATGACAAGGCGTCCTGCTGGGTGCGCACCAGCCAGGCCCTGGGCGGCCCCGCCTGGGGCGCGCTCGTCCTGCCGCGCATCGGGCAGGAGGTGGTGGTGCGCTTCCTGGAAGGCGACCCGGACCGGCCGTTGGTCGCGGGCTCCGTCTACAACGGCGCCAACGCGACGCCCTACGCGCTGCCGGACGAAAAGACGAAGAGCACCCACAAGAGCGCCTCCAGCAAGGGCAGTGACGGCTTCAACGAGCTGCGCTTCGAGGACGCCAAGGGCCAGGAGGAGGTCTTCCACCACGCCCAGAAGGACCAGGACCTCGTCACGGAGAACGACAAGGACCAGGAGATCCGGGCCTTCGAGGACCTGCTCGTGAAGAAGGAGCGCTCACGCACCGTGGAGGGACACCACTTCCTCTTCGTCTCCAAGGAGGATGTCGGCATCGTCGAGGGCCACCAGACGCTCCAGGTGCGCAAGGACCGCACCAGCAACACCCAGGGCAGCCACGACGAGTCGGTGGAAGGCAACCAGACGGTGACGGTCGCCGGCAAGTCGACGGTCTTCGTCGCGCAGGGCGCGATCATGAATGTGGGCGCCGCGCGGGCGCAGACCATCGGTGGGGCCTCGCTGCTCAACGTGGCGCTCGCGTACAACGAAGCCACGGGAGGACTGCGCTCGCTCCAGGTGGGCGGCGCTTCCACCGAGTACGTCATTGGCATGCGGCAGGAGTCCGTGGGCGGGGACAGCACGCGCAAGGTAGGAGGGGACTTCGTCACCGAGGCGAAGCGTCAGCTGACCGTGACGGTGGGCAAGGACCTGGGCGAAGAGGCCGGGGCCGAGTCGCAGGTGAAGGTGGAGGAGGCGACGGCCTGGCTGGCGAAGACGTTCGGACTCAAGGCGGACCGCTTCTCCCTGATGGTGGGAGACAACCTCATCCTCGAGATGGAGAAGTCCGGCGCGGTGAAGCTCTTCGCGAAGACGCTCACCGTGGACGGCTCCGAGGTGAAGTTCAAGGGCGCGAACGTGAAGATGCTGGGGTCCGGCTCGCTCAAGAACCAGAAGGCGAAGCTCAAGGACATCGAGCAGCTGACGCAGGCGAAGCCCGGTCCCATGGAGTTCCAGCTCAAGGGGCCGGACGGCAAGTCGCTCTCCAACGTGGCCTTCGAAGTGGAGCTGCCGGACGGCACCGTGCAGAAGGGCACGCTCGATGGCAGCGGCAAGGCGAAGTTGAAGGACGTCCCGCCCGGCACGTGCCGGGTCACCTTCCCCGACCTGGACGCGGGAATCTCCCAGAGCTGAAGCAGTCCCGAGGCCCCCATGAAGAACTACACCGTCCAGGATGGCGATACGCCCCAGGCCCTCGCCTCGCTGTTTGGCTTCAACGACTGGAAGAACATCTATGAGCACAAGTCCAACGAGCCGCTGAGAGGCAAGCGCGGGCCCAACGAAATCCAGCCCGGTGACAGCGTCACCATCCCGGATGCCTTCATCGAGCTGCCTGTCGGCTCCAGCGCCACGCTGCTCGCGTCGGACAAGCTGCCGCTGCCGCCCGTCATCATCGATGCGCACATGCACATCATGAGCGGCAACTGCACGCCGTTTCCCGTGGCGTACTACACGCAGCTGGAGCCACGCTTGGGCGGCATCCTGTCCCCCGCCAGCTCGCGCAAGTTCCTCAACGGCGTGGGCAGCACCCTCATCGTCAGCTTCTTCCAGCCCTTCCTGGGCTGGTCCCCACGCACCACGCTGCAGATTGGCCGGGACACCGTCGACCAGAACGACAGCGTGTTCTCCGCCTTCCGCAAGTCCGACGCGACGAAGCACCTGCGCGACGGCCAGCCGTCCTTCCTGGGCATCTCCATCGTGCTGACCATGGACATGGACCTGTGCCACCTGGATGGCTACAAGGGCCAGAGCGTCTACACGAAGGTGAAGGTGCCCGGCACGAAGAAGTCTGCCTATACCTTCAGCACCCGGCTCACGGGCGACGTCCACGAGCGGCCCGACCTCAGCACCGCGCACCCCGGCGAGTTTGGCATCTTCGAGCAGTGGAGCGCGCAGGTCCTGGCCACGAAGACAGCATGCGCCGAGCACCCGCTGCGGCTCATCCCCATGTATCACTACGAGCCGCGTCGCTTCTCGCAGTGGACGGGAAAGGAGCAATCCTTCCAGGAAGCGTCACTGGCGCCCGGTTGGGACCGGCCCTTCTCCGAGCTGGCCACGAAGGAACAGGCAGGCATGTTCGCGGGCTTCAAGATGTACACGTCGCAGGCCTACCAGCCCACCGACCCGAACGTGCCGGCCCTGGCGAAGTTCTTCGAGCGGTGCGCCAAACAAGGCGTGCCCATCATGAACCACTGCACTCCGAGCGGGCACTTCACGCACGACCGCAAGCTCTACATCGAACTGGACAAGGCCGCGGCGGGCGCGCTCAGTCAGGCGGACAAGGACGCCTACGAGGACGCGCGGAAGAAGCGTGAGGTGTACCTGGATGCGAGGGAGCGCTTCACCGAGAAGGAGAAGACCTTCAAGGACTACTGCCAGCAGCACGGCCTGCCGCTCGACCCGCACCTGTATCAGCAGTACGGCACGCTCGCGCCGGACATGGCCGTGTCCGCGCTGCCAACCGACCCCGAGTACTGGAAGGCCTACGGCGAATACAACGACGCCCTCGCCGACCAGGATGAAACGGGCGAACGCTACGAGCGCGCCGCACGCATCGTCCGCATGCACGAGGACATGCCGGCGCGGCTTGCGAGGGCGGGGGGTGACACGCAGAAGATGCTCCAGGACCCGCCGCTGCGCCTGAAGTACTTCAAGGAGAAGCACCTGCATCCGGAGGCGTGGCGCCCCCTGCTGGCACGTCACGAGAACCTCAAGCTGTGCCTGGCCCACTTCGCCTCGGACCGGTGCCTGTGGTGGCACTACCTGGAGGACGAGAACAGCCAGTGCTTCGACGAGGACGACGTGCCCTACGAGAAGAACTGGGTGACGTCCATCATCGAGCTCTGCGCGAAGTACGACAACTTCTTCACGGACCTGTCGTACCTGCCCCTGCTGGAGCCGCTGAAGCCTTCTCCAGAGCGCTCGAAGAAGGAGGCGCAGGCCCACAAGAAGCTGGAGAAGAACGACCAGTTGCCCTTGATGTGGGAGGGACTCGCCAAGGTGTGCAAGCAGAAGCACATGCTGTCGAAGATCATGTTCGGCACCGACTGGTACATGATCCTCGCGTCGAAGAAGAAGTACTCGAAGTGGTACGAGGAGACCATCAAGGGGCTGGCGCTCGTCGAGGAGCGGCTCAACCTGCCGCGGAAGATCAACCTCTTCTACCAGTTCGCGGTGGTGAACCCGATGCGCTTCTACGGGCTGCCCGCCATCGCGGACAACCTCAAGAAGGGCATCGAGGCCTTCGTCGAGTCGGGGGTGCTGACGGAGAAGGAGAAGAAGAAGCACTTCGCCAGGACGCAGAAGCGGATGATGCGCAACCATCCCATCCTGAAGAACCTCGCCGCCGTGCTGGAGAAGGTGGAGAACGCTCCAGGGGACGACAAGGGCCTGCTCTACGAGGACCAGGTCCGCTTCGTGAACGTGGCGCCTCCGTCGTGACCTGCCTCCTGGAGCCTGAATGCCTCCCGTGATTCCCACGCTGAGCCAGAGCCTGCCCTTCCCGTCGGAGGCCCGAAGCCAGACGCTGCCGGTGCCCGCGGAGCAACTGGCGTTGGTGATGCCTACGGCCCGGCCTGGCGCCGCGGCCGTCATCCTCTTCGACGAAACCCTGCGCCTGCTGGAGTTGGGCGCGGGCTCCGCCCAGACGTCCCGGGTGGACAAGGGCTACCTGCCGCAGGTGTCCGGAGGGAGCCTCCAGGCCATCTCCCCCGCGGTGGTGCCCGATGCGTGCGCCTACCTCCAGTCGCGGCTGCTGGTCGTCTACGACCTGGCGAAGCAGCGCCACCAGATGCACCTGGCCACGGACGACCTGGAAGAGACGCCGGTGGAAGCCCGGTGGCTCTCGGTGGAGCCGCGCCACATCGCCGTGCTGGTGCGGGACCTGACGCGCTACCTGGACACCGGACAGGTGGACTTCCGGCTGCGCGTGCTGGACCTGGGTGGGCCCGAAGCGGAGACGGTGGGCCAGCTCGAGCTGGGCAACGACGGCGGCTTCGTCTGGGACGCGGGCGCCGGAGTGCTCGTGCTGCGCAAGGACAATGCCGTGCAGGTGCACGGCCCCGCGCTGGACGGCCCCCTGGACCATCCACTGGCGCGCGCACTGGGCGCCCTGCTCGCGGGCTCCGGAGGGCTGCGATTGGAGGGGCTGCGGCTGCATCCCACCCAGCCGGTGGCGGTCTTCACCGTCGCTGGCGTCGCGTCCTCGGAAAAGGACCAGGACCGGGACGTGAGCGGCATCTGGCGCGCGACCTGGGATGCCCAGGAAGCGAAGCTGACGCCGCTGGTGAAGCTGTCACCCCTGGAGCGGGTGACCCTCGGGGAGTTCTCGCCCGACGGGGGCTGGCTCACCTATCACCAGACGGAGCCAGACCCGCCGCGCCTCTATGCCCAGCAGGTCCTGGGGACGCCGGGGCCGCCCTACGCACTGGGCCCGCTGGAGGACGCGGAGAACCTGCTCTGGACACGGGCTCCGCTGGCGCTCGCGGCCGTGATGCCTTCCAAGCAGCGCGTCACGCGGTGGGACTTCGGCAAGACTCCGGCGCCGTAACGAAGGCTCTGGAGATCGCGCGCATGGATGGAATCCCACCGTTCAAGGAAGCCTTGGTGCCCTTGCGTGATTCGCTGGCGCGAGACGGGGATCCGACGCACATCTCCTGGGTCTTCAGAGAGGACCTTCAGCTCATCGGACGCCGGCAGCCCGTCATCGTAGATGGATGGGAGACCTTCCCTCCTCGGATTGCGATTCGAGCGCCGCTGCGGGAGTCAAACGAGCAGCTTGCACACGAGCTCTTCGAGCGAGCGCGAGGCCTGGGAGTGGAGATCTGCTCGCTCTGCCGGTTCGGGTCGACGACCGCTTGCTACGTCTGGGGGCCTGAAGATGCGGGCGCTCAACAGGCGATGATGATGTGGACGGACAAGGTGAAATACGCCCGTCGCCTCCCGTTCGAGGACGCGGTGCGGGTAGAGAGCCCCGTTGCCTGGGCCTTGAGGAAGCTTCCCACGGTGCTCATGCGCCGAAGAGGCACCTGGCTGGATTTGATTCCGAGCCGACGTGAAGCCGAGGCAGGCCGCCGGTTGGCAGGCCCTGTCACGGGAGCGGCCTGAGATCAGGTTCGACGAACCGGGCCCGCGCATCGGGTCCGAAGAGGACCTCACGCGAGTAGTAGTCGTCGAGGAGCTCCTTCCTCTGGAACTGGGGGTTGTGGTCGAGGAACTCGGCGAAGTCACGGCACGGCCCGATCTCCGTCCGCTCGCCTACGAGTCGGGCCCACGCGACCGTCACGGTCTCGTGGTACTTCTCCGGCACTCCGAGCTGACGGGTCAGGCGCTGCAGTCCAGCGCGGGCGAACTCGACGGCGGCGTCCCTCCCGGCCCTGCGCGTGTGGAGGTAGACAACACGCACATGGTCGAGATGAGGGAACTCGCTCAGCTCACCTCGTGAGAACCGTTCGAGAAGGGCGCTGTCGTTCAGGGTCATCCCACGCGTATACTACGAAATCGTATCATATGCGAGTGGGCTGACGCAGCCGGGGAGAGGTTCAGGTGAGGTCTTCGAGCCGTTGCATGAGGGCATTGTGGCCCTGGACGGCGTCGCGGCCTGCTTGCGCGAGCTTCTTGTCGACGCGCGTGAAGGCGGCTGCGGCTGCCTTGCACAGGACGGAGCCTGCGTCGGTGCTCGCGACGAGCAAGGAGCGTCCGTCGGCGGGGTTGGGGGAACGCTGCACGTATCCGTGCTTCTCCAACCGCGACACCAGGCTGGTCGCCGTGGACGCCTGGATGTGCAGCGCCGCCATGACTCCGGTCATCGTCATGGGGCCGGACGCGAGTGCGGACAGCAAGACCGCTTCTCCGGCACTGAGGCCGGTGCCTTCGAGCTCGGCCTCCAACAGCCTCGCCACCTTGTGGCCACCGACAAGCAGTCCGGTGGTCAACCCCGTCATTGAACCCTTCATCGACCCCGACGCAGCCATGGTTCGCCCACCTCCATCGCCGCAGTATGTCCGCAGCACCCGCGTGAAGGGGCTACATCGTGGGCTGCTCGTACGTCACGTCCGTCGTGCTCAACACTGGTAGAGGGCACGCAACGCGATGATGTCCGTGCTGGTGAACTCGCCGGTCTCGTTCGGCCGGGGGCAGGAGTTCATGAGCGACCCGTTCACCGTGGCCGTGCTCGGCGTCCCCGGGATGAGGATGGCCCCCACGCCCGCGGTGCCTTCGTTGCCGGCGGTGCCGCAGCTGATGGCATGCGAATAGAAGTCCGAGTGGCGCAGCCCGAGCGCGTGGCCAAGCTCGTGGGTGATGACCCACTCGGCCATGTCCAGGGTCGCGGTCTGCAGCCCCGTGCCGATGCTGATGGTTCCGTAGGGCCGACCGCCGGAGGGAAACCCAGACGAGCCGCTGTTGCCGGGAATGGTCGTCGCGGTGATGTTCGCGCTGCAGCCCGTGGTCGGTCCCCGCACCATGGAGAAGCAGAGCCCCAGGGCATTGTAGTTGGCGATGGCCAGGTCCAACCCCTGGCTGAGCCGGCTGTAGCTGTTGAATGTGGAGGTGGGGTTGAGGCAGATCCTCGTCACGGCGGCGGTGCTGACCAGGTTGGTCGTCCGGTATTGCTCCGCGCTCCCCTCACCGGGCTGGAGCATCTCGCGGGACGCCGTGAGGGACACGTGAGCGTCATTCCCCACGTACACGGCCTCCTCGACGACCCGGATGTCGGCGGCCGGAAAGCCGGCTTCGACCAGGTTGGAGACGATCTCCTCGTTCTCGATTCGCGGGTCGGTACCGCAGCCAGCCAGGACCGCGCCACAGCTCACCACGACGACTGCCGCTCTCTTGAACATGGTTGTTCCCCTCAGCGTTCGACGATGTCCTCGGGCTGCAGGTACTGGGACGCTTCGACAATCGCATCCACGGTCCAGCCCCGGTTGGACCCTCGGCCGGTCTCGTCGCAATCGCCGTCGGTGTGGATGCCCAGCAGGTGTCCCTGGCGGTTGAGCACGCCAGCACCGGAGCTCCCCACCAGGGTGTCCAGGTCCGAGTAATAGACAAGCCGATTACATGAATCCAGGTACCTGCCTTCGGCGATGACCTTGGGCCGTCCCCGGGGGTGCTGGATGATGACCAGCTGCTCGCTGGGCCGGGCCGACAGCAACACGGGCGCGACCGTGGGAAGCTGGTCCAGCGCGATGAGCGCGTAGTCGGGTTCGAGCGCCTGCTCGATGACGGTGCCCTCGGTCACCAGCGGGTCCCCGTCAGAGGCGTCCTCGAAGTTGAAGACCATCAACACCCGGTCGCCCGGCCCGACACAGTGGCCCGCGGTCACCACCACCGGTCCCGCGCTCGCTTCAATCAGCGTTCCGGTGCAGCGTCCTTCGATCAGCACGACTGCGTCTTCGCTGGCCTGCACGGCGTCAGCGAGCTCGCCCAGGTAGAAGTTGATGGGGGTGAAGTTGGGGGTCGGGCCGCACTGCGAAAGGCTGCCCACCTCCGGTACCGTCGTCGGACTCCCGCAGACTGGCGGATCCTCCTCAGGCACCGCGGGCACCGCGTCTCCACAGGCCGAAAGGCCCAGGAGGACGGTGCCCGCGAGGATGCGGGCCCACAGCGTCAGGGATGAAGCTGGGGGCCGGGTTGCCATGGCTTAGTAGAGGGCGTTCAGCGCGGTGCGGTCAGAGCTGGTCCACTCGCCGGTCTCGGTCGAACGGAAGCAGGAGTTCATGATCGAACCGCCCACCGTCGCCGTGCTCGGCGTGCCGGAGATGAGGATGGCGCCTACGCCCGCGGTGCCCTCGTTGGAGGCGGCGCCGCCGCAGCTGATGGCGCGGTTGTAGTAGTCCGAGTGGCGGAAGCCAATCGTGTGGCCGAGCTCGTGGGTGATGACGTGCTCATTCACGTCTACGCTGTAGGTGTTCAGCGAGGTGCCGATGTTGATGGTCCCGTAGGGATTGCCGCCCGAGGGGAAGCCCGCGGAGCCGCCGGCGCCGGACGTGACCGTCGCGGTGATGTTCGCGCTGCAGCCGGTGGTCGGGCCGCGCGCCATCGAGAAGGACAGCCCCAGGCCATTGTAGTTGGCGATGGCCAGGTCCAGGCCCTGGCTCAGGCGGGTGTAGCTGTTGAACGTGGAGGTGGGGTTGACGCAGATCTTCGTCTTGGTGGAGCTGACGAGGTTCGTCGTCCGGTACTGCTCCTGGGTGCTCTTGTCCGTCTGGAGCATCTCGCGGGACGCCTCGAGCGTCACGAGGGCGTCGCGGCCGACGTACACCGCGTCGTCGACGACCATGATGTCGTTCTCGGGGAAGCCGGCCTCGATGAGGTTGGCGACGATCTCCTGGTTCTCGACCTGCGGGTCGCTACCGCAGCCGGACAGCAACGCGCCACAGCTCGCAACGAGGACTGCCGCTTTCTTGAACATGTCTTTTTCTCCGCTCAGTCGGGGGATGCGCAGCCGCCTGACCTTCCCGTCAGCCGCGGACCGCGTGCACGGCCACTGAGCAACTGTCGGGCCATCCGCTCGGCCAGAGGGGAATAGCTGGCTTTCGTTGAATTAACTGGAGCCCCAACACACCATGCGAAAATGGGAGGACCGTAAAGGAACGTGACACCTGGAAGCGCAAGCAGCCGCTCCAACGGGGCTTTTACCTCCCATGGGCAGCCCTCCCGATTCTCGGACAGGGGTGTCTTGGAATCAGTCACCGGCCCTCCGCCCTCGACGCGGTAGGCCAGCAGGTACGCGTGAATGCACTCCCGGTGTATCCCGTCACCCATGCC
>NZ_RAWB01000364.1 GCF_003612055.1 Corallococcus llansteffanensis
CGCTGGCCCTGTTCACGCTGTACTTCGCGGAGCGCTGGGGCGTCATCCGTCACGACCTGGAGATGTTCTTCACGCTGGGCAGCCGCCACCGGTTGAAGGCCCGCCTGCTCGCGGAAGGGGAGCGGCTGGCGACCGAGGTGGAGCGGCTGGCGGACGAGTACCGACCGAAGCTCCAGCCGAAGCTTGAGCCTCCTGGCCCCGCGCCCGTCGCGAGGTAGGCCCCGGGCCGCGGACCGGAAGATCCGCCGATGTCACCCAAAGTCCCGCCCTCCTGCCGGCCCCGGGCCCGTCGTTAGGTTCCTGCCGTGGAATCACGCGAAGGGCGGACGGCAATGGCATACGACGTGGTCATCGTGGGAGGCGGCCCCGCGGGGCTCAACGCCGCGCTGTATCTGGGACGCGGGCGCAAGGCGGTGCTGCTCTGTGACGCGGGCACGCCGCGCAACGCGGCGGCGACGCACATGCACGGCTTCGGGTCGCGCGACGGCATCCCGCCGCCGGAGTTCCGGCGCATCAGCCGCGAGCAGCTCCAGCGCTACCCGAACGTGGAGGTGCGCGACACGCGCGTGGGGTCCGTGGAGCCGCACGGCGGCGGCTTCCGCGTGGCGCTGGGCGACGGCACCACGGTGGACGCCCGTCGCCTCCTCCTCGCGGTGGGCATGGTGGACGTCCTGCCGGACATCCCCGGCTACCGCGAGCTGTGGGGCACGAGCGTCTTCCAGTGCCCGTACTGTCACGGCTGGGAGGTGCAGGACCAGCCCTTCGGCGTGCTGGCCACGGAGCCCCTGTTCCTGGACTTCGCATCCGTCGTGCAGGGCTGGTCGCGCGACGTCACCGTCTTCACGCACGGCACCTTCGCGGTGCCGCCCGAGCAGCGCGAGCGGCTCCATCACCTGGGCGTCGGTCTGGACGAGCGGAGGATCCGCGCGCTCCACGGGACGGACGGCCACCTGGAGGCGGTGGAGCTGGAGGACGGGGCGCGGGTGCCCCGGCGCGTCCTCTTCTCCGCGCCGCCGCAGCGTCAGCCGGAGCTCGTCACGAAGCTGGGGCTCGCGCTGGACGAGCAGGGCTTCGTGAAGGTGAACGCGATGGGGGAGACATCCGTGCCGGGCATCAGCGCCGCGGGGGACATGACGACGCGCCTGCAGGGCGCGCTCATGTCCGCGAGCGCGGGCGCCATCGCCGGGGCCATGATGAACCACGGCCTCCTCATGGAAGACGCGGACCGCCGCTACACGGCCGCGACGGGGAGGCCACCGCCCCCGCGGACGAAGCCGCACTGAGCGCGGGCGCCGTACGGTGCTGCCTGCGCCACAGGGCGGGCGTGAGCCCCTCGGCGCGCCGGAACAACCGGATGAAGTGCGTGGGGTCCGCATAGCCCACGCGCTCCGCGATGATGTCGATGCGCTCGTCCGTGGACAGCAGCCGTCGCCGCGCCTCCGCGAGCCGGCCGGAGATGATCCACTCCACCACGCTGTGCCCCGTGGCCTGCTTGAGCGCGGTCGTCACGTGCGCGGGAGAGCGGCCCACGGCGGCGGCCACCTCGCGCAGCGAGATGGGCTCCAGGCAGTGCCGTTCAATGAACGTGAGCGCCTCGCCCACCAATGATGCTCGCGAGTCCGTGGGAGTCCACGCGCCACCAGAGCGGGCCACCTCCGCGAGTACGAGCGAGAACAGGCTGCGCACCACCTGCTCCCCCAGCGGATGGAAGGGCGCGCGCGTCTCCTCACGAAGCTCCGACAGCAGCCGGACCAGGTGCTCCTGCCGGCCAGAGGGGATGGGCACGACGGCGGAGGCGCCCTGGCGCACGCGCTCGAAGGGCTCCAGGAGCGGGCCGACTTCCGACTGGAGGAAGGCCGCCGGGTGGAACCCCAGGCCCAGGATCTCCGCCCGGTCGGTGGTGACCAGCCGGTGCTTCTCTCCGGAAGGGATGAGCAGCACGTCCCCCGGGGACAGCGTCAGCCGGGTGCGCTGCTCGATGGTGGCCCGTCCCCCCGTGTAGAGGATGAGGGCGGCGTGCGCGTGCGTGGCCGCATGCGGGGCGGGGGCATGCATGGCCCCGTGCTCCACGAACAGGGGGCCCGGCCTCGAGTGTGACGGATGCCCAGCAGCCACCAGACGCCTCCGCTTCCTTCCCGGGCGAGCAGGGAACCTCCTCGCTCAACCCACCCGGGCTCGGATGCATTCCGGGCCTGGCGGTTCCGCGCTCAGGCCCGCGCCTGGGGCGCCGCCTCCCGGAACAGCTTCGCGCCCAGGAGCAGCGCGAAGCCTCCCAGCAGCACCGGCACCGCGTTGATGGCGATGGCGGTGTGGAGGCTGGCCATGTCGGCGATCTGCCCGATGAGCGTGGGGGAGATGGCGTCGCCCAGCATGTGGATGCACAGCACGTTGAGGCCCATGGCGAAGGCGCGGAACGCGGGCGGCACGCAGTTGACGATGGCGGCGTTGATGGGACCGCTGTTGAGGAAGATGAGGAACTGGGCCACGCCGATGGCCGCGAACGTCAGCATCGGGTCCTTGATGTTCACCGCCAGGTACATGCACGGCGCCGCGAGCAGCAGCCCGATGCCGGACAGCCACAGGCCGCCGCCCACGCGCTTGCGGTCCATCTTGTCGCCCAGCCAGCCACCCGCCACGGTGCCGGTGAGGCCCGCCACCGCGGTGATGGCGCCGAACACGAGCCCCACGCGGCCCGGGTGCTCCAGCCACAGCTGCCGCTCCCGCACCAGGTACGTGGGCATCCAGAACGCGAGCCCGCCAATGGAGAACGTCATCAGCGTGTAGCCGGCCGTCGTCGCCCAGAAGGCGGCGTTGCGGCCCAGCCCCTTGAGGCCCTCCATGAAGGGCAGCTTCACCGCCGCCTCCGGCCCGTCCATGGCGCCGCGCTGGGGCTCCGGCATGAAGAAGGCCATGGTGCCCAGCACGAGCCCCGGCACGCCGCCCGCGAAGAACGCCGCGTGCCACGAATACGTCTGCGTCAGCCACCCGCCCAGGCCGTAGCCCATCGCGGAGCCCACCGGGATGGCGATGTAGAAGTACGACAGCATCCGCGTGCGCTGCTCGCGCGGGTACAGGTCGGAGATGATGGACGGCGCCACCGCGCCATAGCCCGCCTCGCCAATGCCAATCACCGCGCGCGCCAGCAGCAGCGCCGTGAACGTGGACGCAAGGCCGCTAGCCCCGGTGGCCAGGCTCCACAGGAGCACGCCGCCCGCCACCAGCAGCCGGCGCGGCACCCGGTCTCCCAGGAAGCCACCCAGCGGCGATGCCAGCATGAACACGACGATGAAGACGGTGCCCAGCAGCCCCGACTGCGCGTCGTTGATGCCGAAGTCCTTCTGAATCTCCGGCAGCGCGACCGCGATGATGTACCGGTCGAGGTAGTTGACCAGGTTGATGAGGGTCAGGATGAACAGCGCGTAGCCCGCGCGCACGGACTGCGTGGCGGGCGCGCTGGACGGAGCGGTCGGAGAAGAGGCGTTCATGAGGAGGAGGGGGCGGAGCCGAAGCGGTGGACCAGCAGGCCCCAGCGCAGGCCGCGGTCACTCACGCGGCACGATTCCAGGCCCAGGGCCTTCACCGCTTCGCGCAGGATGAGCGCGCCCGCGGGGATGACGTCCGCGCGCTTGGGCTGAAGGCCGGGCAGCGCGCGGCGCGCGTCCAGGGGCAGGGTGCACAGCATGTCCGTGAGCGCGTCCAGCTCGCCCCGGGACAGCGTGCCGCCGTGGACCTGCTCCGCGTCGTAGGTCGCCATCTGGTGCTGGAGCGCGTACAGCGTCGTCACCGTGCCAGCCACGCCCACGAGCATCGCGGCCGGCGGCGTCGGGGGCAGGGCCGCGAAGGTGTGGCGCAGGTGCGCTTCGATGGCGGCGCGCTCGGCGGGCGAAGGCGGGTCGGTGCGCACGAAGCGCTCGGTGAGCCGCACGGCGCCCACGTCGAAGCTGTGGCGGAAGGCCACGGTGCCGGCGTCGCTGCCGTAGATGAACTCCGTGGAGCCCCCGCCGATGTCGATGACGAGCAGCGGCCCCGCGGCCTCTCCCGCGAAGTCCGCGGACACGGCGGCGAAGGACAGCTGCGCCTCCATCTCGCCGGGGATGATCTCCACCGTCACGTCCGCGCGCGCCTTCGCGGCGGCGATGAAGTCCGCGCCGTTCTTCGCGTCGCGCGCGGCGCTGGTGGCGGAGACCGCGATGCCCTGGGCGCCCAGGGCGCGCGCCTCGTCCGCGAAGGCGACCAGCGTGGCCAGCGTGGCCTCCATGCCCTCTTCGGAGAGCACGCGGCTCGTGTCCACGCCCCGGCCCAGCCGGGTGATCTCGGCGCGCTCCACCACCGCCTCGAAGCGCCCGTCCGGCAGGCGCTCCGCGACCAGCAGCAGCACGGAGTTGGTCCCGATATCGATGGAAGCAAAGCGCGGCATCCCGCGCACACTACTCAACGCAGCAGCGCTTCCAAAGCGTCCCCCAGGGCCTCGTAGTCCGCAGGGGTGTTGTAGAGCTGCGCGGACAGCCGCAGGTGCCTCTGGGGCGCCTTGGGCCACGGGGTGACCGGGACCTCGATGTGGCGCTCCTCGAACAGGCGCACATGGAGTGGATCCAGGTAGAGCGGCGGGGCAGGGCGCTCCGGGTACCCCTCCGGCAAGGCGACGCACACCATGCTGCCCACCATCGCATCCGGGTACAGCGGCGAGGCATTGCCCAGCCGCGCGTCCAGCCTGCGCCGCGCGGTGAGCACCTTCTCCCGGTTGGACGCCATCACCTCCGGCCACCCGCCCGGCACCAGCCCTCCGATGACGCGCAGCGCGGTGGGGATGCACAGGAAGGGCGTCGGGTCGTGCGTGCCCATCCAGTCGAAGTCCAACCGGAAGCGCGAGCGGTCCGTGCGCGGCGAGTTGTGCCCGTGGCTCACCACCAGCGGCTTCAGGCCCGCCTGCAAGTCGCGGCGGACGTAGAGGAACGCGGCGCCCTTGGGCGCGCACAGCCACTTGTGGCAGTTGCCCGTGTAGTACGCCGCGCCCAGCTCCCTGAGCGCCAGCGGCACCATGCCCGGCCCGTGGGCGCCGTCCACCAGCGTCTCCACGCCCTGCTCGCGCAGGCGGCGCACCAGCTCCGCGACCGGCATCACCAGGGCCGTCTGGCTGGTGATGTGGTCGATGAGGAGCAGGCGCGTGCGCGGCGTCACCTGCGCCATCACCGCGTCCACCACGGCCTCGGGGGACGGCACCGGCCAGGGCAGCTTCGCCACCACCACCTTCGCGCCCATCGCGGCAGCGGCCACGTCGAGCGCGTTCTTCGACGCGTTGTACTCGTTGTTGGTGGTGATCAGCTCGTCGCCGGGCTGGAAGCGCAGGCCGCGCAGCACGGTGTTCACGCCGGTGGTGGCGTTGGGCATGAACGCCAGGTCGTCCGCGTCGGCGCCCACGAAGGCCCCGAGCGCGGCGCGCGCGTCATCCAGCAACGGCTCCACCTCGCGGGCGAGGAAGCGCACCGGCTCCGACTCCAGGCGTGCCCTCAATTCCGACTGGTGCTGGAGCACCGCGGTGGGGCACGCGCCGAACGAGCCGTGGTTGAGGAAGATGACCTGCGGGTCCAGGCTCCAATGGGAGCGAAGCGGTGCGCTCATGGGCGCGCAATATGCGCCTACTTCGCGGCCGGCGCGATGCCCCAATCAGGCGTCAGCCAGTTGCCCTTCTCCATGGGGAGCGGGAGCTGGTTGTTGCCCTCGGCGGTCATCACCCACAGGTGCGCGCCGCCGTTGCGGGTGGTGCTGAACATGATCAACCGGCCGTTGGGGGAGAAGGAGGGCTCCTCGTTGTTGCCCTGGTCCTGCGTCAGGCGCGTCACCTTGCCCGTCTCCACGTTGACGGTGAAGAGGTCGAACGCGTTGCGCTCGTCGCGCGCCGTGAACGCGATGAGGTCCCCGCGCGGCGACCAGTCCGGCGTCTGGTTGTAGTTGCCCTGGAAGGTGAGCCGCTTCACGCCGGAGCCGTCCGCGCCCATGACGTACACCTGCGGGCTGCCACCCCGGTTGGACACGAACGCGATGCGCTTGCCGTCCGGCGACCAGGAGGGGCTGGTGTTGAGGCCGTAGGGCGTGTCGGTGATGGCCTTCGCCCCGGAGCCGTCCACGGCGGCCACGTAGATCTGCGCGCTCTCACCCTCCGCCAGCGCGTAGGCGATGCGGCGGCCATCCGGAGAGAACGCGACGCCCGTGGCCATCTGCCCGTCCGTCACCACCGGCTTCGCCTCGCCGCCGGGGGCCTGCACGTAGATGTCCGGCCGGTTCTTCCGGTACGACGTGAAGGCCACCTGCCCGGAGGGGCTGAGCGTGGGCAGGATGTTCGTGCCGCCCTTGGTGAGCGCCTGCGCGCCCATGCCGTCCCAGTCCGCCACGTACACGTCGCGGTTGGCGCCCGCCTTGCGCACGTAGGTGATGCGCGACAGGAAGGGGCTCGCCTCGCGGGTGAAGTGCCGGTAGAGCGCGTCCGCCAGCGCGTGCGCCAGCTTCCGGGGCTCGTTGGCCGGCGCGTCCTTGGCGACCTTCAGGTCCTCGTGGCCGGTGGCCACGTTGAACAGGCGAAGCTCGCCGCGCAGCGCGCCGCCGTCCTGCGCGAGCGACACCTTCACCAGCGACTCCGCGCCCACGTCCGCCCAGCGGCTGAAGTTGATGCTGCCCGCCGTCATCCCTTCCTTCGCGTCGGCGGTGAAGCCGGCGCGGTCCAGCACCTGGAAGATGCCGGAGGCCGTGAGGTCGTACGTGAAGGCGGTGTCGAACGCGCCCGCCGCCTTCTTGTCGCCGCCCTCCTGCACCGTGGGCGCGGGGGCCGCGAGCGGCAGCGGACGGAAGTTGGCGCCGGAGATCTCGATGACGGGCGCCTGCGCGAGCACCAGCGCGGGCACGAGGAGGAGCGACAGCAGGAGCGCTTTCATGGGCTGAACACCAGGACGACCCCATTCTTCTGGAGCGCGTCGCGAAGGGCATCGGGGGGAGGAGAGAAGGGAGACGCCTTGCGCACGGCGGCCACGACCGCCGAGTCGAACAGCTCGTTGCCGCTGGCCTTGGCCAGGCTCACGTCCAGCACCTCGCCGGAGCGACCCAGCCGCATCGCCACCTGGGCCTTGAGGTAGAGGCGCTCCGCGTCGGGGATGGTGTCCGCCACGTTGTAGTGCCGGCGCACCTGGGACTTCAGGAGGCCGTAGTACCGCTCGCCCTCCTGGACCGCCGAGTCGCCGTCGGGGTCGCCATCCTCCGCGCCCTCCAGCTCCTCCGGCTCGCTGGGCTTCGCCGACTTGTCGAACGCGCCGAAGAGCTTCTTGCGCCGGTCCTCCGCGTTCGCCTCGCCCTTCTGGGGCGTGGGCGCGGGGGCGGGCTTCGCGCCGGGCACCGCCACCGCGTTGGGGGAGGGCGCGGGCACGGGCTCCTGCGAGGGCGGCGTGGGCGTGGGCTTCGCGGCGACCTCCTTGGGCGGAGGCTGCGCCTGCTCCTTGCGCGGCAAGAGCTTCGGGTCGCGCGGCTTGCCCAGGCGCACCAGCGACGCGTTGATGGGCTTCTGGTCCAGGTCCATCTTCGGCGTGGACGTGAAGCGCGCGTAGAGGACGGCCGCCAGCAGCACCGCGACGTGGCCGCCCACGGAGAAGACGACGAAGCGCGACAGCTTCGTGGGCCGTGCCACCAGCAGGCTGTGGGTCACCGCGGAGTCCATGCGCTAGCGCTTCGCTTCCTTCGACTTGCCCTTGCCGCCGCCGGCCGTGGGCGTCTTGTTCCCGGAGTTGGACGCCTTGTTGCCGGTGGACGGGTCCGTGATCATCCCCACATTCTTGATGCCCGCGCGCTGGGCCGCGGCCATCACCTCCACCACCACCCCGTAGGGCACGTCCCGGTCCGCGTGGAGGTAGACCTCCTTGTCCGCCTGCGCCTTGGCGTTGGCGGCGAGCTTCGTCTCCAGCTCGTCCAGGGGGACCTCCGCGTCACCGATGTAGACCTTCTTGCCCGCGTCGATGGAGAGGACGACCTTCTTCTCCGTCGCCTCCACGGGCGTCGCCTTGGTCTCCGGGAGGTTCACCTTCACGCCCTGCTGGATGAGGGGTGCGGTGACCATGAAGATGATGAGCAGCACCAGCATCACGTCCACCATGGGCGTGACGTTGATCTCACTCATGGTGGTACGGCCACCGCCGCCTTTTCCGCCGCCCATGCCCATGGGTGTGTCCCCTTGTGCCTAGCGGAAGAAGTGCCGCTTGATGATGTTGAGGAAGTCCGCGGAGAAGTTGGACATCTCCGTGTCGAAGACCTTGATGCGGCTGACGAACGAGTTGTAGGCGACCACCGCCGGGATGGCCGCGAACAGGCCCGCCGCCGTGGCGAAGAGCGCGTTGCCCACCGGCGCCGCCACCGTGGCGAGCGTCGCGTTGCCCTGTTCGGCGATCTGGTTGAACGCGCTCAGGATGCCAATCACCGTGCCGAACAGGCCCACGAACGGGGAAGCAGCGCCCACCGTGCCCAGGAAGGACACGCGGTTCTCCAGCTCGGTGATCTGCGCCGTGGCCGCCCGGTTGAGCGCGCGCTCCACGTTCTCGATGCCGCCCAGCTTCGCGCTCATCGCGTCCTCGGCGGCGCCGCCCTCCTTGCCCGACTGCGCCAGCTTGCTCAGCTCCTCGTAGCCCGCGCAGAACACCTTCGACAGCGGCGAGCCGTCCAGCTTCTGGGCGGACTGGTAGATGGCCTCCAGCCGGGACGCCTTCCAGAACGTGTCGAGAAAGGTAAGCGACTGGGAGCGGGCGCGGGACAGCTGGGTGAACTTCATGGCGATGAGGGCCCAGGAGGCCACGGACACCGTCATGAGGAGCAGGAGCACCGCGAGCTCGATGAACGACGCATCGCGGATGATCTCCACGTAGTTCATGGCGCCAAAGGCCAGGGGCAGGTGGGGTATCATGGGGTCCAGCGCGTAACATCCCGTACGCGGGTGGGTCAAACCCGCCGTAGGTGCCCGGTTGCTGCTCCTTTGGCCTGGGCTGAATAATTCCCGGGGACGGTCGTCTGGACGGTTGTTACGGGCCGACGACCTCACACTTCCCGAAACACGGATGCCCACCATGAACGCGAGACTGCTCGCCGCATTCCTCTGCCTCGCCGCCGTGTCCACCGGCTGCGTCATTGAAGACAACGGTCCCCGCTACCCCGGCGACGTCCGGATGATGTGGACCTTCGACGGTGCCCGCTGCGACGAGATGCGCGACGTCAAGGGCGTCGACATCACCATCGGCGGGGAGCTGCTGGAGAACGGCGGGCGCTACCCCTGCAATGCCAACGGCTTCGACGGCATCGTCCTGCACGACTTCGCGCCCGGCGCGTACGCGTTCGACGCGGTGGCGGTGGACTACGAAAACGTGGCGCTCTTCACGTACCACGGCACCTTCGTGGTGGACGGCGACGTGTCGGTGAACGTCAACTTCCCGGCGGGCGGCACCGGCACGGGGACCTACGCGGAGATCAACTGGAAGTTCCCGACCGAGGCGGGCAGCCAGTATCCCACCTGCGGCCAGGCGGGGGTCGCCTTCGTGGATGCCCGGGTCGACGACGGCGTCTGGGCGCACTTCAAGTGCTTCGAGGGCAGCGAGGGTCGCTCGGTGAGCACCCCGGACCTGGCCCCCGGGCAGCACTTCCTGGAGGTGGTGGCCATGGACTCGCTGGAGCGCCCCCTCTACTACTTCGGCGGCGCGTTCACGGCGGTGGCGGGTGTGCCGGCTTCAGTGACGGCGGAGACGTACGCCATCGGCGGGGCCGCGGTGGGCTGGGAGCTCTACGAGGGCAGCGTGCGGCTGAGCTGCTCGCAGGCCGGGGTCACCGAGGTGGGCGTCAACTTCCAGGACATCTACACCGGCCAGTGGGTCTACGGCGTGGCGGGGCAGTGGTTCTCCTGCAATGAAGCCCCGGCCATCTTCGAGTTCCTCCGCCCGGGTCGGTACTTCGTGTCCTTCCAGGCCTCGGGGACGGCGGGACGGTTCTACGAGTCCCGTGATGACCTGGCCCCCATCGACGTCTTCGCCCACGACTTCCCGGGTGTGAAGGACGCGCTGTACGCCCCGCTCGACCGCACGAAGTAGCCACCACGTCCCGTCAGGGCCGCATGCAAGGGTCGGAGGCCACCAGGCTTCCGGCCCTTCGTGCGTTCCAGGGGGGCTCCAAGGA
>NZ_RAWB01000365.1 GCF_003612055.1 Corallococcus llansteffanensis
GCCCTCGCTCGTGCCCCCACCGGGCGAGCTTCTTCGCACGCAGAGAAAAGCGGGCCGGTCCGCCGTGGTCGGCCTGATGCTCCTCTGGGGCGCCGCCTTCGTGAGCCCCTTCGTGGCCTACCAGGAGGACGTGAAGACGGCGGAGGGCGAGCTCCTCGCCCACCTGTCGGACCGCGCGGGCCTCCAGGCCCAGGCACTGGGCGCACATCTCGGACTGTTGCGCTCGGAGCTGCAACGGCTTGCGGAGCACCCGTCGCTCAGACCCGAGGATGGCGCAACAGGACCCGAGGTAGCGCTCCTCGAGAATGCCTTCAGCCACACGTCCCTCTTCTCGGCGGGAGTCGCGCTGGTGGCCGCGAACGGCCAGCGCATGTGGAGCGACCCGGTGGACATGCCGCTCGGGCGCACACCGCTCGCCTCGCGCGTATGGTTCCGGCGGATGGTGGAAGAGCGGGTCGCTTCGGTCGGACTGCTGGACGAGGAAGGCGGAGGGCTCGTCGCGGTCGCGGTCCCCATCGTGCGCGACGAGCGTGTCGTGGGCCTCCTCGTGGGCGAGCTCACCACGGCGAACGAGCTGCTACCGACGACCCCTCGCGGGACGAACGAGTCCATGGTCGCCCTGCTCGGCGAGCGCGGTCGGCTCCTCCTGCCGGCAACGCCCCCGCCACTGCTGCGCCAGCCGCAGCTCGCCACACGCCTTCGCCCGCTGGTGGACGCTCCCGGGGCCGTCACGCTCGGAGGCACGCGGCTGCTCGGCGCAGCGGCGCTCGTTCCCGGAACCGACATGCTGCTCGCCGTGCTCGATGACGAGGCGCGGGATCGCGAGATGCTCAAGCGCCGCTACCTTGGCCAGCTCGGCTTTCACACCGTGCTGCTCGGCGGGGTGCTCCTCCTCTTCACGGTGCTCCTGCGTCGCTCCTACCGTTCGCTGGTGGCAGCCGAAGAGCGATTGCGACACCAGGAGACGATGGCGGCGCTCGGCACGGCCTCCTCGCTCATCGCCCACGAGGTGAAGAACGCGCTCAATAGCATGCAGGCCGCGCTCAGCATGATTCGCGCGAAGGGAGGGGAGACGACCTTGCCCGTCCAGGCGCTGCGTTCCCAGGCGGACCGGCTCGGCCACCTTGCCCGTTCATTGCTGGGCTTTGCTTCTCCCCATCCCGTGCAGCGGCGCAGCTGCGAGATGCACCTGCTCGTCCAGGACGCGCTTCAAGCCGTGAGGCTCCTGCCGGAAGCAGCGGATGTCGCCATCGAGACCACGCTGCAGGAGGGGCTCTTCGTGAAGGGGGACCCGACGCTGCTGGTCTCCGCTGTCGACAATCTCATGCGCAACGCCGTCGAAGCCGGCGCCGTGGCCCATGATATCGGCCAGCAGCCCACGCCTCGCGTCGAGGTCCGGTTGCTTCGCGAAGCCGCGGAGGTGGTGCTCGTCGTGGAGGACAACGCGGGAGGAGTGCCCCCGGCCTTCGAGCCGCGGCTCTGGGAGCCCTTCGCGGTGGGGCGGTCGAAGGGCATCGGGCTCGGGCTGCCGATGGTGCGCACGGCCATCCGTGCGCATGATGGAGGAAGTGTTTCCTACACCCGCGTGCCCGGAGGCAGCCGCTTCACGGTTCGCCTTCCACTCGAGAAGATGGCGTCATGAGCACCTCCCTGCTGCTCGTCGATGACGACAGGACCTTCTCCTCGCTCGCGGCATCCATGCTGAGCCAGGAAGGTTTTCGCGTCCGGGTTGCTCGTTCGCTGCATGAGACCCGCGCCGCGCTCGCCGCCGAGGCGCCTGACCTCGTCGTGCTGGATCGAAGGCTGCCGGACGGAGATGGGCTCGTCTTCCTGCCCGAGCTGCGTGCCCAGCTTCCGGCGACCGTCGTGCTGATGGTGACCGCGCACGGCGATATCGAGAGCGCTGTCGAAGCCATCCGGGCGGGTGCTCGCGACTACTTGAGCAAGCCGGTCGAGATTGACGACCTGGTGATGCGCGCACGCCGCGCGGCAAGCGACCTCCAGCTCGAGGAACGGCTGCGCCAGGCGGAGAGCGTCCTCGAAGGACGGCATCGGATGGCGGAGTCTCGCTCGCCGACGATGCAGCGAACCCTCGAGATGCTGGCGCGGATCGCCACCACTCCGCGAAGTCCCGTCCTGCTGCTCGGGGAGACCGGGACCGGGAAGGCGGTGCTCGCCCGCCATCTCCACGCCTTGCGCCAGAAGCAGGGGGCCTTCGTGCAGATCAACTGCGCCGCGCTTCCGGACACGATGATGGAGAGCGAGCTCTTCGGACACGAGCGAGGCGCTTTCACGGATGCGAAGACGGCAAGGCGCGGGCTCGTGGAGCTCGCGAGCGATGGGCTGCTCTTTCTCGACGAGGTGGGTGAGCTGCCGCTCGCGCTCCAGGCCAAGCTGCTCACGTTTCTCGACAGGGGGGCCTTCCGACGACTCGGTGGCACGACGGAGCTCACGAGCACCGCCCGGATCGTGGCAGCCACCAACAAGGACCTCGACGCGGAGGTCGCCGCCGGGCGCTTTCGCGAGGACCTCCTCTTCCGGCTCAGCGTGTTCCGGGTGGAGGTGCCCCCCTTGCGCGAGCGTCGCGAGGATGTGCTGCCACTCGCACGGACGCTGGTGCTGGAGCTCTGCTCGGAGCTTGGTCGACGCCCGGTCCCCTTCTCCGCCGCCGCGGAGGAGCGCCTGCTGAGCTATGCCTTCCCCGGCAATGTCCGGGAGCTGCGCAACGTGCTCGAGCGAGCGCTCGTGCTCGAGGGCGGGCCCGCGCTCGAGCTGCCATCCCTCGCCAAGGGAGGCGGCACGCCGCCCCCGGGCGACCCCAACGCATTCTCCGTGTCAGGCCCACCCCGGCCGCTCGATGAAGTGGATCGACTCTATGTCCGGCACGTGCTCGAGCAGCTTGGCGGCAGGCGCATGGAGGCGGCCCGCGCACTGGGCCTGTCCTATCCGACCTTTCTCCGCCGGCTGGAGGAGAACCCACCCTCGGAGTGAAGGACTTAAAAAGTCTTTCATCGGCTGAGTCGCGGGCTTCAAGTTTCTTTCATCCCCCGGTCCTCACGCGTCACGCCCCCGCCGGGAAATGCCCGAGACGGAGTGGCACGACGATTGCCTAGCCCCGCCTGTCACGTCGAGCCCCTGTACGGGCTCGGCAGATGACAGGGGAGCTCAAGCAATGACTTCGGTTGGAAAAGCTGCGGAGGCGAGGCCCTCGTTCAAGGAGATCCTCGCCTCGGATTTGCCGGCTTCGCTGGTGGTGTTCCTGGTGGCGCTGCCCCTCTGCATGGGCATCGCGCTCGCCTCCGGAGCGCCCATCATGGCGGGACTCATCGCTGGCGTCGTGGGAGGCCTGGTGGTGGGCCTTCTGGGCGGCGTGCCGCTGCTCGTGAGTGGCCCCGCGGCGGGCCTCGCGGTGATGGTGTTTGGCTTCATCCAGGAGCTGGGCTTCGCCGTGACGTGCGCGGCGGTGGCCGCGGCGGGTCTCGTGCAGGTGGCGCTCGGCGCGCTGAAGGTGGCGCGTTCGGCGCTCGCCATCTCGCCGGCCGTGATCCACGGAATGCTCGCGGGCATCGGCATTCTCATCGTGCTGGGGCAGGTCCACATCGTTCTCGGCGGCTCTCCGCAGAGCAATGCCTGGAACAACCTGCGGGAGCTGCCCGGGCAGGTTCTCGACCTTCACGGACCGGCCACGCTGCTGGGTCTGCTCACGCTTGGAATCCTCATCGCGTGGCAGTTCCTGCCGAACGGGCGGCTGAAGAAGGTCCCGGGTCCGCTGGTGGCGGTCGTGGGCGGAACCGCGGTCGCGGCGGTGTTGAATGCGAACGTGGCACGGGTGCAGCTGGCGGCGGATGCGCTGTCGGCCATCAAGCTGCCTTCCCTTCCTGAAGGGGCGGCGTGGGGCGCCTTCTTCGTGGCCGTGCTGTCCCTCGCCCTCGTGGCGAGCGCCGAATCGCTCTTGAGCGCGGTGGCGACCGACAAGCTCCACACGGGCGCGCGGGCGAACCTCGATCGCGAGCTGCTCGCGCAGGGCGTGGCGAACACCCTCTCCGGTCTGGTCGGCGGTCTGCCCATCACCGGCGTCATCGTGCGCAGCGCGGCGAACATCAACGCCGGCGCGAAGACGCGCTGGTCGGCGGTGCTCCATGCGGTGTGGATGCTCGCCTTCGTGACCCTGCTGGGGAGCCTCGCGTCCTACGTGCCTCTGACGGTGCTCGCCGGTCTGCTCGTGCACGTGGGCCTGAAGCTCGTGAACCTCGCCCACATCCGGGAACTCCGGCACCGGGGCGAGCTGCCGGTCTACCTCATCACCGTGGCCGGGGTCGTGGGCATCAACCTGCTCGCGGGCATCGGTCTGGGACTCGGCGCAGCCATCCTCCGGCTCCTGTGGCAGCTCGGCCAGGTGCGCGTGGAGCGCCAGGTCGCCAATGACGTTCACCAGGTCTGCATCAGCGGAGCGCTGACGTTCGTCGGGGTGCCGAAGCTGTCGACGGCGCTCGCGCAGATTCCGTCGGGCTCCAAGGTGGAGGTGGACGTGGCGGTGAACACGCTCGACCACTCCGGCTTCGAGGCGCTGGAGAGCTGGGCTGACACGCATCGCAAGACGGGCGGCATCGTTGTCATGGAGCCGCTCGAGGACGTCTGGAGGCGGCGTGACGCGCGTGCGGCCACCGCTACGGAGCCTGCCGCGGCGCTACCTCCTTCGCCCCCTGTCCATCACGTTTCGTCTCTCGCTCCCGGAGGTGCTCAGTGAAGAAGCTCATCAGAGGTCTGCTCGATTTCCAGCGTCACACCCTGCCCTCGTACCGGACGACCTTCGCGAGGCTCGCGAAGGGGCAATCCCCTGACTGCCTCTTCATCAGCTGCTCGGACAGCCGCGTGGTGCCCAATCTGCTCGTCTCCACGGACCCCGGTGACCTCTTCACCGTGCGCAACGTGGGCAACCTCGTTCCGCCTGCCGTGCTCAACGGACATTCCACGGCGGACCGCTCGGAGGCGGCGGCGATCGAGTTCTCCCTGGGCTTCCTGCCCATCGAGGACGTCGTTGTCTGCGGACACTCGAGCTGCGGCGCGATGAAGGCGATCCTGGCCGGAGGCGTCGTGGACGGCGCACCGAACCTCGAGCAGTGGCTCGCGCACGGAGCGCCCTCGCTCAAGGCGTTGCAGGAGAACACCCGGGTGGGCGTGGGGCTGCCCGAGGCGGATCGCCTCTCCCAGCTGAACGTCCTCGAGCAGCTCGAGCACTTGAAGACCTACCCCATCGTGCGGGACCGGCTCGCGGCGGGAACGCTGCGGCTTCACGGCTGGTGGTTCGACATCGGGGCGGCACAGGTTCACGCCTACCGGGCTGACCTCGGCCGCTTCGTTCCCATCGACGAGACCGAGGGTGATCGGCTCCTGACTGAGCTGAGCGACGCAGCCGGAGAGCAGCCGGGTCTCCGCGCCGTCCAGTAAGGCGGCATCGAGCCCCGGCGACCCTGCGTCCAGCGCGGATCGCTGGGGCTCCTGACTCGCAGCGGACGTCTTCCACCGCGGCGCGTCGGGTGCCCGACACCTACGGTCCAGGATGTCCCGGGTGCTTGGTGCGTTGCGTCAGGGGCGCACTACGTTGGGGGCGCGGACAGGGTGTCCGCCTCTGACTTCGCACGGTTGCGTCCCCCGGGGCGTCCCCGTCCGGGCAGGTTCCCGACCGGGTTGGGAGCCAGGGCCCGTCGTGCAGTAGCATCGTGTTCGTCTGCGCCGGGGGGAGGGAGGATGCACGATGGTGGTGGAGGCCCCGGAGCCCCGGAAGATGTCGGCCATCATGTTCACGGACATGGAGGCCCCCGCAGGTCAACGCTGGCGGGATGAGTCGCTACAACAAGACCTGCACGAGGAGCATGGACGGCTCGTGCGGGACCTGCTGCCGCGCCATGGTGGGCGCGAGGTGAAGCAGTTGGAGGAGGGCGGCTTCCTGCTGGAGTTCGAAGCGGGGCTGCCCGCGGTGTCGTTCGCGCTGGAGTGGCGCGCCGCCGTGGACGCGCGCAACCGCGTGGCGCCCTCCGACCGGCGGATGTCCGTTCGCGCCGGCGCGCACCTGGGCCTCGTGGTGCACCGCGACGGCGACGTGTTCGGCGAGGGCGTCAACCTGGCGGCCCGTATCGAGTCGCTGGCGCGCCCGGGCACCGTGTACGTCAGCGAGACGGTGGCCGCGCAGGTGGAGGGCCGGCTGAAGGCGCCCCCGGTGCGGCTGGGCCGCAACGAGCTGAAGAACATCCGGCTGCCGGTGGCGGTGTTCCGCATCGACACGCCGGAGGAGCCCCGGGCGGAGGGCGCGCTGCTGTCGCGCGTGCGTTCACTGCTGACCCGTCGGCGCGTGCCCGCGGGCAGTTAGGGCCTGACGGACGGGCGCGCGGCGGTAAGGTGCCGCGCCATGTCCGAACTCACCCTCGTCATTGGTTCCAAGAACTTCTCCTCCTGGTCGCTGCGCCCCTACCTGGCCCTGGCCCACACCGGCCAGCCGTTCCGCGAGGTGCTCGTTCCGCTGGACACGCCGGAGACGGCGGCGCTCATCGCCATGCACTCGCCCAGCGGCCGGGTGCCGGTGCTCAAGCACGGCGACACCGTGGTGTGGGACTCGCTGTCCATCTGCGAGTACCTGGCGGAGACGTTCCCCGACGCGCGGCTGTGGCCCCGGGACAGCGCGACGCGCGCGATGGCGCGCTCGGTGACGTCGGAGATGCACTCGGGCTTCCAGGCCCTGCGCACGCACCTGCCCATGGACCTCACCGCGCGCAAGGTGGTGCCGGGGGTGGACGCGCCGGGCGTGCACGCGGACATCGCGCGCGTCCAGGCGCTGTGGGTCGGCTGCCGCGAGCGCCATGGCAAGGAGGGCCCGTTCCTCTTCGGCGCCTTCTGCATCGCGGACGCGTTCTACGCGCCGGTCATCACCCGCTTCATCACCTACGGCGTCCCGTTCCGCCCGGAGCTCACCGCGTACCGCGACGCGGTGCTCGGGCTGCCCGCCATGCTCAAGTGGACCGAAGCCGCCGCGGGCGAGCCGCCCCTGGCCCGCTACCGCTAGGCCCTCACAGCCCCAGCGACTTCAGCTGCGCGTCGAACGCGGGCGCGTCCGTGAAGACGAACCCGCGCAGGCCCAGGGCCCGGGCCGCGTCCACGAACTCGGGCAGGTCGTCGAAGAAGGCGGCCTCGTCCGGCGCGCAGCCCGCCTTCTCCAGCGCGAGCCGGTAGAGGGCTGGCTCCGGCTTCACCGCGCCCACCTCGCAGCTCAGCACCAGCGCGTCGAAGCGCTGGAGCAGCGGCAGCAGGGGCTTCACGTACGCCACGTGCAGCGCGTTGGTGTTGGACACCAGCACCAGCTTCACCCGGCCGACGAGCCCCTCCACGCGCGGCAGCACCGCGTCGTGCACCGTGAAGTGGCTGCTCCACAGGGGCGCGAACTGCTCCATCGGCAGGTCCACGCCCAGCGCGCCGCACACGTCCCGGCGGATGCCCTCCGCGTCCAGCAGCCCGCGGTTCGCCGCCGTCCACCCGGCGCCAGTGAGCCGCCGGCCCGCCTCCCGCGGAGCAAGCCCGGCCCGGGCCGCGAGCCGCGCGAAGAGCAGCGCGTTGTCGTGGAACACCAGCACGTTGCCCAGGTCCAGCAGCAGGGCCTTCACGGCGGGGACGGGGGCCATGGGGGACTCCTTCAAGGCAGGACTAGATGCGGTACGCCCGCGCGACGCCTTCCATCCGGCCCGCCACTTCCTGCAGCCGCCGCGCGGCGCCGCTGGTGGACTTCAGGCTGGCCTGCGTCTCCGTCATCATCGAGGACAGGTCCGTCACCGCGCTGAAGATTTGCGCGATGCCCGCGTTCTGCTGGCTCACCGCGCCGGCGATCTGCCGCGCCGCCGCGGCGTTGTCCTGGACGATGGTGGCCAGCTCCCGCAGGTGCTCGCCGCTCGTGCGCACCTGGTCCAGACCCTCCGCGACGCTCGCGTGGCTCTGCTCGGTCATCTTCGCGGTGGAGATGATGGCGTGGCCCAGGTCCCCCAGGATGTCGCGCACCTTCTCCGTGGCCTGGATGGACTGGTCCGCCAGGTTGCGGATCTCCCGCGCCACCACGCTGAAGCCCTTGCCGTGCTCGCCGGAGCGCACCGCTTCAATGGCCGCGTTGAGCGCGAGCATGTTGGACTGGTCCGCCAGGTCCTTCACCGTCTGGGTGATGCCGCCAATCTGCTGCGTGCGCTCGTTGAGCTGCACGATGCGCATGGCCATCTCGCCGGACTGTTCGTGCAGGCCCTGGAAGCCGTCCAGGCTGTCGCGGATGGCGCCCTCGCCCGCGCGGCCCACCTCTTCCGCGCGCGCGGCCACGCCCAGCACCGTCTCCGCCTTCTCCGCGGCCAGCAGCGACGTCTGCTTGATCTCCTGCGCGGTGACCTGCGTCTCCTGGAGCGCCGCGGCCTGCCGGGCCACGTTGCGCTCCTGCACCTCGGACGCGAGGTTGAGCTCCGCCACCGTCTCACTGAGCACGCGCGTGCCCTGGTGCAGGCTGGTGGCCGTCTCGTGCAGGTTCTTCATCATCTGCGCGAAGGCCTCCGTCAGCTCGCCCACCTCGTCCTTGCCCACCTTCATCTGCATCACCTGGGTGAGGTCGCCCTCCTTCACGACGCGGCGGACCACCTCGCTCAGCGCGCGCAGCGGGCGGGTGATGCCGCGCGCGAGCAGCCACGAGCCCACGCCCCCCGCCGCCACGAAGAGGGCCGCGAGCCCCAGCACCAGCCGGCGCATCTGGTTCAGGGGCGCGTACGCCTCCGCGGGATCCAGCTGGCCCAGGACCCTCCACCCGTCGCCCACGTCGCGCACGTCGGTGCTGTTCACCGCCGCCACCGCCACCCGGCCGGAGTCGTCGTGCGCGCCCTTGCGCGTGTCGAAGAGCGTCCTGCCGTTCGCGCCCTGCAGCTCCAGGGAGAAGCTGGGGTGGCCGCGCTGCTGGGCCCGGGCGAGCGCGGGCTTCACCAGCTCATCCAGCTGTCCCCAGTCGAACGCGGCCAGCAGCACGCCCAGGCGCTTGCCGCCCTCGTCCAGCACAGGCACCGCCAGGGGCAGCACGTGCACGCTGAAGATGGGGTCCTCCACGTCCACGCCCTCCGCCGTGGTGCGGCCGGCCTGGGCCTCGCGGAACCACGCCGCCGAACGCACCTGGGCCGCGCTTCCCGCATACGCGTCGCGCAGCGCGGGCGTGCTCGCGGAGACCGCCACGCCGTCGTCGGTGAAGAGCACGATGCCGTTGAGCGTGAGGTAGCGCCGCTGCAGCAGCGCCAGCATCGCGTCGCTGGCGGCCGCGTCCTTCGTGCGCAGCGCGGCCCTCAGCACCGGGTCCTCCGCCCAGCTGTTCGCGCTGGACTCGCGCTCCGCCAGGGTGGACTCGAGCAGGTCCTTGAAGCCCTCGGCCTCCATCCGCAGCGAGGAGTCGATCTGCGCCTCCGTCTGCCGGCGCATCAGCGAGTCCTGCAGCCCGGTGAGCGCGAGCAGCGGCACGCACGACACCAGGGTCATGTACAGCAGCAGCCGCCCACGCAGCGTCAGGGACCGGAAGAAGAAAGGAGGCATGGCACGTCGGGCGAGAGGAGAGGTAACCCAGGTCCTATACCAGAACCCGGGCTACATACCCCTTGGCCGGACGTCCGCCTACAACAGGGGCACCCGGTCAGGCAGGTCCCTCGCCGGCAGGTTCGAGTAGTCCGCGTCCAGGTCCAGGCGCACCCGTTGCTTCACCCGCGTGCTCAACTGTCCCCGCAGCTTGCCCAGGAACGACGGCGGCGCGGCGATGACGAGCTGATCGAAGGCATGCGAATCCACGCCCCGGTCCAGGTGGGCGGACAGCTCCCGCGCGAAGCGTTCATGCTCCAGCTCGCGGCGTCCGTTGGGGTCGTTCTCCGACACCGGGCCGTGCAGCGTGCCAGCGTTGGGGTTGTCCGCCTGATTGAAGAGCTCGACGGGCTTGGTCCGGCTCTCGTCATGTTGGAACTGTTCGATGAGGTCCCACTTCTCCGCTTTCGCCGTATCCGTGGCGAAGAGTCGGGCGCGACTCGCGTTGGCCACCAGGATCCAGAGCCTCTTGTCCGCCATCTTCACGCCTCCTTGTGTCTTGAGGAGTGCGGACCCCCTTCGTCCCCGGCAAGCTTCCCCC
>NZ_RAWB01000366.1 GCF_003612055.1 Corallococcus llansteffanensis
CATCCCGCCCGCACCCACGACCTCTGCCGCCAGCCCAAGGGCGGACTCTACTTTCGCGCCCCAATCCAGCGACCACGCATACCCCTGGTAGTACGCGGCGGACTGGCCGGGAACCATGGGTATGAAATAAGCACCCAGGGGTATCTGCGCGACCCAACCACCCAGGACCGCGCCCCCGGAGAAGCGTGCTCCGTATCCAAGAGCCTCCTGGTAGTAAGCCCCCTGCGCCCCCAGGGTCAACCGGGTCAGGGCCCACCACGTCTCGGCGCGCATCGACGGACCGGTCTCCCACCACGCCTCTTCCTCCCGGTGTACTACGTTACACATCTGGCCATCTGCGGTCATTACATTACAGTTATACTCATCGACCCACCTGACCACGCGACTCATGGCCCAGCCTGGGGTCACATATCCGCCATACCAGGAGTCATACACGATGATGGGCATGACCAAGGGCAGCCAGCCAGACGGGTCCACGTACTTCAGCGGGTTGTTGAGCACGTAGCTGTACCGATTCAGCGCCTGGCTGGGGTCCTGCCCTGGCAGGAATTGGTCCGGGCTGAGGAATCGACCCAGGGACGGCTCATAGATACGTCCCTTCATGTTGATGAGGCCGAGTTCCTCTTCATGTTCATGACCGGTGAATCCCTGACGGACACCCGACGAACCACGAACCACGGGACTTGCCAGGGATTGAGCCAGCCGACGTCCGCCAAACGGCTCGTAGCGCAGCTGCTCCGTCACTCCACCCATCTCATCCGACAACGTCGCGACCGAGCCGAGCGCATCCGTGTGGAGATAGGTCGTCTTGGGAGCGCTCGCATTGCCCAGCGCATCCGTGGTCCATGCGAGCTGTGCAACCGTCCCCGCATCCCCCAGGACATTGAAGACACGACTCATCGCTCCGTTGGGGGCTCGTCGCTCCTCGAAGAGTCCCCCTACGTAGAAAGTGGACTCCCCGGAAGAGGCGCTCTTCACAACCCGAGCATTCATTGAATCGTACCGGTATTCGGTGTTTCCCGTGCCGGTAACGACTCGCGAGGGAAGACCAAAGGTCGTGTACGTCACGGTCCGGCCAGGCGCAGTCAATTGGTTCCCGCTCGCGTCATACGTGTACGCGCCAAGGGAGGACCGTGTCACGGCATGAGGGCCCGCTCCGCCGGTCCGCTCATAGAAACTGGAGATGTTCTCCCCCATCCCCTGGCGGCTCAGGAGGTTGCCAAGGTCATCGTACCCGTAGTTCGCGGTTCGCGACTGGCAGTTCTGGAAGACCGTCCAGGACTTCAGGCGGTCCAACGCGTCGTAGGTGAAGTCCTCCGTCGACATCCGCAGCGGGTCATGACGGTCGTGCCGGCTTCGAACATTGCCGTTCGGCTCGTACTCGTAGGCCAGCTTCTGCAGTTCCTGGCTCCCGTGGGTGCCCTGGATGAACAGGAGGCGCCCCCGCGTGTCGTACCGGCGCAGGCTGGAGACGCCATTCCCGAAGGACTCCGCGGTCAACTGCTGCAGACCATTCCGTCCCTCCACACTCCAGTAGGCGGGACCGTTGTTCGCGGCCCGCACCCGCTTCAATTGCCCCCGGGCGGTGTACTCATAATTCACCGCGAAGTTCGTCGTGCCCACCTGGGGATACTGCAACTGGAACAGCCTGCTGTATGCGTCATACTGCCGGCCAATCGCGTATTGGGAGCCGCCGATCGTCCAGAGGTCTTCCACCGGGCGCCCGAATGAATCATAGGCATACTGCGTGCTGATCACGCTCTGGGCAGTCCCCGCGAGGTCGTCCTTGATGCTCTTGTACAGCTTTCCGATACCCGCATTGCCCGCGTTAGCGTTGTCCCAGATGTACGTCGACACGCCATCGCGATTCGTGGTTTTGGTCACACGCCCCAGCAGGTCGTGCTCGTAAAGCGTCGTGTCCCCGTTCGCGTCCTTCGACTCAGTGAGCTCGCCCAGGGCATTGTACTTGGAGATCGACAGGCCGGAATCCGGATCATTGACTTCGACCCGTCGACCCTGACGGTCGTACTTGAAGGTCGGTCCCGTCCCGTCCGCGCTGAGCACCCCGGCGGGGTTCCCGAACGGCCCGTACCGGTACGTCGTCGTGAGCTTGCGCCCGTCCACGTAGTCGTCCACCGAGGCTGTCCGGCCATAGACATCCAACCAGCTGACCTGGAGGTTGTTCTTCTCATCAAAGCTGTTCACCTGGTTCGCGATGTATTGGCGGACGGTCTTCGAACCATCCGGATACGTGGTCACCAGTGGCCGCCCGAGCGCGTCGTAGGTGAAGGACGTGCCGACCTCCTTGGAGCCCGTGGGCGACGGCGCCCAGGACCAGGAGACACGTCCCAGCAGGTCGAACTCCCGCCGGCTCGTACTCCAGCCATCCGCGTCATTAAAGGCACGCTTCGAAACACTCAGCGTTCTTCCCAGGCGGTCCAGGTTCGTCCGCTCCTCCTGGCCCTGGACCGTTTGAGACTGGACCTGGTACGCACACCCGGCCTCGTTGGGGCAGGCGACGTAGGACAGCGAGACGTCCGCGGCATCCGGGTTGTCCAGTTTCCGCACCCGGCCAAAGCCATCGTACTGCCAGCGGGTCACGATGCCGTTCTCATCCACCTTGACTGCGGGTAGACCCAGTGAAGGATGGTAGGCATAGGTGCCCATGTGCCACAGGCCGTTGATCACGGACACCGGATGGACACGCTCCAGGGAGTCGTAAGTGAACTGGGTGCTCCGGCTGATCATTCCTGCGCCCATCGTTCGGACCTCGTAGAGGAGCCCATCGTCATCACGGAGCTGCTCGGTGATCACCTCCAGAACCGGATCGTTCGGCTCCACGGTCGTCTTCTTGAGAAGCACGGTCCCTGGCTTGTACTCATACGACAGCCGTCTCACCTGCGCGACGCCCTGCACGGTGCTCGTCTGCGACTCCTCGACTGGCAGCCCCACGAGCCAGTTCACGGGGTCGTTCTGGTAACCCGTCACCCACTCCATCTCATCGCCGTTGGAGAACATCTGCTTCCGATTCAGCACGTTGCCGTAAGTCTCATCGAAACCCAGCACGCTCACGACCCGGTTCAGGAGTCCCGCGTTCCAGGCATCCGTCTCCAGCCGGTCGTACACTTCTTCCGTGATGACCTCGGGGAAGACCCGCAGTCTGGCATCCACGCGCGAAGTACCCTGCGCGAGGATCTTGTGCTGGGTCGCACGCACCTGCAGATGCAATCGCCCAGGCAGGAACATCGTGGTCACTTGAAAGACCGGCGTGCCCGCGAGGGGGTAGAACGTCCCTGCACGGGTCTGGTTGTCATGGTCGACCCGGGACTCAGTCCCAGAAACCAGGTCTTTCGCTGTCATCCGCGCAAACCCCAGCCACCCTCGGCCCAGGAGATCAGCGCGACCATCCACATAGGAATACCGGGTCGCATGCATCACCGGGGACCCAGTGTCCACGCGATGCTCTGAAACCAACCACTGCCCCTTCTTCACGCACACCTGGGGATAGGAGCAGCCCGTGCCAGGCGTGTAGACCGACGGATCAATCATCGGTTTGTAGGAGAACTCGATTCGCGAGCCCAGTGAGTCCGTAACGCCGGTCAGCAGACCCGCGGGCGGACCTTTCCGCAGATAGACGTGCATCCTGCCGTTGATCATCTGCGCGAGGTCCATCAGGCCGTCGCCATTCGCGTCCAGCAACTGCGAAAGAGTGAACCCCCGGGCTCCTGACTGGCCTACCGACATGCCCAAGGAGCGCACGGAGAACCCGGTCCCCACCGACTGAAGGAGCGCCACCCGGTCGCGCGTTCCTTTACCATCATCCATCAGCAACAGGTCCTGGCGCCCATCCAGATTGAAGTCCACGACCCGGATTCCGTTGTCCGACGTGAATGGCGACAGCTTGAATCCGACCGGCAACTGGATTGGGAACGGCGGCGCGAATCCATCGCCCGTGTTGACGAGCACCTCGAGATCACCACCCGTTTCAGCCTTCGCCCGGACGGCATCCGGGAGGCTGTCACCCGTCAAATCCACGAAGAGGTATTGCCATTTGTAGCAGTTGTCGCAGGTCTCATCTCCTTCAGGGCCATAGTCAAAGGGAGTTCCATCCGGCATCAGCTCCACGTCCGAGCGGACGAGCGTCGTCTCCTGCTTGGCGAAGGTGCCATCCGGCCGCTGGGTCATCGACCAGTACCGCTTGCCTACCTCTTCGTAGATGTCGTGAGGGCCGGGTGGCCTGCGCATTTCAATGAACAGGAGGCTGGTCTTGGACGAGCCATCCAGGTTCAAGGCGAACTGGTTGTTGTCATTCAAGTCCGACGTGACGATGGGCTGAAAGGGCTGCAACGCACCGCCCACGTTCGGGCGGTACCCCAGTGTCCGGGTTGACGTGAGCACCCGCACCAACTCAGGGTAGGCATCTCCATTGAGGTCCGCATACCAGAATGCATCTCCCCCTCTTCCATCATTCCCCACTTCTTGAAACGAGTTGGCCGTGCGTCCGCCGGGAAGGTTCGTTCGGCGGAAGTGCTTCAGCTCGCTGTATTGACCCGGCCCATTGCAGGCATTCCATTGCAGGAAGCTGACGTCCGGAAGGCCATCCAGATTGATATCTGCCCATTTTCCATTGTGTCCTGCCGTGATATCCCAACAGACATTGGGCAGGGACACCGCATCCACGGCGGCGCCATAGCCAGCAGCCGAGCCATAGCGCATGACCCATTTATATGAATAGGCCTGGCTGCTCGTCGTGCGATAGAGGAGGTCGTCGAATCCATCCCCGTCAACATCAATGGGATTGAGCGCACGGAAGATGGCTGCGGGTGTGGGCGGGCTCAGGATGTCCGTGATTCCCGTATCCACGTCTTCGAAGAGGTCGCTCTCCAAGGTCCAGGAGAACGTAACGGCTGGAAGGCAAACCCCTGCACCATCGCACTCCTGGAAGGATGCGAGGCGGGTGACGCTGCTTTGAGCAACCGGCAGGTAGGTGAGGCGGTACGAGTGGACAAGGCCTGTAGCGACGGGGTTCGGACCACTCACCCGAATCTCCTTGAGTCGCCGACTTGCCTTCGTCTTCAAACCATTCAAGTGGACGATGCGTGGGTTTGAATGGCCGTCATAGTCAAAGTCGATGAAGCGGTACGCGGGACGCCCCGCCCCGAGCGAGGAGCCTGTGTAGGCGATACGCGAAAGGGTCTGCTCGTAGCTTCCATCCGTCAGATCATGGGTCTTCACGTACTGGAAGCTCATGAAGTTGCCGCTCCGGTCCTCCACCTGGGAGACCGCCCAGAGCAGCCGATTTTCCTTCCCATCCCTGGAGACGGCGAATCCGGTCGCGTCCAGGGCCCGAACGCTGCCGCGCTCCCCGGCGAGGGTCGAATTGTTCAGCTTGCCGTAGGTCATGACCCGTCCGTCCTTCAGGTAGACCTTGAACAGTGCGGGCCCGGATCCATCCGCTTCCAACGAGACGACCTTCGAGAAGCTCTCCTGCTCGGTCCGGTATTCGGTGCCAGAGGCGCCATACACCCCCTGGATGGCGATGAGCCGCTGTCCGTCCAGACAGAACGCGTCCGCGCTCGTGAAGGAGATTCCTTCCACCCGCCCATCCTGCGCCAGCGTCCGGGGGCACCGCGTGACCGCTGACAAACCGGTAATGCTCCAGCCCTGCCCCAGGATGTTGCTGCCGCTGTTGCCCTGATAGGAGAGGGTCAATGCCGGCTGCATGCCCGCGCGTCCATCCGGAACCCAGAGTGGCAGCGTGTACTTCGCGGTGCCATCCGGGCTGACGGATGAAGCACCCTTCGTTTGCCCTACCGCGAGCCCATCAGGTCCCACCTGGGTCGGAACGATGGTGTCCGCAGGCGTGGTCAGCACTCTTGCGAGCTTCGTTCCCACCTTGCGATCCGCATCAAGGCTTTCGGGCTCCGCGGGACCACATGCGCTGACGGCGATGACCAGCCCCAAGGACAGGGCAACAGCGTTCTTCAGGCCACGACTCACGGTCAATTTCATTTCATCACCCCGGGGCACGTTCCGCAGTTGATTGTCCCCCCGCACCCATCAGCGGCCGAACCGCAATTGACCCCAAGCTGTTCACACGTCAGCGGCTGACACTGACACGTCGTCGCGTCCGCGCGACAGACGCCACCCTCGTCAAACAGGTTGTCACAGTCGTCATCCATCCCGTTGCATACTTCCGCGGGAGCGATGCAGGCGGACCAGGCTCCCGCCACACAGCGCTTCAAGGAGCCCGGGCACTCACCATTGCCACCCTGGCAGGTGCTTACAAGGGTATCGCGTCCCTGGCCCGGCAGGTTGTCGGCCACGCTGTCCCTGTTGTCATCGCAGCCGTTGCACGCTTCAAGCGCCGCGACATCCCTCGTGCAGACTCCCAGGGAGCCGTCCAGGTTGCACTGTCGGTGGGCCGGCGCTCCGCACTGGGTGCTGCAATCCACGGTCTTGTTCGAGGGAATGAGGCACTGCCATCCGCCCGCGACACACGTTGTCGTGCCAGAGCAGCCATTACCCTGAGGATCACACGCTCCCGACGTCAGCCCTTCGTCAATGGCTCCGTCACCGTCATCATCACAGTTGTTGCAGACCTCGGCGGCGTAGGCGGAGCATGACCCTGAAATAAGGTCGCCTTCCTCGGTACAGGACCGGGTGCCCGCCCGGCCACAGACAGAGCAGGTCGCATTCGATTTTTGAGAATATTGGCAGTAGGTCGTGGGGTAGTCGCAAACCTGTGTCCCCAGGCACGCTCCCTTGTTGCAGCTCTTTGGAGGGGCAGTCGGGTCACAGACGGGACCCGCATCAACGGGCAGCGAAAGGATGAGCGGGATCGCGAGCGCAATCCAGCGCGCCAATACGTATATCTTTATATTTCCCATCTAACGTGGGGCCCCTTGATTCCTTGAAATGCGAGTTCTTCCAATTCCCCAACGGGAAGACCACCGCAGCCGCGCCTTAGACCAGACATTCCGCCCACTGTCCATGACGCCTGGGGTTCTTCAGAGAAGGAAAGTCGGCGTAGGCTGCCCCCCATGAGCGCTTCCGCCCCGTCCCAGGTCCACTTCCGCACCTGCAACCTCTGTGAAGCGATGTGCGGCGTTCGCATCGAAGTGGCGGACGGGCGCATCACGTCCATCAAGGGCGACGACGCGGATCCGTTCAGCCGGGGCCACATCTGTCCCAAGGCCGTGGCCCTGCGCGACCTCCATGAGGACCCGGACCGCCTGCGCCACCCCATGAAGCGCACCGCCTCCGGCTGGGAGCGCGTGTCGTGGGAGGACGCCTTCAGCGACATCACCCGGCGCCTCCATGCGCTCCAGCAGGAACACGGGCCCCACTCCGTGGGCGCCTACCTGGGCAACCCCAACGTCCACAACCTGGGTGCGATGATGTTCGGCCCCGGGCTCCTTCGCGCGCTGCGCTCGCGCAACCGGTTCTCCGCCACCTCCGTGGATCAACTCCCCCACCAGCTCGTGGCACACCTCATGTTCGGCCACCAGCTCCTCGTCCCCATCCCGGACATCGACCGCACGCAATACATGCTCGTCCTGGGCGCCAATCCGCTCGCGTCCAATGGCAGCCTGATGACCACCCCGGATGTCCGCGCCCGCCTGCGCGCCATTCAGGAGCGCGGCGGCAAGGTCGTCGTCCTCGACCCGCGCCGCACCGAGACCGCGCACATCGCCAATCAACACGTCTTCGTGCGCCCTGGCACCGACGCGCTCGCCCTGCTCTCCCTGCTGCACGTCGTCTTCACGGACACCGGAGACAACACCCGGCGCCTGGGCCGGCTCGCGGCGTTCGTGGACGGCCTGGACTCCGTCGTGTCGCTCGTCCGCGACTTCCCTCCGGAGCGCACCGCGCCGCATACCGGCATCGCCCCGGAGGTGCTGCGCGGCATCGCCCGGGACTTCCTCGCCGCACAAGGCGCCGTCTGCTACGGCCGCGTCGGTGTGTCCACACAGCCCTTTGGCTCCCTCTGCCAATGGCTCATCAACGTCCTCAACATCGTCACCGGCAACCTGGACCGCGAAGGCGGCGCCCTCTTCACCCAGCCCGCGTTCGACGTCATCGGCGGCCCCCGCGCGCTCGGCGTCAGCCCCGGCAGCCATGGCCGCTGGAAGAGCCGCGTGCGCGGCCTGCCCGAGTTCTCCGGCGAGCTTCCCGTGGCCACGCTCGCGGAGGAGATCCTCACCCCGGGTGACGGCCGCATCCGCGCCCTCCTCACCGTGGCCGGCAACCCCGTGCTGTCCACGCCCAATGGCACACAACTCGACACGGCGCTGGCCCAGCTGGACCTGATGGTGAGCGTGGATCCGTATCTCAACGAGACCACCCGGCACGCCCACTACATCCTGCCCCCGGCCTCCGTGCTGGAGCGCGGGCACTACGACCTCGTCTTCCACGTGCTCGCCGTGCGCAACACGGCCAAGTACTCACCGCCCGTGTTCACCGCCGGCCCGGAGTCGCGCCAGGACTGGGAGATCCTCCTGGAGCTCCAGCACCGCCTGGAGACGCTGCGCGATGGCCGGAGCGCCCGCGCCACCCTCCAGTACCAGGCCCTCAAGCGCCTGGGGCCGGAGCGCCTGCTCGACGTGGGCCTGCGCATGGGGCCGTATGGCTCGCGCTTCCACCCGCTCAAGCAGGGCGGCCTGTCGCTCGCGAAGCTGCGCGCCGCGCCCCACGGCATCGACCTGGGCCCGTTGAAGCCCAGCCTCCCCGGCCGCCTCCGCGGTCGCGCCAAGCGCATCCAACTGGCGCCGGAGCTGCTCGTCGCGGATGTCGCCCGGCTCCGCGCGGCGTTCCCCGACGACGCGGCGCCTCGCGACGGAGAGCTGCTGCTCATCGGCCGGCGGCACCTTCGCGACAACAACTCCTGGATGCACAACGTGCCGGGGCTCGTGAAGGGCCGCCCCCGCTGCACCCTCATGATTCACCCGGAGGACGCCTCCCGCCTGGGCCTCACCGAGGGCAGCGACGCCAGCGTCCGCTCGCGCGTGGGCGAGGTCACCGTGCCCGTGGCCGTCACCGACGACGTGATGCCCGGCGTCGTCAGCCTGCCCCACGGCTACGGCCATCAGCGCGCGGGCATCCGCCTCCAGGTGGCCGGCGCGCACGCGGGCGCCAGCATCAACGACCTCACCGACGACCAGGCCCTGGACACCGTCAGCGGCAACGCCGCCTTCAGTGGCACACCGGTACGGGTACGGCCGGCGGCACCACCTGCGCCACCGTCACCTTCCGGGCCCGCCACACCAGCGGCGTGAGCGCCCCCGTCAGCACGAACACCGCCTGCACCGCGTGGGCGAGCAGCGCGATGGACATCGCCTTCGCGGCGGACGTCCCCATCGCCCCCGCGGCCAGCGAGAACATCCCGTCCGTCACGCCCACCTGCCCCGGCACGAGCGAACCCATCGCGAGCGCCACCAGGTAGAGGCCCTGGGTGAAGAGCGCCTGCACCACCGTCGCGTCGATGCCCACCGCGTGCGCGAGCACCGCGTACTGCATCACCTGCAACACGCGGCTGCCCAGGAACGCCAGCATCGGCCGCCAGGGACACAGCCCTCCGGCGCACACCGACGCCTGGAACGCCTCCGCGTGCGCGCCCCACTTCCCGCACCGGCGCTGCATCCACGCGCCCAGCCGCTTCGCGCGCAGCCCCGCCCGCATGCCCAGCGACGCCAGCAGCAGCACGAAGCCGTGCACCAGCATCCCCACCGTGAACGCGGACCAGCCCGTCATGAGATAGGACGCCACCGCGCACGGGAAGGAGATGAGCCCTCCGGCCCCGAGCGACGCCGCCTGGGACGTGGCCGCCGCCGCCGTCGCCGACGCGCCTCCCGTGTAGGGCGTGAGCAGCGTCGCCTTCGTCGCCTCCGCGGCAGTGCGGCCCGCGGGCGCCATGCTCGACACCGCCGTGCCGATGAGCTGCGCCCGCACCAGCACCGCCAGGGGCACCTGTCCCGCGCGTGCGCCATAGGACAGCCGCGTCGCCGTCGCGTCGCAGGTCTGCCGTCCCATCTCGAGGAGCACCACCCAGGGCAACAGGGGCAGCGCGGCCAGGAGCGTGGTCTTCAGCTCACCGGCGCCCGCCTTGTGCACCATCGTCGTCAGCATGCCCAGGCCGCCCAGGGCGAAGACGGGCTTGAGC
>NZ_RAWB01000367.1 GCF_003612055.1 Corallococcus llansteffanensis
GCCGGCACCGGGCGGGGTGGCGAAGCTGGCGGGCGCGGTTAGGGATGGGGGGCCCATGCTGGATGCGCCCCCTTCATTGCTACGGCTCGCGCTCGTCTCGGAGGACCCCCTGGCCCGGGGTGCGCTCGCACGGGCGCTCAGCGACCAGGGGGAGGGCTGGACGGTGGTGGCCGCGGGCACGCAGGTGGAGCTGGAGGCGGCGCGGGGCGCTCCGCCCGACGTGGTGCTCTGGGACACGGGCCTGCGGCTGACGGAGGGCGCGGCGCCGGACCTGGGCGCGCCGGTGCTGGCGCTGGTGGCGGACGAGGCGGCGGGGGAGCTGGCGCTGGGTGAGGGCGCGCGGGGCCTGCTGTTCCGCGACGTGGCACCCGGGATGCTGGTGGCCGCGCTGCACGCGGTGGCGCGGGGGCTGACTGTGTTCGAGCCGGGCCTGTCCCACGTCCGGGCCGCGCCCCGGAACACGGCGCCTTCGGGCTTGCCGGGCGCGACAGGGCCGGACACGCTGACGCCGCGCGAGCGCGAGGTGCTGGGCCTGCTGGCCGAGGGGCTGTCGAACAAGGCCATCGCGGACCGGCTCGCCATCAGCGACCACACGGCCAAGTTCCACGTCAACGCGGTGCTGGCCAAGCTGGGCGTGCAGCGGCGCACGGAGGCCGTGGTGCGCGCGGCCCGGCTGGGGCTGGTGACGCTCTAGAGCGCGCGGGCTAGAGTCCGCGGCCTCCATGGCCAACCAGGATTGGGTCTCGCGCCTGCTCACCGGCCGCGCGTCGGCGGACAAGGACAAGGGCCTCAGTGTCCACCTCTCCGAGCGCGACGGCGGCAGCCTCCACGACAAGATGCGGCAGGCGTATTGGTGGATCACCAACAACGCCGTCATCTGCCCCTACTACGACATCGAGTTCGGCGGCGCCGCCTCCGTGAAGAACGGCAGCGGGGACGAGCTGCACCTGCCGGAGGACATGAGCTACAGCTCCTTCGTCCTCATCCCCCTGCTCACCCTCTTCACCTGCCGCCGCGCCCTGCTCGTGGGCGGGCCCGGCCGGGGCAAGACGACCTCCGCCATCCTCATGGCGCTCCTGTCCGGCATGGACCGCGAGGACGTCCACCGGGGCATCCAGCGCGGACATCCGCAGCTGTCCATCGCGGACCTGCTGGGCGCGCCGCTGCCATCCGACATGCTCAAGGCGGATGACCTGTCCGCCGTGAAGGTGAGCTGGCGCAAGTGGATCAGCCAGCGCGTGAAGATCATCGACGAGTACAACCGCATCCCCACGAAGACCCAGTCCGCCCTGCTGTCGCTGCTGGGCGAGGGCTACGCGGAGATGATGGACCAGTACGTCTACACCGGCCGCTCGTCCTGGTTCCTCACCGCCAACGACGACCAGGGCGGCGGCACCTTCCAGGTCATCGAAGCGCTCAAGGACCGCATCGACGTCGTCGTGCGCGCCGTGCCCTTCAACTCGGGCTTCGTGGACACGCTGCTCCAGCGCATCGAGTCCGACAAGTCCCCGGAGGAGCTGCTCCCCAAGGACATCGTCTTCACGCCGGGCGAGCTGGAGAAGGCCTACACCTCCATCCTCGCCGTGGAGGTGCCCAAGGGCGCCCTGGAGCGCGTGGCCTTCTTCCTGGGGCAGCTCGACTTCTGCCGCATGGCGTCCCCGCGCTTCGAGTTCAAGCACAAGGACACGCTGAAGCTCGCGGGACAGAGCGTGGCCAACGTGTGCAACGAGCAGTGCCCGTTGGACAAGAAGGTGCACCTCTGCACGCAGACGGAGAACGGCACCAGCGTGCGCGCGTACCAGACCATCCTCCACTTCGCGAAGGCGCTGGCGTTCTTCCGCGGCCACCGCGCGGTGGAGCTGGAGGACTTCCGGCAGATCATCCCCTGGGTGCTGCACGAGAAGCTCACCCCCAACGCGCGCAGCCCCTTCTTCGAGGGCAAGGGCAACAAGCTGCTGCTCCAGGACCGCGTGGCGTGGATCCGCAACATGTTCGACATGGCCATGGCCCGCTACGGCACGCACGCGCCGCTGCGCCAGAAGGTCGCCGGGCTGCGCGCGGAGCTGGATCTGGGCCTGTCCGGCGTGGACCTGCGCACCACGGAGAAGCGCCTGTCCGCGGTCACCGTGCTGATGAATGAGCTGATGACCCGCCACGAGCTGTCCGGCCCGGTGTACGAGGACATCATCCACCTGAAGTCCCTCTACAGCCGCTACCGCAACTACGCGACGTGGCTGAAGGAGAACCCGGGCGGTCAGCCATGAGCGAGTTCGTCGACACCCTGGAGAAGGAGGCGCGCGCCCGCTTCGTGCGCTGGGACCGCGCGCTGTGGTCAGGCTTCCTCAATGGCCCGGTGGCCCGGCTGGGCGAGGCGCTTTCGGCCTCGGGCTCGGACGCGGCCTCCGGCGAGGAGCTGCTGCGCGACTACCTGCGCCTGGGCGCCGAGGGCATCGGCCTGGGCTACCTCTACCCCGCGTCCGCCGGGCGGCAGAACTTCTTCACGCTCGCGTGGTCGGACCTCGTGCCGCGCCTGCTGCCGGAGCTGCCCCGCGGGAAGCGGGCCGCGGCGCTCGCGCGGATGTGGAACCTGAGCGAGAACCTGGAGTCCGCGCCCCCCTGGGTGCAGCGCCTGTTCTGCCGCATGGGCACCGACCTGCGCTCGCTGGACGACCTCGAGGGCCACCTGCACGCCGTCGCCAACGAGGCGATGGAGCCTCCCACGCAGACGCTGGGCGACACCTCCACCGCGCTGTGGGTGGACCTGTCGCAGGAGGACAGCCGCTTCATGCCCGGGGAGCTGCACTTCCTCGCGCCCACCGTGGTGTGCGTGCACGACCGGCACCGCGCCACCGCCGCCGGAGGACGCGACGCGGCCACGCAAGGCGTGTGGCTCGCGAAGAAGCCCATGCTCCTGGGCTCCATGGGCTGCAACGAGCGGCTGGAGCCCGCGCGCACGCCCGTCAAGGCCATCACCTCGCTGTCCCAGCGCGACCCGCGCGCGGGCGACTGGTACAGCACCGTGCGCAACGAGTGGCGCGCGGTGGCCACGATGCACACGTCCCAGTGGCTGGCGGTCATCCTGCCGTCATGACCCGGAGCGCGGCCTTCACCCCGGCGGAGGTGGAGCGGTGCTGGCGCGACGCGCTGGCGCTGTGGGACGTGCGCGTGGAGTTGAGCCCGCCCGAACCGCACCGGCCCTTCAATCCTGGAGCCGACGCGAAGGACGAACCGCTCGCGTACATCGACCTCGTGCGCCGGCAGGTGTTCGTCCACTTCGAACAACTGGACCGCATGGGCGCGCGCGACAGCCTCACCGCGGTGCTGGCGCATGAAATCGGGCACCACGTCCGCTTCCCGCACACGCTGGGGTGGGACGCGGAGCTGCGCGTGCTGGAGCAGCGGCTCATCCCCGGGCTGGGCCAGTCGCTCACCAACCTGTTCTTCGACCTGCAGGTGAACGAGTTCGTGGGGCGCACCCACGCGGAAGCGCTGTGCGAGGTGTACCGGGGCTTCCTGCGCGCGCCCGAGCCGGGCCAGGACAAGGGCGCAGGGACGACGCCGCTCTTCTGCTTCTACCTGGCCCTCTACGAGGAGCTGTGGAGCAAGGAGCCTGGGGACCTGGTGCCCAGGGGTCGCCTGGAGCAGCTGGAGCGGGACTACCCGGGCTTCCGCATCCAGGCGCGCATGTTCGTGCAGACGTTCTACGCGCTGCCCGACGCGCGCCTCCAGTTCCTCTACTTCTGCGCCGCGTTCATCCGCTACATCGACGTGCCCGGGAAGACGCGCTTCCGCATCCCGCTCGCGGGCGACGTGCCCCTCCCGGACGAGGGCGACCTGGACGCGGCGGTGCAGTCCGGCGCCCGGTGGGACGACGCGCTGGAGGAGGCGCGGGCGCAGGGCTGGCTGGATGCGACGCACGACACGAAGGACGCGGAGCCGCTCACCACCATTGGCCGGGTGACGAACCACCTGCCCGGCAAGGACCCCGGGAAGCTGCGCCGGGCCCTGGTCGCGCGGCACTACCGGCGGCTCGTGGACCGGCACCTGCTCAAGCTGCCCTCCGCGCCGTCGAAGCCGGAGCCGTACCTGCGCACCACGCCGGAGGCCTGGGAGTACGGCGATGATCCGTCCACCATCGACTGGACGCTCACCGTGGTGACGCAGGGACACCTGGCCGCCCTCTCCCCGCTGCGGCGCGAGCTGGAGGCGGACCTGCCCCCGCCTTCGGACCTGGGCGTGCCGGCGGTGGAGCTGTACCTGGACACCAGCGGCTCCATGCCCAATCCCGAATACCAGCTCAACGCGATGACGCTGGCGGCGCAGGTGCTGGCCGCCTCCGCGCTGCGCAAGGGCGCCACGGTGCGCGGCATCGTGTACTCGAGCGGTCAGCCCGTGGTGTCCCCGTGGATGTACGACGAGGAGACGGCGCGCGACTTCCTGCTGCACTACATCGGCGGGGGGACGTGGTTCCCGGTGGAGGAGATGGAGGCGTTCGCCAGCGAGCGGCCGGACGTGCTGCGGGTCATCATCTCCGACAGCGACTTCCTGGCGAACATGCAGGAGAAGGGCGCGCTGGAGCGCCTGGGCCGCGCGGTGAAGCAGTCGCGCCGGGTGGTGGCCTTCCTCGCGGTGCCGGAGGAGTCGCGCGCCCGGCAGGTGCTGGCGCCGGTGCTGGGGGACAAGCGCTTCCGGCTCGCGACGGTGCAGTGGATGTCTGACTTCGGTCCCGCCGCGGCGGCGCTGGCCGATGCCCTGTTGGAGAGATGATGGCGGTTTCAATCGCGAAGCTTCGGGAACAACTGGCCGCCTCGCCCATCGTGTCGCCGTATCCGCACGACCTGGCGGTGGCCATCGTCTGCGACACCTTCCGCATGGCCAGCCAGAAGCCGCCCTCGCAGTCCGAGTGGGCGAAGCTGGAGCAGCGCGTGAAGAACCCGCTGTTCCGCGAGCAGGTGGGCATGCTCGCGCACGTGCTGGTGTCGTCGGAGCTGCGCAAGAAGTCGGTGCTCTACCTCACCGCGGATCGCACGCCGCTGGCGCGCCTGCAGCAGTTCTTCGAGGAGGTGCAGCCGCTCACCGCGGAGATGGTGCGCTCCAACGCCTTCCGCCAGGAGGAGTTCCTGCGCAAGTGGGTGGCCGCGCTGGGCGCGGACATCGAAGGTGAGACGGCGCAGGAGTCGAAGAGCCGCCTGAACGCCCTGGACTACCGGCAGGCCGTCGCGGACCTGCGCAAGGTGGAGGAGGCGCGCAAGCAGGAGGCGGAGCGGCGCCTGAAGATGTTGCAGGAGGCCCAGCAGAAGGAAGCCGAGGCCCGGGGCTGGCGCGAGTGACGCTCGGGGTCGCGCCCAGGGCCCGCATCCGCCGCGACACCTGGACCCAGCGGGCCCACCTGCCGTGGGCGCTGGAGGTGGCGGCGGGGCTCGGGCGCGGCGCGGCCACGGTGGACGAGGCCGTGGCCCGCGCGGAGCTGGAGGCGCGCCTGGGCGGCCTGCGGGACGCGCTCCAGGGCTCGCCCTACTACCTGCGGACGCTGCGCGAGGCGGGGCTGCACCCGGGGGACCTCCAGCGGCTGGAGGACCTGCGGCACTTCCCCGCGCTGGACCGCGCGACGCTCGCGCGCCACTGGGAGGACGTGCCCACGCTGCCCACCGCGTCCGACGAGTGCGTGGTGGTGAAGAGCTCCGGCACCACCGGGGACCCGGTGAACGTGCTGCGCGACCGGCGCGACTGCCTGCTCATGTGGGCCGTGCTGCGCTTCTTCACCGAGCGCACCGGCACGGTACCGCCGCCGCGTCCGCGCGTGGTGCTGCTGGACGCGCTGCCGGGCGGGCTGGAGTACTCGGTGCGCCTGCCGCTGTTCCACGACGGCGCCCTGCACCGCGTCTCCGTGCTGCGCGACGACGCGGTGGCGCGCTTGCAACGCGTGCGGGCCGCCGTCGTCTTCTCCGACCCGGAGGGCCTGCGCTGGCTGCTGGCGCACCCGGAGGTGCCCGCCCCCCGGCTGGTGCTCACCTCCGCGCAGCACCTGCCGCGGGCGCTGCGCGACGCGTGGGTGCACGGGCGGGGCGTGCAGGTCCTCAACTACTACGCCTCCACGGAGACGGGGCCGCTCGCGTGGGAGTGCCTGGAGGACGCGGGGCAGGGCCGCTTCCACGTGCTCACCCCGGACGTCTGGCTGGAGCCGGACGGGGACGAGGTGGTGGTGACGCGGCTGCGCCCCAGTGTGCTCCCGCTGCTGCGCTACCGCCCCGGCGACACCGGCACCGTCCAGCGGGACGCCTGCGCCTGTGGCTTCCACGGCTGGACGCTGACGGGCTTCAGCGGACGTGGCGCCTGCGCGTTCCACACGCCCGCGGGCCGCGCGGTGGACGCGTGGTCGCTCGCGTGGGTGTTCAAGCACCACCCGCTGCGCGCGTTCCGGCTGACGCAGGTGGACCTGGAGCGCTTCACGCTGGAGCTGGCGGGCGCGCCCCCGGAGGTCGTGGGTCCCCTGTGCGAGCGGCTGGGCGCGGCCCTGCGCAACCTGGGCTGGCCTTCGCCCAGGGTGGAGGCGCGTGAAGCGGAGCTGCCGCCGTCCGCCAAGCCGCTCCCCTTCCACAGCAGGCTGCCGCCTCCTGGCTGAGCTCTTCCGCCGCCCGGCCGTTTGCCCTGGACTCCGGGGTGTCGCGTGAAGACCCTTCCTGAAAAGGCATCACGCGGGGAGGACACGGGACATGGAGACGCGGAAGCTGGGCAGCAAGGGCCTCACCGTTTCAGCGCTGGGCCTGGGCTGCATGGGCATGTCGGAGTTCTACGCGGGGCGCGACGACGCGGAGTCGGAGGCCACGCTGCTCCATGCCCTGGAGCGGGGCGTCACCTTCTTCGACACCGCGGATGCCTACGGGCCGGGGCGCAACGAGGAGCTGGTGGGCCGGGTGCTGGGGCCGCACCGCTCGAGGTTCGTGCTCGCCACCAAGTTCGGCCTCGTCCGCGACCCCAACAACCCGCAGGCGCGCGGCGTCAACGGCCGGCCCGAGTACGTGAAGCAGGCGTGCGAGGCGAGCCTGAAGCGGTTGGGAATGGACGTCATCGACCTCTACTACCTGCACCGCCTGGACCCGAAGACACCCATCGAGGACACGGTGGGCGCCATGGCGGAGCTGGTGAAGGCGGGCAAGGTGCGCTTCCTGGGCCTGTCGGAGGTCAACGCGGAGACGCTGCGCCGCGCGTGCGCCGTGCATCCCATCACCGCGCTCCAGTCGGAGTACTCGCTGTGGAGCCGCGAACCCGAGGACGGCGTCCTCCAGGCGTGCCGCGAGCTGGGCGTGGGCTTCGTCCCCTACAGCCCGCTGGGACGCGGCTTCCTCACCGGCCAGCTCAAGCGCTTCGAGGACCTGGCGGAGGACGACTACCGCCGCCACTCGCCGCGCTTCCAGGGGGAGAACTTCCAGCGCAACCTGAAGCTGGTGGAACACATCAGCCGGCTCGCCCGTCAGAAGCAGTGCACGCCCGCGCAGCTCGCGCTCGCCTGGGTGCTGTCGCGAGGGCAGGACGTGGTGCCCATCCCTGGCACCAAGCGCCGCGCGTACCTGGATGACAACCTGGGAGCCCTGGAGGTGAAGCTCACCGCGCAGGACCTGGCGGACATCGAAACCATCGCACCGCCGGGGGTGGCTTCCGGAGACCGCTACCCTGCCTCCATGCAGGCCCTGACGCAGTCCCACGGCCCGGTGCGCAAGGAAGCCACCGGGAGGCCACCCCACGGTTAGGCATCACTGTGTCCATGACCGCCCCATCACCGTCCGCATCCCGGGGCGCCCGGGCTCCCCGCACGGCCTCGCTCTCCCCGGCTCCCGACAGGGCCCCGGAGGCGTTCGCGCCGGACGGGGGCTCCGCGCCGCTGCGCTATGGGCTGGCGGTGGTGGGCGTGGTGCTGGCCCTCCTCGTCCAGAAGGCCCTCTGGCCGCTCACCGCCGGCACGCCGCTGCTCCCCTTCTTCGCCGCCGTGATGTTCGCCGGCTGGCGCGGAGGCTGGGGACCGGGGCTCGTGGCCACGGTGCTGTCGATGCTCACCGTGGACTACTTCTTCCTGGTGCCCCTCGACGCCTGGTCGGTGACGCCCAGCAGCCTGCTCACGCTGACCCTCTTCTTGAGGCTGTGCCTGTTCGTGACGGTGCTCAACGTGCGCCTGCGCCAGGCCAACGTGGAGCGCGCGGAGCTGCTGGCGCGGGAGCGCACGGCCCGCGCCGCCGCCGAGTACGAGCGCTCGCGGCTGCATGAGATCTTCATGCACGCGCCCGCGCACCTGGCCATCTTCCGGGGCCCCGAGCACCGCTTCGAGCTGTCCAACCCCCTCAACACCCAGTTGGTGGGCGACCCGGCCCCACTGGGCAAGACCGCGAGGGAGGTGGGACCGAAGGATACGGCCGAGCGCGTGGGGCAGTTGTTGGATCGCGTCTACGCGACGGGGGAGCCCTTCCAGACCAAGGAACTGCCCCTGCGGATCCAGGAGCCGTCTGGCGCCATGAAGGAGTACTTCTTCGACGTCACGTACATGCCCACGCGCGACCCGCGGGGGAAGGTGGACGGCATCTCCGCCTTCGCCTTCGACGTGACGGACCACGTGCGGGCGAGGGCCCGGGCGGAGCGGCTGACGCGCGAGCTGTCGCACAACGAGGAGCACCTGCGCCTGCTGGCGGGCGCCAGCTCCTTCCTGGCCACGTCGCTGGACTACGAGGCCACGCTGCACAACGTGGTGCGCCTCGTCGTCCCCACGCTGGCGGACTGGTGCATCGTCGACATGGCGATGGAGGGCGGCACCTTCCTGCGGATGGAGGTGGCGCACGCGAGGACGGAGTCGGAAGCGCACGCGCAGCAACTGCGGACGCCCGTTCCCGAGGGGCAATGCTACCCGTCGATGGGCGCCGGGACCCTGCTGCTCAAGGGCCAGCCCTTCTTCGTGGAGGACGTCACCGCGGTGGACCTCGAGCAGGTGACCAATGAGCCGCGGCGGATGGCGCTGCTCCAGGACATGAAGCTGCGCTCCCTGGCGATGGTGCCCCTGGTGGCCCGCGAGCGCACGCTGGGCGTCATCATCTTCGCCACCAGCCACGCGTCCGGACGGAGCTACACGAAGGCGGACCTGCCCATCCTCCAGGAGATGGCCAACCGCGCCGCGCTTTCGATGGAGAACGCGCGCCTGTACCGCGAGGCGCGTGAAGCGGTGCGGCTGCGCGACGAGTTCCTGTCCATCGCAAGCCACGAGCTGAAGACGCCGCTCACGCCGCTGAACCTCAAGCTCCAGTCCCTCCGGCGCGAGCTGGAGCGCCATCCCGGCCCGGTGCCGCGCGCGCTGGTGGAGAGCTACCTGGAGGTGGGCTCGCGGCAGGTGAAGAAGCTGGCGGAGCTGGTGAACGACCTGCTGGACGTGTCGCGCATCGCGGCCGGGCGGCTGGCCCTGGAGCCCGCGCGGGTGGACCTGGCGGAGCTGGTGCGCGACGTGACGGCCTCCTACGAAGGGCCCGCCGCGCGCTCCGGCTCCACGCTGCGGCTGGTGGGCGTGGACACCCCGTTGGTCGGGTGGTGGGACCGGCCGCGGCTGGAGCAGGTGGTGGTGAACCTGGTGGACAACGCCATCAAGTACGGCCAGGGGCGCTCCATCGACATCCGGCTGGAGACGCGGGATGGGCGCGCGACGCTGACGGTACAGGACCAGGGCATCGGCATCGCGGCGGATTCGCAGCCCCGGCTCTTCGGCCGCTTCGAGCGCGCGGTGAGCGGCCGGCACTACGGCGGCCTGGGGCTGGGGCTCTACATCACCCGCACGCTGGTGGAGGCCATGGGCGGCACGGTGCGCGTGGAGAGCGTCCTGGGCCAGGGCTCCGTCTTCACCGTGGAGCTGCCCCTGCAGGTGGAAGTGCCGGCCGGCCAGGCTCAGGAAGAGGCGCGAGCGCGGGGCAGCTGAGCGTGGGGTTCCCACGGGCCACTGGAGCCCAGGCAGTGGCGGCAGGTGGCCAGGGGCGTATCGCGCTCCAGGTAGGCGAGGAGGCGGGAGAGCAAGTCGGGGCTGTCGAGCGGGAGGCCATCGGCCTCGGCGAGCGCGGGCAGGTGGGGGTGCTCGGCGGCGAGGACGGTGGCGACGTGGGG
>NZ_RAWB01000368.1 GCF_003612055.1 Corallococcus llansteffanensis
CCCCGTCCCGCACCATCCGCGCCGCCGCCAGGGACAGGGCCATCAGCTCATGCGCACACGCGGCCGGGCCCAGGGGGTGGCGAGCGCCCGGGCGCAGGAGGACCGCCACGGCCTCGCCCTCCGGCGACTCCCAGAGCAGGTCCACCACGCCCTCCACGGAGGCGCCGTCCTCCAGGTCCAACACGAAGTCGAGCCCCCGGTGCACCGTGGACGCGGGCGTGGCCGCCAGCCGCCGGGCGAAGTCCGTGCCGAGGAAGCGCTCCACCGTGGCCAGCACGTCGCCCAGGTCGTCCTCCTCCGGCTCACGACCGGCGCCGCGCAGCAGGTGCTCCAGGTGCGCGCGTCGCTCCGACGCCCCCGCGTCCGGCCCCGCCAGTGACAGGTCCACGTCACGCAGGAGCCGCGACACCAGTTGGCCCGGACGCTCCACGGGCAGCCATCCTTCCGGCTCCACGAGCAGCGGCGACGCCTGCGCGGGCGCTTCCCACGGCTCCGACCCGACGGCGAGCCCTAGCCGGTGGAGATGGTGGTAGCGGCGCGGGCACGTGAGGAAGTCCTGCACCGCACGCACGGACGCGACCACGGGCGTGTCGGAAAGAGCCGTGTCCTCGAACGCGTCGGATCCATCGGTTCGGTCGTGGAAGGACTCCTGGGACACGCGCTCCAGGGCGGACTCGATGCGGGCCCGGGCCTGGGCGACCTGTTCCTCGGTGGGCGGCTCCGGATCCGCGGGCGGCGGCAACTGCTCCACGTCCACGTCGACAGCCAGCGCGCGCAGGTCCGGATCCGCGTCCAGGCGCCGGTCCATGCGGTGCCACCAGGTATCGGTGCCCGCGCGCTTCTCCTCGCCGCCCGACAGCACCAGCAGGTCCTTCGCGCGGGTGAGCGCCACGTAGAGGAGGCGCAGGTACTCGGCGTCCTCGCGGGCCTTCAGCTCGGCGCGCACCGCCTCGAAGCGCTCGGAGGTGAAGGTGTCCAGCGAGTCCGGCATCCAGGGGCGCAGCGCCAGGCCGAACGAGCGCTCGAAGTACGCGCGGGCCGACGTGGTGCGCCGCCGGCCGCCCATCCCGGGCACCACCACCACCGGCCACTCCAGGCCCTTGGCCCGGTGGATGGTGAGGAGCTGCACGGCGCGCGGGTCGCCCTCGTCCATCAGGTCCGCCTGCGCCTCGTTGGGGTCGGAGTCCGCCAACTGGCGCAGCTCGCGCGCGAAGGCCACGCAGCCGCCCGTACCGCGCTCGTCCCTGCGCGCCGCCAGCGACAACAGCTTGTCCACGTTCGCGCTCGCCTGCTCCGCGTAGGGCGAGCCCGCCAGCGCCTCGCGGTACCCGGTCGCCTCCAGCGCCGAGTGCAGCAGCGCGTGCACGCCCAGCCGGTCCCGCTCACGTCGCAGCACGGGGATGAGCTCCAGGAAGCGCGCCAGCCGTGCCTGTTCGCGCGCGGACATCGCGGCGCGCACCTGTTCATCCACCAACCGTGGCGAGCCGAGCGACAGCGGCAGGTCCCCCGCGAGCCGGAACAGCGACGCATCCGACAGGCCCACCAGCGGCGAGCGCAGCACCGCGGCGAACGCCAGCGCATCGTCCGCATCCGCCAGGAGCGCCAGCAGCGAAGCGAGGTCGCGCACCTCCTGCGCCCCGTAGAAGCCCCGGCCTCGCAACACCCGGTGCGGAACCCCGTGGCGGATCAGCGCCTGCCGGTACTCCTCCAGGTGCGTGAAGGTCCGGAAGAGGATGGCCACGTCGCCGCCGCGCGCGGGACGCAGGCCCTTCTTGTCCTCCGCCATCACCGTCGCTGGAGCGCCGGGCGCCAGCATCACCCGCAACCTCCGGGCCACCGCGTCCGCCTCGTGCTCACGCAGCTCCGGAGCGGTGTCGGCCTCCGGCAGCGTCAGCCGCTCCACCACCGGCCCTTCCGCCAGGTCCCGACGCGTGGGCGACAGGTCGTCCGTCGCCGCGTCGTAGACGACCTCGAACGGACGGGGCGTCGCTTCACGGGCCACGAGCAGCCCCGCGAAGGCCCGGTTGAAGAAGGTCAGCACGCCCGGCAGTGAGCGGTAGTTGTGCTGGAGGAAGCCGCGCGCTCCGCCCTCGTCCTCGATCTTCTTCGCCAGCACCGTGAACACGGACACGTCCGCGCCACGGAACTCGTAGATGGACTGCTTGCGGTCACCCACCGCGCACAGGAACGCGGGCTCCAGGGGCAGCGCGGCCACCAGGTCCGCGTCTGGCGTCAGCTCGCGCGGCCCGCCTTCACGGCGCTCCGCGAGCAGCAACACCAGCTCCAGTTGCAGCCGGTTGGTGTCCTGGAACTCGTCCACGAGCAAGGCGCCCAACCGCTCCTGCACCTGCTGGCGGAACTCCGGATGGTCGCGCAGGAGGTCGCGCGCCTTCACCAGCAACGAGGTGAAGTCGAACACGTTGCGCCGCGACAGCTCCGCGTCGTGCCGCGTCTCCAACTGGCCCAGCAGGTCGCGGAAGGTCTCCTCGAAGGGCGCCGTGCGCCACGCGGAGTAGGCATCCTCCAGTCGCCGCACCGAACCGTCGCTCTTGCCCTTCACCTTCCAGAGCAGCTCCTTCAGGCAGGCGCCCGCGCCCTTGCGGAGATTCGCCAGGTTGCGCGGCTCCGACAGCAGCACGTTCCGCAGCGTCGGGAAGTGCTCCGTCTTCAGGAACGTGTCGGGCGTCATGCCCTCCAGCGCCCGCTCGCACGCGGACAGGAGCGGGCTCCACTCGACCTTGGTGTCCTGCGCGCGGGCCTCGGCGCACAGCCGGCGGCAGTCCTGGATGAGCGCTTCGAGCTGCGCCTTGTCCGCCACGCCATCGCCCACGCGCGCCGTCGCCGCCTTCAGCCCCTCCTCGCGCAGCGTGCGGTAGACGTCCATCAGCGCGGCCACGAGCCCGTCGGAGAAGCCCGAACCGGAGAAGCCCAGCTCCGCGCACAGCTCGCGCACCCGCGCGTCGCCTCCCTCCAGCGCGTCCAGCACCACGCGCTCGGTGACGTCCTCCAGCAGGCCCGCGGACTCCAGCTCGTCCAGCACCTCGAAGGCGGGATCGATGCCCACCGCGGGCGGCGCGCGGCGCAGGAGCTGACCGCAGAGCGAGTGGAACGTGCCCACCGTCGCGGCGCCCAGTTCCTCGCGCACCTTGCGCCACTCGTCCTGCGTGGGGAACGGGCGCTCCAGCCTCGCGAGCGACGCCCGCAGGTCCTTCTCAGCGTCCGCCGGGACATCGCCCTGGGCCAGCGCGTCCAGGCGCTCCCGGACGCGGCGGCGCATCTCCGCGGCGGCCTTGTCCGTGAACGTGAGCATGCATAGCCGCGACGGCCGCAGCGCGGGGACCGCCTCTCGCGCGCCCGCGAAGAGGTGCAGCGTCATCGTCACCAGGCTGTACGTCTTGCCCGCGCCCGCGCCCGCCATCAGGGCCAGGTTGCGCTCCAGCGCGAGCATGTGGGGCGCGGTGTCGCTCATCCGCTCCCTTCCTCTGTCACGCGCCGTTCGGTGATGCGGCACACCGCGCGGTAGCCGCAGCGTCCGCAGTCGTTGGGCCGCGCCGGGAAGTCACCCTTGCGCAGGCGCTTCACCAGCGTCTCCACCGCGTTGGGCAGGTTGAGCCCCTGGGCATCCGCCACGCGCTGGCGCACCTCGGGGTCCGTGGACAGGAGGTCCTCCAACTCCGCGGGCGGCAACACGTCCGACAGGTGGATGGTGGCGCCCGTGCGCAGCGAGAACCACGCCGCGTTGCGTGCCCCCACGTGGCCGCTCTCGCGCGCGGCGTAGAGGTACAGCGGGAGCTGGAAGTCCGAGCGCAGCAGGTTCTCCTTCAGCGTGCGCTTGTCCAGCTTGCCCGTCTTGTAGTCGATGACGCCCACTTCCACGCCGGCCGTGTCCAGCCGGTCGATCTGACCCTCGAAGATGATGGCGTCGTCCGCCACCATCAGCTTCACGTCGCTCCAGCGCTTGTCCTTCGCCGCGGGACCGAACTTCAGCTCGAAGCCCTCGGGCACCAGCGGATCAAAGGGCAGCCCCCGGCGCTGATCCGTGAGGATGCGCCGGACCATCGCGTGGGCCTTCTCTCCCGCGAGCTTCCACAGCTCACGGTGGCCCACGTGGTGGAGCTCCTCGAAGTGCTTGCTGGCCTTCTTGACCGCCTTCTCCAGCACCTCCTTGGGGATGTCCTCCGGCGCCTGGCCCAGCAGCTTCTGGTCCTTGAGCGCCTGGAACACCTCCTCCATCACGCGGTGCCAGAAGGTGCCGCGCCCCCGGGCGTCGAACTCCTCGCCGGGCACCACGGGTTCGGCCACCTTCAGCCCGTACGCGACGAAGCCCTGGAAGCCGCAGTTGCCGAAGCGGGCCAGGGCGCTCGCGGACAGCGGACGCTCCAGGCCGAAGTGGAACGTCTCCCGCAGCTTCTGTTCCAGCTCGGCGCCCTGCACGCCGCCCGTGAACTCACCGGGCACTTCCTCCTCGCTGCCGAAGAAGCGCAGGCGCGCGGCCTCCATGTGGGCCAGCTCGCGCGCGGTGCGGAACCAGTCGTCCGTCGCGAAGTGCTCCTTGAGCAGCGGGCCCGCCGGATCCGGTTCGGTGACGCGCAGCTTCGGATACGCCAGCGCCTCCAGCGCCACGGTGCGCCGCAGCTCCGCGCGCGTGAGCACCTCATCCAGCGGCAGCACCGGCGACAGCGCGCGCGTGGCCCAGTGACGGCCGGTGAGCCGCCGCACCTCTTCCAGGAACGCCGAGGGCACCTGCTCCTGGCCTCCCGCCGCCTGCACCGCGAACGACAGGCTCAGCGTGGCTTCCGCCGCCGCGAGCGCGCTGGCGAACAGCAGCCGGTCCTCGGTGAGGCGCCACGGGGCGCGCTCGTCGAACTCGCCTCCCGTCAGCCGGAACACGTCCCGGGTCAGGTGCTGGTTGAGCGCCACGCGCTCCGCGTCGCCCAGCAGCGGCGACGGCGGGTCCCTCCCCGGGAGCCGTCCTTCCGTGAGCCCCGCGACGAAGAGGTGGCGGAAGGTGCGGCCCGGCACCTCGCGCAAGTCCAACACCTCCACCGCGCCCGCGGTGGGTCCTCTCGCGGGCAGGTGCGTGTCCTTCAGGGTGTCCGCCAACCACCGGCCCAGCGTGCGCCGGGTGATGCGCGGCCCACCGCCCACCGCGCGCAGCGAGCGCAGCAGGTCCTCCATCCGCTGACGGAACGCCGCGAGCGCCGCGTCGTCCCGGGCCCTCGCGTCCTCGATGCGCGCGCCCAGGGTGCCTTCCTCGCGCCGCTCCCGCGGGCCCGCGGAGTCCAGGAGGCCCAGCCGCTCCACGACCTTCCACCACGCGGCGACCAGCTCCGCGGCGGAGCCCTCCTGCGGGATGTGGCGGCATTCATCGATGAGCCGCATCACCCGGTCGCGCAGCGCGCGCACGGCCATGACCCGGACCGCGTCCTCCTTGTGCCTGCCGCCCTGGGCCTGCAACCGGCGCGCGAGTCCCTCCAGGCGCACGTCGTAGGCGCCCTTACCTCGCGTCGCGCCCAGCCGATCATCCCGCGCGGCGGCCAACGCGAAGAGGGCGGCGGGCGCGTCCGGGCCTCCTCGGGAGAGCGAGGGCACGTAGCGGCTGGCGACGATCTCCGCCACGCGCTCCGCCGGGAAGCCGTCCTCGATGAGCACCGGCAGCTCCAGCGCCAGTCGCACCGGGCCCGCGAGCGCGAGCGGTTCGCCCCAGGGCAGACGCACCGGCACGCCCAGCTCCCCCAGCGCCTCCGCGAGCCAGCCCGCCTCCGGGCCCAGGTCCCGGTACGCGATGGCGATGTCGCCCGGCGCGCTGCCCGAAGCCATCAGCCGCCGCACGTCGCGGGCCACCACGCGGGCCTCCTCGCGCGCGGACGTCGCGTTCCACACCGACAGCCCCTGCACCGCGTCCTTGAGCACGTCGCGCGCGGCCCGGGGCGAGAACAGGTGCCGCCCCAGGTCCGTGAAGGGCCGGCCCTCGAACGTCACGTCCGCCTTGAAGAGGTCCACGTGGGGCATCGTCTCGCCCCGGTTCTCGAAGGCCCGGAACAGCGCCGCGAGCGCCGCGTCCGCCACGGGCGAACCGCCCACCGGCGTCTCCACGCGCAGCAACACCCGGCGGGACTCGCACGCCGCCGCGAGCCCCAGCAGCAGCTCCAGCTTCGACGGTCGCACGTCGTAGACGCCGTGGAGCACGAGCCCCGTCACGCCGTCCCAACCCGCGGGCCACGCGCCCCGGTCCAGGGCCTCGCGAGCGCCCCGGAGCACGTCCTCGCGGTCCGCGAGCCCCAGCTCCGCCAGCCGCTGTTCGTACAGGTGGTAGAGCCGCGCCAGCACCCGCACGCGCGTGCGGCGCTCCGGCGGCAGCACCTCCGCGGCGTCCTGGAGCTCGCGCGCGGAGAGGCGGCCCGCCTTCAGGTCCAGCAACACCTCCGCCGCGGCCCGGGCGAACGCGGGCTCGCGCACGTAGTCGCCAAACGGCGTGCTCCCCAGCGAGGTCCCCAGCCCGGCCACCACCGCGCGGGCCGCCGTCGCCGGACAGGGCCGCCGGTTGAGCTCGCCTGCCCCTCCCAGCGTGTGGACGAAGTCGTCCCACGTGAGCAGGTGGGTCCCCACCGCGATCCCCCGCGCACGCCGCTCCGCCCGCAGGGCTGCCTGACGGCGCGCGGCATCAGGGAAGACGTGGAGTGTGCGGCCAGGGCGGGGCATGCGGGGCGAGGACTCTAGAACGGCCAGGGGCGCCGTTTTCATGCTCCTTTCAGCCCATTCCCACACCCTGGCCCGTTGGCCGCCCGCCTGCTGCCCTCCAAGACCCGGGAAGTCCGAAGACGCAGTCCCGACATCCGACCCGGAACGGCGCAGGTCCGCCCGTCCTTCGGGACTGAGCCAAAGCCACCGGGGATTGCAGTGAAGGGGCGGAGCGCCCTTATGCTCCGCCGCCCCAATGACCGCCCCCTTCCGGACCCTCACCGCCCTCTGGCTCGTCCTCCTGGCCCCGCTGTCGCCCGCGCTCGCCCAGGACACCGCCGACACCACGGACGCGCCCCGCGCGCTGCGCTTCGACTGGACCCGCGACGGCGTCATCACCGGCGCCGCGGGCGCGCTGTGGATCTCCAGCGAGACCGTGTTCAAGGACAACCTGGCCCCGGCGCAGTGCCGCTGGTGCGACCGCGCTCCGGATGGCACCGACACGCTCAACCGGTTGGACCGCTGGGGCCGGGGGCTCGCGGGCAACACCCCCGAGTCCCGCAAGCGCGCGGACACGTGGAGCAACGTCATCGGGTTCGCGGGCCTGCCGCTGGGCGTCCTCGGCGTCCAGTACGCCGCCGGCCGCAGCAGCGGCGCGTCCGCCGAGTTCTTCGCCCAGGACGCCACCATCATGGTGGAGAGCGCCGTCATCGCCTCCGTCTTCAACCAGGCGGTGAAGTTCACCGTGGGCCGCGAGCGGCCCTTCGTCCACGTGCTGTCCGACGAAGACAAGGGCCTCACCGCCCACCCCAACGACAACAACCTGTCCTTCTACAGCGGGCACACCAACCTGGCCTTCTCCCTGGTGGTGTCCGCGGGCACCGTCGCCGCGATGCGCGGCTACAAGCACCAGGGCCTCATCTGGGGCGTGGGCCTGCCGCTCGCCGCCTCCGTGGGCATGCTGCGCATGGGCGCGGACAAGCACTACCTGTCCGACGTGCTCACCGGCGCCGTGCTCGGCACCGCCTTTGGCGTCGCGGTGCCCCTGCTCCTGCACGGCCGCATCGATGACGACACCCAGCCGAACGCCGCGCGGAAGTCCTCCCTGTCACTCACGCCCTCGGTCGGCCGGCAGGTCGTGGGCGTGTCCGGCGCCTTCTAGCCGCGGAGTCACCCGGGCGCGCACCAGCCGACACTTCGCTCCAGTCCCTCCCGGCCCCCCGGGGCCCGACATGGTAGGCGATCCGTTCACCTTCGTCGGACGGATCCCTCCGTGCGCTCCATCCTGCTCGTCTTCCTCCCGTGCGCCGTGGGGCGGTGTCCATGCCCCTGACCCCGCCCTCCGGGCAGGACACCCGGCGCGTCGCGCGCTTCGGCCCCGCGCTGCCTCCCGCCACGTTCGCGGGCTTCGCCCTGGCGGCGGTGGCCATCCTCGTCATCGCCCTGCTCTCCTACCGCACCCTGCGGACGCGCACCGAGGCCAGCGCGCTGGTGACGCGCACGCTGGAGGTTGTCGAGAGCCTGGAGGGGCTGCTGTCCACCCTCAAGGACGCGGAGACGGGCCAGCGCGGCTTCCTGCTCACGGGGGCCGCGAGCTACCTGGACCCCTACGTCGGCGCGAAGAAGTCCCTCCCCACACAGCTCGAACACCTGAAGGAGCTCACCGCCGACAACGCCCCCCAGCAGCAGCGGCTGACGCGGCTGGAGTCCTCCATCCAGGTGAAGCTCGCGGAGCTGCAGCAGACCATCGACCTGCAGCTGCGGGGCGACAGCCGGGAGGCCATCGCCATCGTGAAGGAGGACCGCGGCATCGCCGCGATGAGGGACATCCGCGACACCGTGGAGGAGATGGAGCTGGAGGAGCGCAGGCTGCTCGCCGAGCGCAACGCCGGGTTCCAGGCGTCCTCCCAGCTGTTCCTGCTCGTCACCTGGGCCGGCTCCGCGCTGCTGCTCGGGCTCATCGGCATGGCGGGCTACATCGCGTCGCGCGACTTCCGCACCCGGAGCATCGAGGCGTGGATCCAGGCCGGACAGAACGCGCTCTCCCAGGGCATGCAGGGCGAGCAGCGCCTGGAGCAGCTGGGCGACAACATCCTGCGCGTCCTCGCCACCACGCTGGATGCCCAGGTGGGCGCGCTCTATCTCGCGGACGCGACCCACCGCTTCCGCCGCGTCGCCGGTTACGCGCTGCCCGCGGACTTCGAGGCGAAGGGCGACCTCTTGCGCGCGGGCGACGGGCTCGTGGGCCAGGCCCTCAAGGAGGGCCGCGTCTTCCACCTGCGCGACGTGCCCGAAGGCTACCTGCCCGTCTCCTCCAGCCTGGGCCACGGCCCGGCCCGCCACGTCCTCATCGCCCCCATCCAGACGGACGGGCAGGTCAACGCGGTGGTGGAGCTGGGCTTCCTCCACCCGGTGCACCCGTCGGACCTGGAGCTGCTCCAGCGGGTGTCCCCGTCCATCGGCGTCGCGGTGCGCGGCTCGCACGACCGCACGCGCCTGGAACAGCTCCTGGAGGAGACGCGCCGCCAGGCCGAGGAGCTGCAAGCCCAGCAGGAGGAGCTGCGCGTCTCCAACGAGGAGATTGAAGAGCAGAGCCGCGTCCTCAAGGAATCCCAGACGCGGATGATGACCCAGCAGGAGGAGCTGGAGGAGACCAACTCCCAGCTGGAGGAGCAGACACGGCTGCTGGAGAACCAGCGCGATGCCCTGGCCCTCGCGCAGGTGTCGCTCACCCAGAAGGCCACCGAGCTGGAGCGCACCAACCACTACAAGTCGGAGTTCCTGGCCAACATGAGCCACGAGCTGCGCACGCCGCTCAACAGCTCGCTCATCCTCGCGAAGCTGCTGGCGGACAACAAGGAGGGCAACCTCACCGCCGAACAGGTGAAGTTCGCGGAGACCATCAGCGCCGCGGGCAATGATCTGCTCGCCCTCATCAACGACATCCTGGACCTGTCGCGCATCGAGGCGGGCAAGGTGGAGGTGCAGCCGGAGACCGTCGTCCTGCGGCGCTTCGTGGAAGGCCTGGACCGCGCCTTCCAGCCGGTGGCGCAGCAGAAGTCGCTGCACTTCTCCTGCACCGTCGCGCCGGACGTGCCCCCCACCCTGGAGACGGATCCGCAGCGGCTGGGCCAGGTGCTCAAGAACCTGCTGGCCAACGCCTTCAAGTTCACCGACCAGGGCGAGGTGGCCCTCACCCTCTCCACCGCGGGCGCGGGGCTCGTGGGCTTCTCCGTACGCGACTCCGGCATCGGCATCGCCCCGGAGCTCCAGGACGTCATCTTCGAGGCCTTCCGCCAGGCCGATGGCAGCACCCACCGCAAGTACGGCGGCACAGGCCTGGGCCTGTCCATCTCCCGCGACCTCGCGCGCCTGCTGGGCGGCGACGTCACCGTGCGCAGCACCCCGGGCGAGGGCAGCACCTTCACCCTCGTCCTGCCGC
>NZ_RAWB01000369.1 GCF_003612055.1 Corallococcus llansteffanensis
GGGGGGCACGGCGTCGGACGGGGACTCGGGGCAGGCGTGGGGGGAGGAGGACCCGGACGCGGACATCGGGAAGGAGTGGGACGAGGATCCGGCCCCGGAGCCAGTGTTTCCTCCGGTGCCCGATGCGCGGGCGCTGCAGGAGCGCACGACGTTGCGCTTCCCCTTCCCGAACGAGATGGTGCCGCGCGCCGCCGCGCAGCCGGTGGAGGATCCGCTGGCGGTCACGGAGGATTTCGACGCGGAGCTGCGGGCGGACGCGGAGCGCCTGTCGCGGGAGGCGGACGCGGAGGAAGGGCTGCCCACGGGGAGGCTCGCGTTCCGGGAGGAGCGGCTCACCCCGCCGGGACTGCGGCCGGTGAAGCCCGCGCCCCGGCTGGGGGACGAGGACTTCTTCAACGTTGATTCGGACGAGGACGGCGCGAAGGCACCGGCGCGAGCGGGTTCGGAGCCGCTGGCCTGGACGGAGCTGGCGCCGGATCCCGAGCTGGAAGCACGCCGTCTGGGCGCGGGTCCGGCGGTCGCTCCGGCGGCGGAGGCTTCGGACGAGACGGACTTCGGTTCGGTCGCGGACGACGTGGCGGCGGGAGAGCGGGCGGCCGCGACCGATGCGGCCTCGGAGCCCACCGCGGAGGAGCTGGCGGCGGCGGGCCTGTCGAACTGGGACGTGCTGGAGGCGGAGCTCAAGGCCTCCGCGACCGCGCGGGAGCGGGAGGAGGGTGGGGAGCCCGACGCGTCCGCGAAGCCGGTGGGCGCGGACTGGTTCGATTCCGAGACCGTGGATGACGTGAAGGCCCCGGAGTCGGAAGGCGCCAGGCCCCTCGCGTGGTCGGAGCCGGAGCCTCGGGACGCCTCGGAGGCGCGTTCGGGAGACACGCTGCGGATGGGCAGGGCCTCCGAGCGCGCGAAGGACGAAGAGACGTCGGATCCGGAGGACTCCGCGAGCCGCACGGTTTCACGCCTGGAGTCCCGTGATGCGAACGGTGCTCGGCCGGACGCGGATGCCGAGACGGAGTCGCGCGATGCGGCCCGTGCGCGCGGTGCTCGCTCAGGCGTGGGTGCTGAGACGGAATCGCGCGATGCAGACCGTGCGAACAACGACTGGTCCGACGTGGAGGCAGGGACTGAAGCCCGCGAGGTGAGCGGTGCTCAGTCGGACGTGGATGCCGAGCCGGAGTCGCGTGATGCTTCCGACGCGGATCCGTCCCTGTCGCTTCCGACTGGCAGCCATGGAGCCGGTGAAACGGCGCTGACGGACCGCATCGCCGCGCATCGGGAAGGTGCATTGGCGTCGGACGACGCGGTGCCGACAGACCGCGCTCCTTCGCGTACCGGCGCATCGGACGCGGGCCATGCGTCCCGAGGAGATGCCCCGTCCACGCGTCCACCCGTCCCGGTTCCGGGAGGCCTTCGCCGGGCGAGCAAGGCGCGCACCGCGCTCCAGGAAGTGGTCGTTCCCGCCGCGCAAGCGGACGCACCGAATCCGGAGCTGGACGCGAAGCTCGAAGCGCTGCGCGAGGAACTCGCCCTGGCGTACGCCGCCATCGAGGAGGCGGAGGCCCGTGCGCTGGAAGCGGAGTCCCTGGCCGAGTCGGAGCAGGCGCTCCGAGTCGAACTGGAGGACCGCATCGCGAGCGAGGCGCGGGCGCGCGAGGACGCCCGGCTCGAAGCGGACGCGGAGGTCGAGGCCCGGAGCGCCGTGGAGGTGCGAGCCGAAGCGGAGGTCCACGCTCGCGCCCGCGCCGAGTCCCTGCTGAAGCAGGCTTCGGCGGCCCATGCGCACTCGGAAGTCCGGGCCGTGTCGGCGACACAAGCGTTGGCGGAGGTCGAGGCCCGGCTCGCGTCCGAGGCCGGCGGTCGCGTGGACGCGGAGTCCCGAGCGGACACCGAGGAGCGGGCGCGCCGCGAAGCCGAGGCGCTCGCGGAGATGGCGCGGCTCGAGCTCGCCGAACTCGAGAAGCGCGTCGCCGCGGAGGTCCAGGCGCGCGAAGAAGCCGAAGCCCGCCTCCGACAGGAGACCCAGGCGCGCGAGGAGGCCGAGGCCCACGCCGAACTGGAGCAGGCGGCGCGCACCGACGTCGAAGCGCGGCTGGAGGCCGAAGCCGAGGCGCGGATCGCGGCGGAGGCCCGGGCGGAAGCGGAAGCTGAAGCCCGGCTCGTGGCGGAAGCCCGCGCGGAGGCCGAAGCCACGGCCCGCGAGGAAGCCCGTCAGCGAGCGGAAGCCGAAGCCGAGGCCCGTCAGGAGATCGAGACCCGCGATGGCAAGGAGGCCGCGCTCCGCTCGGACCTGGAAGTCCGGCGTGCCGAGGCCGAAGCGCGAGCCGATGCGGAAGCCAAGGCCCGGGCCAGCGCCGAAGCGAAGGTGAAGCACTCCGTGCAGGCGCTGTCCCTGGTGGAGGTGCGAGCGCACCAGTTGGCCCAGTCGCTGGCCCAGTCCGAAGCGAAGGGAAAGCAGACCGCCCAGACGCTGGCCCAGGCGGAGTCCCGCGCGCAGGATGCCACGCAGGCGCTGGCCCAAGCCGAAGCGAAGGCGAAGCAATCCGCCCAGACGTTGGCGCAGGTCGAGGCGCGAGCGCAGCAACTGGCGCAGGTGCTGTTGCAGGTCGAAGCGAAGGGAAAGCAGTCCGCCCAGACGCTGGGCCATGCGGAAGGCCGTGCCACGCAGGCGGAGGAAGCCCGCGCCAGCGCGGAAGCCCGTGCGGAGCAGGCCGAGGAGGCCCGGAAGCAGGCCGAAGCCCGCGCCACGCAATCCGCCGAGGCCCTGGCCGAAGCGGAAGCCCGGGTCGCGCAGTCCGCCGAGGCGCTGACCCAGGCCCACGCCCGGGCGGAACAGTCCGAGGAGACGCGGAAGCGGACCGAAGCCCAGTTCGCGGAGACCTTGAATCAGGCCAACGCGCGGATGGAGCAGCTCAAGCAGGCGCGCCAGCGGGCGGAGGCGAAGGCCGCCCAGCCCGCCGAAGCCCTGCTCCAGTCCGAAGCCCGCGTGAACGAGCTGTCGGAAGCCGTGAAGCGCGCCGAGGCCCGAGCACTCGAAGCCGAGCAGGCGCGCGACGCCAACGCCGAGCAGCTCGAGCAAGCCCGAGCCGAAGCGGAGACGCGCGCCGAGCAGCTCACCCAGTCCCACGAGGACGCGGACAAGACCCACGCAGAACAACTCGAGCAAGCCCGTGCCGAAGCGGAGGCCCGTGCCGAAGAGCTTGAGCAGGCCCGTGCCGAAGCAGCGACCCGTGCCGAAGAGCTTGCGCAGGTACAGGTCGAAGCCGAGGCCCGTGCCAAAGAGCTTGAGCAGTCCCGTGCAGAAGCAGAGGCCCGCGCCGAGAAGCTAGAGCAAGCCCGTGCCGAAGCAGAATCACGCGCCGCGAAGCTCCAGCAGGCACAAGCCGAAGCAGAGCTCCGAGCCGAACAGTTCCAGCAGGGACAGGCCGAAGCAGAAGCCCGCGCCGCGAAGCTTCAGCAGGCACAGACCGAAGCAGAAGCCCGCGCCGCGAAGCTTCAGCAGGCACAGACCGAAGCAGAAGCCCGCGCCGCGAAGCTTCAGCAGGCACAGACCGAAGCAGAGCTCCGAGCCGAACAGCTCCAACAGGCACGGATCGCGGCGGAAGCCCGCGCCGAGCAGCTCGAGCAAGCCCGTGCCGAAGCAGGGACCCACGCCGAACAGCTCCAGCAAGCCCAGGCCGAGTCACAGGCCCGCACGGATCAGCTCACGCAAGCGCTCGCCGCCGCCGAGGCCCGCACGGAACAACTCGCGCGCGAGCTGACCGAAGCGCAGGCCCGAGCGGATCAGCTCACGCGGACGCAAGCCGAAACCCAGGCCCGCGCGGATCAGCTCACGGAGGCCCTGGCCCAGGCGGAGTCCCGCGCCGCCGAGCAGTCCGCCCACGCGCAGACCGACGCGGCCAGCCGCGCGGAAGCACAGGCGCAGGCCCTCCAGGACGCCGAGACGCGAGTCGAACAGCAGGCCCAGGCCCGCGCGGAAGCGGAAGCCCGTGCCCTCCGCGCCGAACAGAAGGCCACCGAATCCACCGCGCGAGCCACCTCCGAGGGCCGCCAACGCACCGTGCTGGAGGTCCGCCTGGAGTCGGAGGTCCGGGCGCGCAAGGACCTCGAGGCGCGCATCGAAAGCGAGTCCCAGGCGCGCGCCTCCGCCGAAGCCCGCCTCGCCGCCGAAGCCCAGGCACGCACCCACACCGAAGCCCGCCTCCAGGCGGAGTCCACGGCCCTCGCGCAGGCGAGAGACACCCTGCAGGCGCAGCTCGAACAGCTCCGCGAAGAGCTCACCCGCGAGCGCGAGGCCCGAGCGAAGCTGGAAGCCGACGCCATCGAACAGCGCCTCGAAACCGACCGCGAGCGCGAACAACTCGAGGCCCGCGCGCAGCGGGACGCCGAGGAGGCCGTGGCGCAGGCCCGCGCCGCGCTGATACCGCTCGAATCGCCGGGCCGTCCGGAGATGGCGGTGTCCCGCAGCGGCAGCCTCACCCAGGAAGGGCTCGCGCGCCTCGTCCTGCGGCTGTGCGACGCGCGCATGGAAGTGCGCCTGGAGCTCAAGGTCATGAACGCGCTGCGCGTGCTGTGGCTGCGCGACGGCGCGCTGGTGGGGGCCGCGTCCTCGGCGCAGGGCGAATCGCTCATCGACCGGGCCCGCGCGGACGGCCTCATCGACGCGCGCCAGGAGGCCGAGCTCCGGCTGGTGCGCAGCGCCACCACGGGCACGCTGCTGGAGGCCCTGCGCGGCCGCGGCTACGTGCGCGAAGCCGAATCCGTCCCGCTGGTGCAGCGCTACACCGAACAGGTCTTCCTGGACGCGCTCTCCGAACCCTCCACGCTCTACCGGCTGGTGCAGGAGCCCGCGCCCCACGAGGTCGCGCTCGCCGCCGCCACGCGCCCGCCGCTGCACCTGCTCGCGGAAGGGCTGCGCAACACCCTCACCGCGGAGTCCCTGCTGGACGCGGCCGGCTCCCTGCGCGCCCTGGTGTCGCGAGGCGACGCGCACATGGCTCCGGCGGACTTCGGCCTCTCCGCCCGCGAGCTCCAGCTCCTGCAGGGCGTGGACGGAGAGCGCACGCTGGAGGCGCTGCTGCTGGGCGCGGGGCTGCCCCAGGACGGGGCGCTCAAGACGCTCGCCGTGGCGCGGACGCTGGGCCTCATCGTGCTGCACCCGCCGTCGGAAGACGCCTCGGGGGACCTGCCCCCGGAACTGGACGTGCACCGCCTGGAGGCCAAGTTCGAGGAGGTCCAGGACGCGGACTACTTCACGGTCCTGGGGCTCGCGCGCTCGGCGGGCAGCGAGGAGGTCAAGCGGGCGTACGCTCTCCTGGCCGCCGAGTTCCATCCCCTGCGCTTCGCGGGCCACCCGGACCCCGCGCTCCAGCACCGGGCGCAGCAGATTCGGGCCGTGCTGACGGAGGCCGCCCGGGCGCTGGGAGACGACCGGCTGAGGGGCGAGTACGCCCGTAATCTGCTCGACTGATGCCCGGTGGGGACGGTTGCCCGGCGCGGTCCGGTGGGGTTAAGAGTCCCCCATGGTTCGCGAGATTCTCATCTGGCCCGACCCCATCCTGAAGCAGAAGGCCCGGCCCGTGGCGAAGGTGGACGACAAGGTCCGTGCGCTGGTGAAGGACATGTTCGAGACGATGTACGCCGCCGAAGGCGTGGGCCTCGCCGCCCCGCAGGTGGGCGTGCTCCAGCGCATCATCGTCCTGGACACCCGGCCGCAGCAGCCGGAGTCCAAGCCCCTGGCGATGATCAACCCGGAGTTCGTCGCCCTCGAAGGCGAGACGACCTACACCGAAGGCTGCCTGTCCATCCCCGGCGAGGCCGAGGACGTGGACCGCGCCGCCGTCGCCACCGTGCGCTACCTGGACGAGGACGGCCAGGAGCAGACGCTGCGCTGTGACGGCCTCCTCGCCATCGCCGTGCAGCACGAGACGGACCACCTGGACGGCACCGTCTTCGTGGACCACGTCTCCACGCTCAAGCGCGAGCTCATCCGCAAGCGGATGAAGAAGCTCAAGACGTCGCGCGAGCAGGGCGCCCCGGCGTCCGCTTAAGGCTTCGCGGTGGCGACGCCCTTCTTCGGGCAGCGCGCCGCCACGACGCAGGAAGCGCAGGCGGGCGAGCGCGCGAAGCACGTGCGCCGCCCGTGCCACACGAGGAGCTGGTGACCCAGGGTCCACCGCTCCCGGGGCAGGAGCGCCTGCAGGTCCTTCTCCACCTTGTCCGGGTCCTCGTGGGTGGTGAAGCCCAGCCGGTACGCGAGCCGCTTCACGTGCGTATCCACGGGGAAGGCCGCGTCGCCGCCCAGGTGGATGCACACCACGCCCGCCGTCTTGAGGCCCACGCCCGGCAGTTGTGCCAGCGTGTCGCGCACGAGCGGCACCTGTCCCCCGTGCTCCGCGACCAGCGTGCGCGCCGTGGCGACGATGTTCTTCGCCTTCGCGCGGTACAGCCCGCAGGTGCGGATGAAGGGCTCCACGTCAGTGGCTTCCACGCGCGCATAGGCCTGCGCGTCGGGGAAGCGGGCGAACAGGGCGGGGGTCACCAGGTTGACGCGCTTGTCGGTGCACTGCGCGGACAGGATGACGGCGACGAGCAGCTCCAGGGGCGTGCGGTAGTCCAGCTCGATGCGGGCGTCCGGCATGGCCGCCTCCAGACCGTCCAGGACCGCCACCGCGCGCTGCCGCTTCTCCGCCACTGTCTCTCGCCGGGCCACGCGGGCGTTGTATGTCACGGGAGGGCCCGGCCCAAGCACCGCGGGCAGGCCCCCCTTTCTTGAAGCGAGGAGAACCATGAAGCCCATCGACTTCCGCTCCGACACCGTGACGAAGCCCACGCCCGCCATGCGGCGCCTCATCGCCGACGCGGAGGTGGGCGACGACGTCTATGGCGAGGACCCCACGGTGAACAGGCTGGAGGAACGGGTCGCCGAGCGGTTGGGCCTGGAGGCCGCCATCTTCGTCCCGTCCGGCACGCAGGCCAATCAGCTGGCCATCGGCGCGCACTGCCGTTCGGGCGACGAGGTGCTCACGGAGGAGGGCAGCCACATCCTGCACTACGAGGGCGGCGCGGTGCCGGCGCTCTGGGGCGTGCAGCCGGCGCCGCTGCCGGGCGAGCGGGGCCTGCTGACGCCGCAGACGGTGACGGCGGCGGTGCGCGAGGACAACATCCACAACCCGCGCACGCGGCTGTTGTCGCTGGAGAACACGCACAACCGGGGCGGCGGCACGGTGTGGCCAGTGGAGCGCTTCCGGGCGGTGGTGGAGGCGGGCCGGAAGGCGGGGCTCGCGGTGCACCTGGACGGAGCGCGGCTGTTCAACGCGGCGGTGGCGGCGGGGAAGCCGGCGTCGGCGTGGGCCTCGCTGACGGACTCGACGTCGGTGTGCTTCTCGAAGGGGCTGGGGGCGCCGGTGGGCTCGGCGCTCGCGGGAAGGGCGGACGTCATCCGTGAGGCGCGGCGTCTGCGCAAGCGGCTGGGCGGAGGCATGCGACAGGCAGGCATCCTCGCGGCGGCGGCGCTGTACGCGCTGGAGCACCACGTGGAGCGGCTCGCCGAGGACCACGCCAACGCGCGGCGGCTGGCGGAGGGGCTGGCCCAGGTGCCCGGAGTGACGGTGGACCTGGCGCGGGTGGAGACGAACATGGTGTTCGCGAACCTGGCGCGCCCGGCGGCGGAGGCCTCCGCGCTGCTCCTGAAGCAGGGCGTCCTGGCCAACCCCACCGGCCCGCATTCCATCCGGCTCGTGTGCCACCTGGACGTGTCCACGGCCGACATCGACGACGCCCTGGCGCGGATCCGCAAGGCCCTCGCCGCCTGACGTCGGAGCCGGGAGAGCAGGGCGTCCCGTCTCCCGGAGCATGGGGGCCTCCTGGCACGCAGGAGACGGGCGCTGCGGGCGCATCCGCCTCGTGGCCCGCGCCGGGACGCCAGCCCCCAGGGGGCCACGAATGCCGAGGGCTGGAAATCCCGACCGCGCCAATGCCCCGCGACGCAGCGGGGGATGGCCCTGACACCCCCACGGAGCGGGCGGGTACGGACAGGACGCACCTGTCCGCCCCCCACTGGCACGGATGATCCGCCCGAAAAGGGTGCACGGGCCGGTGCGTGGTAGGCTTGCCGCGCCGTGCGCCGACCCGCCGTCCTCGCCCTGCTGGCCCTCTCTGCCTGCGCTACGCCGCGCGCGGAGAAGATGAGCTTTGAGGAGCTGTACGCGACCTCGGGCGACAGCGGCTCCGTCAGCGACTCCGGCCCCTTCCTCCCGCACGAGCCGGAGCGCGCTCCAGGCCCCCTGGCCCCAGAGCGTTCCCCGGAGCTCGACGCCGCGCTCTCCGCCTTCACGGAGAAGGCCCGCGCCTACCGCGAGAAGGTGCAGCGCGGCAGCGTCATGCCCGCCGAACAGGCGCGCAACTGGGAGGCCATGAACGCGGCGCTGGACGCCTTCCTGTCCCGGCCGGTGGAGCGCACGGACAGCCGGGACCTGACGCGGGCCCGGGGCGTGTTGGAGGCCGAGCTCGAGCAGGACGCGCGCCTCTACGGCGACATGCCAGGCCCGCTCGCGGAAGCCGTGGTGCTGCGCGTGGGCCGCCTCATCGTCCGCGCCTCCACGCTGCGCCGCTGGGAGCTGCCGCCCGAACCCTCCGGCCCGCCGCGCCTCGCCTGGCCCGTGGAGCCCGTCACCATCACCAGCCTCTACGGCGAGCGCTGGCACCCCATCACCGGCCAGCTCCGCCGCCACCTGGGCGTGGACCTCGCGGCCCGCCGGGGACAGGTCGTCGCCGTCGCGGAGAAGGGCGTGGTCCTGCGCGCGGGTTGGAACGGCGACCACGGCCAGCAGGTGGAGGTCCTGCACGCCGGGCAGTGGGTCACGCGCTACAGCCACCTGTCCCAGGTGCTGGTGACGACCGGCGAGGTGCTGACGCGCGGAGATGCGGTGGGGCTCGCGGGGGACACGGGCCTCGCGACCGGTGTCCACGTCCACTTCGAGCTCTGGCACGACGGCAACTCCCTGGACCCGCTGGAGGCGCTCGTCGCTCCCGAGCTCTCCCCCGAAGCACCCGAGCAGGCGCGGCCCGTGGCCCATCAGCTGCCGGAATCCTCCGCCCTCACGTCCCAGGGGCGCCACCCGACCGCGGGTTCGCGCCCCTGAGGGGGACGGTCCTGCTGACGACTACAGCGAGTTCTTCAGCTCCTTGGCGGGACGGAAACCGACCGTCTTCGACGCCTTGAGCTTCATCATCTCGTTGGTCTGCGGGTTGCGGATCTTCCGCGCCTTGCGCGAGCGCAGCGACCACGTGCCGAACCCCGGGTAGCTGAAGCGCGTGTCCTTCTTCACCGCCTTGCCGATGTTGTTGAAGACGATGTCGAGGATCTGGGCGGCCGACTTCTTCGTGAGCCTCGACTGCGCAGCCACCACCTCCACGAGCTCTGCCTTGGTCATGACACCCCTCCCTCTTGCGTTGTCTGGCGTTGAACGAGCGGATGGCGGAGGTAACAAATCGAGGTTTCGACTGTCAATGCGCCACCCGCTCCCGGGCCGGAAAATCGGCCTCCGGATGAAAACTGGGCATCGTGAAATACACCCTGTACAGAGAGGGAGGATCGCATCTTTTGATACACCGGCACACCCCCCTGGCTCCAGAAAGGTGAGGTGATCGGTTGATGATCGATTGCGGATGAAAGTCTTTGGAAGATCGATCACTTAGCAATGGGTCCTGATCCAGTTCCAGCAAGGCACCGTCGAGGGGCTAGAGTGCCTGCCCGCGTGCCATCCCGACTGCTGCCATGGTTCCTGATCCTGCTGTGCACCTGTGCGCGGCCGCCGCTGAGGCCGGCCGGGCCGGTGGAGCTCTGGGTGGACGGGGCGGTGACAGGGGGGGACGGCACCCGTGAGCGCCCCCTCCGGTCCCTGTCGGAGGCCCTGACCCGTCCCGGTTCGTTGCTCGTGCACCTGGCCCCCGGCCGCTACGAAGGCCCCTTCCTGCTGCCCGAGGGAGCGAGCCTCGTGGGCGCGGGTCCCACGTCGGTGCTCACGGTCGCGGGCGCCGGGCCAGGGGTGGTGGAGACCCAGGGTGAAGCGTCCCTGGAGGCCCTGATGGTGGAGGGG
>NZ_RAWB01000036.1 GCF_003612055.1 Corallococcus llansteffanensis
GGGGTGGTGGTGGCGACCTGATTCGGCTGCGTGGCCTGCTTCACGCCCTTGCGGATGGCGGGCTGGCGGAAGACCACCACGGGGTCCGGCAGCTCGACGGTCTCCGGCGGGCGGCCGGAGATGAAGACCACCAGCCCCAGCAGCCCCGCGTGCACACCGATGGAGACCCATGCACCCGTGCCGAACCGTCCCGAGCGCAACCCTCGCTGTTCGATGACCGACTCAAACATCTGCCCGCCTCCTGTTCAGGGAGGACGCTCCAGGCGTCCTGTCCCCACAAGAAGCAACCTACGGAGTCGCCACCCACGAAGGGCGGCCGGGGCTCCATGCCTTCGTCATGGTTTCGTCATGACGGGCCGGCACCCGGGACTTCCATGCGGTAGCCCACGCCGCGCAGGGTGTGGATGGTGAAGCCGGAGATGCTCGTCCACCCGAGCTTCTTCTTCAGGTTCGACACGAAGTTGTCCACCGTGCGCGGATCCACGATGACGTCGCGGCCCCACACCGCATCCAAAATCTCTCCCCGGGGCAGGGCGCGGTCGCGGTGGCGCAGGAGGAAGGCCAGCAGGTCGAACTCCGTGCGCGTCAGGTCCACCTCGCTGCCGTCCGCGCGCAGCACCGCGCGCCGGCCCAGGTCCAGCGCGAAGGCGCCGAAGGTCATCACCTGCGGCGGCGCCGTGCCGGCCCTGCGCACCAGCGCCCGCACGCGCGCGAGCAGCTCGCGCAGGCGGTACGGCTTGGTGAGGTAGTCCTGCGCGCCGGCCTCGAAGCCGCGCACCAGGTCGTCCTCCAGCGAGCGCGCGGTGAGCATCAGCACCATGCTCTTGACGCCCTCCGAGCGCAGCCTGCGGCAGAAGCTGTAGCCGTCCTCGCCCGGCAGCATCACGTCCAGGATGAGCAGATCAAACGCGCGCTGCTGCAGGTGCGGCCCGGCCTCCTTCGCGGACGGGGCGTCCGTCACGTCGTAGCCCTCGTCGCGCAGGTTGTCGCGCAGGCCCAGGCGCAGGTTGGCGTCGTCCTCGACGATGAGGATGGAGGGGCGGGTGGAGGGGGGCGTCGTCGTCGTCATCGGCGCGGCTCGGAGAAGGTCAGGGCGAAGGTGGTGCCCTCCGGGCTGGAGGAGGCGATCTGGATGCTGCCCTGGTGCAGCCCCATGATTCTGCGGCACAGCGCCAGCCCCAGGCCACTTCCGTGCACCTCCGGGCCCGACGTCGTCAGCCGGTAGAAGTCGTCGAAGACGCGCTCCCATTCCTCCGGCGGGATGCCCATGCCGTTGTCGCTGAAGAGCACCGTGACGCCGAAGCCCGGCTGCGGGTACGCGCGCACGGTGAGCACCACAGGGCTGCGCTGGTTGTAGAGGCACGCGTTGCGCCCCAGGTTGGCGAACAGCATCCGCACGAGCGACGCGTCCGCGTCCAGCTCCACGTCGTCCACCTCCGAGCGCAGCTCCACCGGCACCGTGACGGCGTCCAGCAGGTCGTCGCGCAGCGTGCCCACCGCCTCCTCCAGCCGCACGCGCGAGGGCCTCAGCGCCCAGCGCCCCTTGTCGATGCGGTTGAAGGACAGGATGTTCTCCACGAGGAAGTGGAGCCCCTCCGCCGCGCGCACGATGCGGGTGGGGTAGTCCCCGGCCTCGGGGTTGTTTCCCAGCCTCCGCTCCAGCGTCTCGCCCAGCAGGCGGATGGAGGCCAGCGGCGTGCGCAGCTCATGCGAGACGGTGGAGACGAAGTCGCTCTTGAGCTCCACGAAGCGGTACTTGCGCTGCTGGGCCACCACCGCCAGCGCCGCGATGGCCGACGCGAGCGCGCCGCACGCCGCCACCAGCAGCGTCTTCAGTCCGTACCTCGCCTCGATGTCCGCCTCCGCCGCGGCCCACCCGGGCATGGCGACTTCCAGCCCCGGGTCGGAGAGGTGCCGCACCACGCCCGCGGGCCGCAGCCGCACCAGGCTGTCCTTCGTGATGAGGTCCCGTGCGCGCAGGTCCTTCGTCAGGCCCGCGAGCAGCGCCTGCACGTCCACGGAGAGCCCGCGCACCTGTTCGGTCCCCGGCTCCACGTACCACTGCTCGCCCAGGAGGGACGGCCCCTCCAGGACATCGGGCATCACCAGCGCTCCGGCTCCAGCCTCCTGCACGCGGGCCTGGAAGGCGTCGGTGGGCTCCGACAGCTCCTGGCTCAGCGCCACGATGCGCGCCTGGAGGAAGTCGAAGTCCGCGCGGGTGAGCCGCGTCCGCGCGCGCAGCAGGTCCCGTTGCAGGCCCGCGCCCCGGGCCATGCCGCCCAGCTCCTCCGGCAGCCCTTCGCGCACCAGCGCTCGGATCAGGGGCGGGGTCAAGTCCCCCTGTCGCAGGCGCTCCACCACCAGCAGCATGAAGGGCAGCTCCTGGTAGGCCGGCAGCGGATGCTCCGCGTGGTAGCGCAGCAGCGCGTCCACTGCCGCGTTCGTGCGGGACTCGTGTCGGGCGGCCAGGGTCGCCTCCACCTCGCGCAGTCGCGCCAGCCGCTCCTGCCAGGGCGCGGGAACGGGGCCCTCCTCGAGCGCCCGGGTCAGCTGCTCGTAGGTGGCCATCGCGGGGGTCTCGGCGCCGTCCTGGGGCCAGTCCACGCGGGGCAGGAACTGGTGGCCCCGGAAGAACAGGTAGTAGCCCTCGGCGGGCAGGAGCGGGTCTCCCATGGCCGCGTTCAGGGCGGGCAGCTGATCCTTGAGCCGCTGGGCGAGCGCGGTGCGCAGGGCCTCCGCCGCGAGCAGCTCCAGGGCCTCGCGCCGGGAGCGCACCTGGGCGCGGGCGTCCTCACGCTCCTGGGTGAAGATGCGCTGGAGCGTCACCAGCCCCCAGCCGAGGGCCAGCAGTCCACAACCCAGGGCCAGCAATGTGGGGAGGAGTCGGCGCAGCATTCGCGTCGCTCCGGACTCTAGCAGTCAGGGTGGAAGGGAGTACGGCTCCGGGCCTGGAGGATGAATAAATAGGGGGAGGCCCGCGTCCCCTCCGGGGTCTGGAGATCGGAGACGAAGTCATGAGTTCTCGATGGTTGGTCTGTTTGATTGTCGGCCTGGCCTCCCAGGGGGCGTCCGCGCAGACCGCGCCGGTCGCCGCCGATGACTGGGGAGATGATGCGTACGTCCAGCAGTCCAACGAGGACGACTCCGGGCCCATCGCGCCGACCGCCCCCCCGGACATGCCCGCCGAGACGCCGAGCGCCCGGCCCTTCGCCGGCGCGGTGTGGACGTCCGGCCATTGGTACTGGGACGGCGACCAGTGGCAGTTCAAGTCCGGCGGCTGGGTGGAGCGCATGCCGGGCTACCAGTACGTCAACGGCTACTGGGCCCAGGACGGCGACATGTGGCGCTGGGTGTCCGGCGGCTGGGCGAAGCAGGGCTCCGACGAGGTGGAGATCCCGGTGGAGGTCGCCAGCGAGGACGTGACGGCCACCCAGGCGCCGCCGCCCCTGCGCGTCGAAGCGCCTCCTCCCGCGCCGGCCCCCGCCTACACGTGGGCCCCGGGCTACTGGTACTGGGGCGTCAACGGCTACGAGTGGGTCGAGGGCTCCTGGATGGAGCCGCCGCGTCCGGGGTTCGTGTTCGTGTCGCCGCGGTGGATCCGCCGCGGGCCTTCCTACGTGTTCGTCGGCGGAGGTTGGACGATGCACGGCTCGGTCCGCGTCATCGTCCCCGTGTACCGCCACGCGAGCATCGCCTTCTCCTTCGGCCGCCCGAATCCGTTCCTGCGCACCTGGTACCGGTATCCGGGCGTGTCGTGGCGCTACTACGGCTACGGCCACCACCGCTATCGTCCGGGCTACTACCACCGGTCGAGCTCCTACGGGTACGGGCGGTCCAATTACTACGGGCCCCGCTCGCATCAGGCGTCACCCGGTTCGCGTTACTCCCCGTCGAACGGTGGCAGGGGCAACGGTCGTCCCGGCGGCTCCCGCGAGTCGAGCGGCGGTTGGGGCGGCGGCAGCTCCGGCGGCCGCCACGAGTCGAGCGGCGGTTGGGGCGGCGGCAGCTCTGGCGGTGGGCGTCCTTCGGGCGGCGGCAGCTCCGGCGGTCGCCATGAGTCGAGCGGCGGTTGGGGCGGCGGCAGCTCTGGCGGTGGGCGTCCTTCGGGCGGCGGCAGCTCCAGCGGCCACCATGAGTCCAGCGGTGGCGGCTCCAGCGGCTGGGGTGGCGGTTCCGGTGGGCGTCCTTCGGGCGGTGGCAGCTCCAGCGGCCACCCCCAGTCGAGCGGTGGCGGCTCCAGCGGTTGGGGCGGCGGCTCCGGCGGCGTCCGCCAGACGAGCGGTGCACGTCCTTCGGGTGGCGGCTCCAGCGGTTGGGGCGGCGGCGGCTCCGGCGGCGGGCGCTCCTCCGGCGGCGGGGGGCGCTCGAGCGGTGGCAGCCACGGCGGCGGCAACGGCGGTTGGGGTGGCGGCCACGGCGGTGGTGGTCACCGCTGAAGCAGCTTGAGGGGCCGGGTCAGACCTCGACCTGGCCCATCAACCACGCTTCCAGTTCACCCAGCTCCCGCTCCTGCGCCTCATGGCGGGAGCGGATGGCCCCCACGGCCTGCTGCATCCCTTCGCGGCTGTAGGGCTTGCCGACCAGCGCGGCCTGCAGGTCCTGCACGAGGTCCGGGTAGAGCGCATCCGAGAAGACCTGTGCGCGCGTGATGTGTCCGTTCTCCGCGTCGACGTGGACCTCGAAGAAGCCCCAGGACAGGTACTCCACCATCTGGTGGTTGAAGCGGGGCGCGTTGCCGAAGCGCCAGTCCCACGACGAGAAGTGCTCGAAGGTGCGCTTGAGCGACGGCTGGCTTTCGAGGAACGAATGCTCCAGCACCTCCGGCTCCGCGGTCGCGCCGTGGAAGTCGCAGAACGCGCCCATCATCGCCTTCACCAGCGACTCGTGCGACGCCTCCGCCTGGAGGTCGCGGATGTTCATCACCCGCGAGCGCACCGACGCGCTGCCCTTGGACTCCAGCTTCTTCGGGTGCGGCGTGAGGTAGTTGGACAGCCGCGTGAGGTTCGCGCCAATGAGGAACGTGCCGTGGTGGAAGGCGCGGTCCTTCGTCTCGCGGTACGCGCTGCCGCTGATCTTCCGGGGCCCGTCCTCCAGCGGAATCACCAGGTCGTTGCGTCCGGACGCCTGGGCCTTCACGCCCAGCCGCGACAGCGCATCCAGCAGGATCGTGATGTTGGCCGTCTTGTTGTAGCCCTCCTTGGCGGACAGGAAGGTGAAGCAGGTGTTGCCCAGGTCGTGGAACACCGCGCCGCCGCCGCTCGTGCGCCGCGCGAGGAAGACCTTGTCCTCCTCCATGCGCGTCAGGTTGCACTCGGACCAGGGGTTCTGGTTGCGGCCGATGACGACCGTGTTGTCGTTGCGCCACAGGAAGAGCGTCTGCGCGCTGGGGTCCAGCTCGCGGAAGATCCAGTCCTCGGTCGCGAGGTTGAACCAGGGGTTGTAGGTCTCCGACAGGAGGATGCGGACGCGCGGCGCTTGAGACATGGGCCCGGAGCATAGCCGCGGGCCGTCCACCACGGGACATCCGCCGGGGCCCGGGGGTGATGGCGCTCCCGGAAGCCGCCCCGGACACTCGGTTCCCGGCGGGGCGCGGGGCGGTGACGCGCCGGGAGGGCCGACCATGCGTCATTCGTTTTCCCTGTCACGCCCCCGGGCGGACGGGCCGGTGGTGCTGTGGGGTGGGGCGCTCCCGTCCGGCAGCCTCAAGTACCTCACCTTCGCCCGCTACCTGGCCGCGATGCCGCCGGGCTCGCGCGGCCTGGTGGAGCTGTCCGGCGCCTCCAGCGCGTTGGCCCTGGACGTCCTGGGCCGCGAGCGGGGCCTGCCCACGGTGGCGCTGACGGACCGCGCGGGGGAGGCCTACCTGCGGGCCCACGGCTTCCAGGGCGAGGTGCGCCACGCGGACTCGCTCGCGAAGCTGTGGGAGCAGGCGCAGGCGTACGAGCGCGAAGGCTGGTGCTGGCCCCGGCAGCTCTCCAACACCGCGCTGGTGGCGTGCGTGGAGTCCTGGGCCTCGAGCCTGCGGGCGCACGTGCGCGAGCGCTTCCCGCTGGTGCGGCGGGTGGTGTGCGGCTTCGGTACGGGCGCGACGCTGGTGGGCCTGACGCGCGTGTTCTCCACCGGAGGCTTCGCCGTCACGGGCCTCCAGCCCGCGCCCGGTCAGCCGCTGCCCGGCTGGCGCACGTGGGAGGGCCAGAACCTGGGGCCGGAGGACCTGTTCTTCGCGCACCACCAGCGCATCCCGCTGGACACGGCGGCGCCCGCGTCGGACTGCTTCACCGCGCTGCTGGACTGGGCCCGGAGACAGGACCACCCGGAGCAGGTGCTGGTCATCGCGCACAACGCCCGCGAACCGGCCCCCGTCGCAAGGGCCTGACGGAAGCCCCTAGCCGTGCAGGGCCTGGAGCCGCGCCTCCACCGCGGCCACCCCTTCGCGCGGGAAGGCAGGCACGTGGGCCAGCTCGCGCCCGGCGAGCCGCAGGAGCGCACGCGCGAGCCCCGGCGAGTCGCCCTCCAGGGCGCGGGCCAGCTCACCGCCCGTCGCCGGATACACCCGCTCCACGCGCCGCACCGGATCCAACCCGTCCAGCAGCGACGCCTCAGGGGCGGGGACATGGCGGGCCAGGAGCAGGCAGAACAGGCGCACCGCTTCGTCGAGCCTCGCGCGCCCGCTCAGCACCTCGCCCCGCGTGTGGCGCCCCAGCCCCACCAGCACCTGTGTGAGCCATTGGCCGAACAGCCACGCATCGTCCGGCGCCGTGCGCTGGAGCTCCTGCGAAGTGATTCGGGCCTGCTCGTCCAACCGCGCCTCCACGCCGCCCCGGTCCAACAACACGCGGTAGCGATTGACGCGCGCGAAGGACAGCTCCTCCAGCGTGAACACCGCGAACTCCAGCAGGTGCCCGTCCCGGTACACCACCTTCACGCCATGCGCTGTCTCACGGAAGGCCATCGCGATGTGCTCCGCGCGTGGCAACCAACCGCGTTCATGTCTCAATGTTTCAGCGTGTTCGGGCTCCACGACGACGAAGAAGTCGTGGTCGCTGAAGTCATCCGGCAGGTAGTCCCGCGCCGCCATCGACCCCAGCGCCACCAGCCCCCGGAACCGACCGTCCGCGTCAACCCTGCGCGTCAATTCCGTGGTGAAGGCCTGAAAGGCGGCGGCATCCATGGTGCTCTCCTCTGGGGATGGCCCGCATGATGCCAGCACGACGCGGGACGTTGCGGTATGATGCGATGCGTTGAAGGCGCATTGCGCAATGCGTCTCAATTCTTGACGCAAGGCGTCGCCGGGTGGAAGTGGACAATCCGCGGCGTCGGGCCCGACCCTGGGCTGACATGCTTTTCGGTTAAATCGGACGTTGACTTGCTTTTTCTCGGTGTCTCGCTTTATGGGCTGATTCGCGGGTCAATCCCCTGGTTGCCCGCCCTCCCACCAGGAGCCTGTATGCGAAACGCCGTCCGGACCCTCGTTCTGACCGTCGCCGTTCTTGCCCTCTGGGCGCAGCCTGCCCGCGCGGATACGTACACGCAGACGAAGTACCCCATCGTGCTGGCGCATGGCATGGCGGGCTTTGATTCGCTGTTTGGCGTGCTGGACTACTTCTACGGCATCGAGTCCAACCTGAAGTCGGGCGGCGCGCGCGTCTACATCACGCACGTTCCGCAGTTCAACACGAGCGAGGCGCGCGGTGAGGCGCTGCTCGCGCAGGTGCAGGACGTGCTCGCGCGCACTGGCGCCGCGAAGGTGAACCTCATCGGCCACAGCCACGGCGGCCTGGACGTGCGCTACGTGGCGGCGGTGCGGCCGGACCTGGTCGCGTCGGTGACGACGGTGGGCACGCCGCACAAGGGCGCGGAGCTGGCGGACTACCTGCGCGCGCGCATCTCGGGCGGCTCGTTCACGGAGAGCGTGCTGGGCTACTTCGCCAGCAACCTGGGCCTGGTGCTGGGCCTGCTGTCGGGCCACACCCAGCCGCAGAACGCGATTGGCGCCCTGGGCGCGCTGACGAAGACGGGCACCTCCGCGTTCACCGCGAAGTTCCCCGCGGGTATCCCCACCACCTCCTGCGGCAGCGGCGCGGCGACGGGCACGCAGGGCCAGCGCTACTACTCCTGGTCCGGCACCGACCCCTTCACCAACGTGCTCGACGCGTCCGACTACGCGATGAAGCTGTCGTCGTTCTTCTACGGCGAGTCGAACGACGGCCTCGTGGGCCGCTGCAGCTCGCACTTTGGCACGGTGCTGCGTGACAACTACGACATGAACCACCTGGACGAGGTGAACCAGGTGCTCGGCATCACCGCGTTCTTCACGGATCCGAAGTCCGTCTTCCGCAGCCAGGCGAACCGGCTGAAGAACGCCGGCCTGTAATCCCCGGAGCGCCCCGCCATGAAGAGCCGCGCCGTCATTCTCGTGGTCGCGCTGTGCGCCCTCCTGGGTGCCGGCGTCTTCTCGTGGTGGAAGGTCCGGGCGGAGGACGCGCCCGGACCCGCTGTCCCCCCGTCTTCTGTCTCCGTCGCGCGGGCCCCGGGCCCGGGCGCGATGCCCGCTAACGCCCCCGTGCCCGGCGTGGCGGGCGGCCCGACGCAGCCGTCCGCCGGCTCCGCGCTGCCTCCGCTGCCGACCTCGCTCCAGGACACGGAGGAGGACGGCGCCGTCTTCGTGGACGCCTCCGGACACCTGGTGCCGAACGCGGACCTGCGCCGGTTCTTCAACTACTACCTGTCCGCGACGGGCGAGGAGTCCCCGTCGCTCATCCGCGAGCGCATCCTCGCGGCGCTGCGGGGCAAGAAGTTGCCCCCGGCCGCCCTGGACGAGGCCGTGCAGGTGCTGGATGACTACCTGGCCTACCTGGACGCGGCCCGGTCGCTGGGGTCGTCGCAGTCGGCCGCCACGCTGGACACCGCCGAGCGCCTGGAGGCCTTGCGCAAGCTGCGCCGCGAACACCTGGGCGGCAGCGCGGAGGGCATGTTCGGCGAGGAGGAGGCGGTGGACGCGGTGGCCGTGGAGCGGCTGAAGTTGCAGAAGGACGCGTCGCTGACGCCCGAGGAGCGCGAGCGCCGCATCGCCGCGCTGGAGGAGCGGCTTTCCCCGGACGTGCGCCAGGGCCGCGAGGAGGCCGTGCGCCCGCTGCGCCAGCGAGCCGTGGAGCAGGAGCTGCTGGCGGCGGGCGCGACGGCGGAGGACCTGCACCAGCACCGGCTCTCCACCGTGGGGCCGGAGGCCACCGAGCGGCTGGAGACGCTGGACCGCGAGCGCGCCCAATGGAAGCAGCGGCTGGAGGACTTCCGCGCGAAGCGCGAGGCGCTGGGCCGCACCCAGGCGGATCCGGCCGCGCGTCAGGCCGCGGTGCAGCGGCTGCTCATCGACTCCTTCACCCCGGAGGAGCGCCTCCGGGTGGAGGCCGCGGATGCCATCAACGCGGCCTCCGGAGGCGGGTGAGGCCGCTTCAGGAGATCTTGAACGGCTTCAGCTCGGAGACCTCTTCGAGCAGCAGCGGCGCCGCGTGGAGGTACGCGGTGGTGCGGCGCTTCTGGTCGATGTCGTCGAAGACGCGCTGCACCTGCTGGGGCGTGAGCCCCATCTCGCTGGAGACCTCCTCGGGCGACACGCCGTGGTTCTTCGCCCAGAGGATGAGGTCGAGCTGCGAGTAGTGCACGGAGAAGTAGAAGTCCTCCTGCGACTGCTCCAGGCTGAAGGTGTCCGTGGTGGGCTCGCGGTTGAGGATGCCGTCGATGACGCCCAGGTGCCGCGCCAGCTTGTACGTCTGCGTCTTGTAGAGGCTGGCGATGGGCTTCACGTCCGCGGCGCCGTCGCCCAGCTTCACGAAGAAGCCCTGATCATACTCCAGCCGGTTGGGCGTGCCGGAGGCGGCGAAGTTCAGCCGGTCCGCGTGGAAGTACTCCATCATCTTGCGCACGCGCTGCTTGAAGTTCGTGGCCGCGACGACCTGCACGTAGGCCTGGGGCGTGAGGCGGAAGCGCTGCTCCTGCCCGTCCACCTGCACCACCACGTAGAAGACGTTGAGGGCGTCCGTGTTCAACCGGTCGCCGTGCATGACGATCTTCCACTTCATGTCCGGCTGGAAGTCGGGGAACACGGAGCGCACCGCCGCGTCGCGCTGCGTGTAGCACCCGGCGGCGTCCAGCACGGGCGCGATGTCGTGCAGCGTGTACTGGATGCCCAGCTTCTCGCAGAGCTCGCGGCCCAGCTGCGAGGACAGGCCGCTGGAGTCACGCTCCGGCAAGAGGAGCCCGAAGACGCGGTCCGGCCCCAGCGCGCGCACCGCCAGCGCCGCCACGCACGCGGAGTCGATGCCGCCCGACACGGCGACCACCAGGCCGCGCTTGCGCAGCTTCTTGAGCACCGCCTCCTTCAGCCCGGCCGACAGCGACGCGGCCTTGGCCTCCCAGTCCAGTTCCAGCACCTGCTTGGAGAACTTCATCGTCACGACCTCGATTCAGGAGAAGAAAGGGAAGACAGCACGCGCGTGCGCAGCTCGGCCTTGAGCACCTTGCCGGTGGGCCCGCGCGGGAGCGCTTCGACGAACAGCACGTGGCGCGGCACCTTGTGGGCGGGCAGTGCTTCGCGGCAGAAGCGGCGCAGGTCGTCCTCCTTCGGCGCGGCGTCCGGTTGGAGCACCACCGCCGCGCACGCGGCCTCGCCGCCCAGGTCGTCCGGCACGCCCACCACGGCGACCTCCAGCACGGCCGGGTGGCGCGCGAGCACGTGCTCCATCTCCGCGGGACTCACGCGGTGGCCGCCCACCTTGAGGATCTCCTTCGCGCGCCCCACGAGGAAGAAGAAGCCGTCCGCGTCGCGCCACGCGAGGTCGCCGGTCCACAGCCAGCCGTCATGAAGGATGGCGGCGGTCTCCTCGGGGGCGCCCAGGTAGCCGGGCGTCACGTTCGCGCCCCGGGCGACGAGCTGCCCCACCTCGCCGTCGGGCAGCGGCGTCCCGTCGTCCGCGACCACCGCCAGCGTCACACCGGGGATGCCCTGGCCGATGGAGCCCGCCTTGTCGGTGGCGCGCGCGGGCGGAAGGTAGCTCAGCCGCGCGGTGGCCTCCGTCTGTCCGTACATGACGAACAGCTCCGCCGGGTGGAAGGCCTCGCGCGTCCAGCGCACGGTGTCCGGGGACATGCCGCCGCCGGCCTGGGTGAGGTAGCGCAGCGTGAGCTTCGCGAGGGAGTCCGGGGCCGCCTGGCGGCGCAGCAGCTCGAAGGTCAGCGGCACGCCCGCGAAACCGGTGCAGGCCTCGGTGGCCATGGCCTCCAGCACCACCTGCGGGTACATGAAGCGAGGATCCAGGAACACGGAGCCGCCCGCGAGCAGGTGCGTCTGGAGCACGCTCTTCCCGTAGCAGTAGTGCAGGGGGAGGATGAGCATGGCGCGGTCGCGCGAGGTGAGGCCCAGGTACTCCACGATGGAGCGCGTGTTCGCGGCGATGTTGGCGAACGTCTGGATGACGCCCCGGGGCGTGCCCGTGCTGCCGGACGTGTAGACGATGGAGGCGGGCGCGTCCGGAGCCCACGCGGGCAGGGCGGTGAGCGGCTCCGACGCGACGTCGGGATCCACCGCACCGTCCTCCTGCACCCACGTGCACGTCGCGGGCGCGAGCAGGGCGCGCAGACGTTCCGGGGGGCGGGAGCTGTGCACCACGAAGCAGTGGGTGAGCGAGGCGCGGCCCGTCCAGCGCCGGGCGTCCTGGCCGAAAAGGACCGCATGCCGCGCACCCGTCTGCGCGAGGATGCCGTCCAGCGACTCCGCGCCGGTCTCCCGGTCCAGCTCCACGGCGCATGCGCCCAGCGCCTGCACCGCGAGTCCCGCCACGGCCGCGGCGCAACCGAGGGGCAGGGCGATGAGGACGCGCGTCCCCGGTCCGACCCCCGCGTCCCGCAGGTGTCCCGCGAGCGCCAGCATCCGTGATTCGAGCTGGCCGTAGGTGATTCGCCCCCAGGGAGAGTCCACCGCCGGTACGTCCGGCGTCGCCTTCGCATGGGCACGCACCCACGCGGGCGCGGTGTCCGCCGTCGGGCTCATGCTGTCTCCAGAAGCAAGGCGTCCACGTCCGCTCGCGAGGAACGCGCGTGCGCCCGCACCCACGCGGGTGCGGTGTCCCCCAGGGGGCTCATGTTGTCTCCAGACGCAAGGCCTCCACGTCCGCTCGTGAGGGGGCGGCTCCACGTGGAAGCGCTACTCGCCCCGGGACTCATGCTGCCTCCAGTTGCACGGCATCCACGTCCGCCTGGGGCACCGGACGCGGAGAAAGGAAGTGGTGGGCCAGCAGCTGCGTGGAGGCCACCGCGAACAGGGCCATGGTGTCCGCCTCGCTCTCCGCCGAGTTCGGCGCGCGCAGCTTCGCCACCAACCGCTCCACCTTGCGCGCGTCGAAGACGCCCGTGGCGGCCACGGCCTCCGGGGCGAGCAGCTCCCGGGCCCACGCGGGGGCTTCCGGGCCCACCAGCGCTCCCGCGATGGGGGCGCGGTAGGGGAACTTGCTGCGCTCCAGGATGGAGGCGGGCACCCGGCCCCGCGAGAAGCGCTTGAGCAGATACTTCTCATCCAGGCCGCGCAGGCGCAGGCGCTCCGGTACGCGCGCGGCGAACTCCATCACCCCGGTGTCCAGGAACGGAAAGCGCCCCTCCACCGCGTTGCCCAGGAGCATGCGGTCACCCTGCGCGGACAGCAGGTAGCCCGACAGCAGCGTGCGCGCCTCCAGGTACTGGGCCCGCGCCAGCGGCCGCCACCCGGCCACGGCCCCGGGCACCGTCGCGAGCACCGACGCCACCGGATCCTCGTCCGCCACCTTCGCGGCGAACTCCGGCGCGAGGAAGCGCAGGATGCGGCCGCTGTTGCCCCAGCGCACCAGGTGCGAGAACGCCAGCGCGTCCGGCGACTCCAGCCCCTGGCCGAAGAACTCGCGCAGCAGCTCCACGCTCTGCTGGCTCACCGACAGCGTGGGGTAGAGCCGGCGCAGGAGCATCGGCCGGTACTTCGACGCCGGCTGACGCGCCCAGAACTGGCGCACCTGCGTCTCCTTGAACAGGTCGTAGCCGAGGAACATCTCGTCCGACCCTTCACCCGTCAGCACGACCTTGATGCCGTGGTCGCGCACCCAGCCGCTCAGCCGCAGGAAGGGCGCGGGCGCGGAGCGCATCATCGCCTGCTCGGCGTGGAAGATGACGCCCGGCACCAGCGCGCCAATGTCCCCGTCGCGCATCTCCACCACGCGGTGCTCCGTGCGCAGCTGCTCGGCCACCGTCGCCTGGTGTGTGCGCTCGTCGAACCGCGCGTGCGCGAAGCCCACGGAGAACGTGCGCAGCGTGCCGCCTAGCTGCTCCTGCGCCAGTGCGCACAGGAGGCTGGAGTCCAGCCCGCCCGACAGGTACGCCGCCACCGGCACGTCCGCGCGCAGCCGCAGCCGCACCGCGCGGTCCAGGACCGCTCCCAGCTCCTCCAGCAGCCGGGGTGCGTCCGGCGCGTCCGGCGTCACGCCGAAGTCCAGGTCCCAGTAGCGCTGGAGCCGCAACTCCCCGTCGCGCCACCTCGCGGTGTGCGCGGGCGGCAGGAGCGACACGCCCTCGAACGACGTGCGCGGCGCCACCGGCGCCCAGAGCTGGAAGGTCTGCTTGAGCCCCCGGGCATCCAGCGCCGGGGTGACGAGCCCGCTCGCGAAGAGGGCCTTCGCCTCCGACGCGAAGGCCAGGTCTCCGCCCGGGAGCGTCGCGTAGAACAGCGGGCAGATGCCCACCCGGTCGCGCGACATCCAGAGCGTGCGGTCGCGCGGATCCCACAGGGCGAACGCCCACTGGCCCTCGAAGCGGCGCACGCAGTCGATGCCCCACGCGAGGAACGCCGCGAGGATGACCTCCGTGTCGGAGCGCGTGCGGAAGGCATACGCACCGGCGAGTTGCTCGCGCAGCTCCACGTGGTTGAAGATCTCCCCGTTGAAGACGACGGTGAGGCCCGTGGCCTCGTCGCGCATCGGCTGGTGACCGGAGGCCAGGTCCACGATGGACAACCGCGCGTGCCCCAGCGCGGCGCCGTCCAGGAGCAGCGCCCGCTGCGCGTCCGGGCCCCGGTGCTTGATGCTGGCGGTCATGCGGCGCAGCCGGTCGGCGTGGAGGGCCGGAGCGGTGCCCGTGCCCGCCGGGAAGGTGAACCCCGCGATGCCGCACATGGTGGGTCAGCTCGCCTTCGACAGGGATTGCTTGCGGGTCACGAAGGCCGCCACGCGCGACAGCGAGTCCAGGTTCTCCGGCACCAGCTCCTTGTCGTCGAGCTTGATGTGGAACTCCGTCTCGATGAAGGCCACCAGCTCCATCATGCCGGTGGAGTCGATGAGGCCCTTGCGCAGGAACGAGTCATCGTCGCCGAAGTCATCCACGAAGAACGTGTCGACGATGAAGGTGCGGAGGGTTTCACGGGGGCTCATGGGGTGTCCTGTCTGGAGCGGAAAAGGGCGGTGCTGGAACAACGCACCCGGTGCGTTTTACTGAGGGCCGGGTGGCGGGAAGGGGCAGGGCTTCAGGCGCTGGAGGCCTCGCGGGCCACCAGGTCCAGGCTCATGCTGCGCGCCGGGTTGCCCATGGCGAGCGAGTCCGGGGGCACGTCCTGCGAAACGATGCTGCCGGCGGACACCACCGACCGCGCGCCGATGCGCACGCCCGGCAGCAGGATGGCGCCGTGGGCCACCCAGACGTCGTCCTCGATGATGATGGGCGAGATGCGCTGGCCGTCCCGGTCGCTCACGCGCACGAAGGACGCGAACATGCACCGGGCGCCAATCTGCACCGACTCCCACGCCTCCAGCGACACGCCGTAGTTGAACTGGGTCTCCGCGCCCACCAGGAGCCGCGCGCCCTCGTAGCAGGCCACCGACGTGGGCAGCATGCCGCCCAGGAACGTCAGCTTGTCGCCCAGCTCCGCGTGGCCGTCATTGCGCGCGGACACCGTGCCGTAGGCCGCCACGCCGTGGCCCAGGCGGAAGGAGCGGAAGAGCCAGCGCGCCCGCGCGACGCCCAGGGCCCGCTCGGCGCGGGGAAGGACCTCCGTGCGCACCACCTGGATGCCCGCGCGCACCGCCCGCGCGGTCTCCGCCGCCGTGGGAAGACCGGGCCTCATCGCGCCACCTCGCGCCGCAGCACCCGGGCCGGCGAGCCGCCCACCGACACACCCGCCGGGATGCGGCGGGAGATGACCGTGCCCGGCGCCACGCTCGCGCCCCGCTGCAGGTGCGCTCCCGGCAACAGGATGGAGCGGCTGCCCACCGTGACGCCTTCCTCCAGCACGATGGGCACCGACTGCGGGCGCGCGTGCCGGTTGCCCCGGAGCGGGTGATACATGTTGTCCAGCACCTTGCACCACATCCCCAGGCGGCTGCGCGCGCCCACCGTGACGTAGGACTGCGCTTCAATGGAGCTGCCGCCTTCGATTGTCACGTCATCGTCCAGGACGATGCGCGCGCCCCGCTGCGCGTGCAGCTCGATGGGGGCCATCCGCGCGTCGAACAGCACGCGGTGGCCCACCTGGATCTCACCCTCGCCGTGAATCCAGACGCGCCCCCAGACGGTGGGCCGCAACCCCACGCTCTCGCAGCGGCGCAATTTCAGACGCGCGACGGTCGGCCCCAGGCCGAGCATCATCATCAAGGGAATGCGCATATGTCAGGGCTGGGCCTTCGCGGAGGCAGGCGCCTCGCGCGTGGGTTCGGGCAGGGCGCCCAGGAAGGAGACGAGCGCGGCGGCGACGCGCGCCTGCCCCTGGGCGTTGAGGTGGCCGCCGTCATCCGAGTACGCGGGCACCATCGCCGGGTAGGCGCGGCCGTTCACTTCATACGTCTCGCGGGTGCCGTCGGCCTGGGACGACTCCAGCGCGGCCAGGTCGAACAGGGGCTCCTTGCCGTCATAGGTCTGACGCATCAGCGCGTTGAACGCCTCGCGCGACACGTTCTCTCCCACGCCGAAGACGGGCCGGCCGCGCAACTCATTGAGCCAGGCCCGCGCCCCGCGCTGCACCGTCGTCAGGGGCGCGGTGACGTGGACGAAGGTGACGCCCGGGTGGCGCGTCTTCAGGCCCGCGAGCGTGGCGCGATACTTCTCGAACAGGGCCTTCGCGTCGGTGCCTCTGTTGAAGTCGATGTAGCAGAACTTCATCAGCGCCACGTCCACCTGCCGCGCCAGGCCCCCGTCCAGCAGGCGCTCGAAGTGCGCGAGCTTCGTCTCCGGCTGCTCGTTCTGTCCCACGAACGCATGCGCCAGCGTGCCGGGCCCCAGCGTCGCGCCAGGGTCCTTCACCTCCACCACGGAGGTCGCCGGCGCCAGGCCGCGCACCCCATCCAGGATGTTGCCGCCCACGGACTGATGGCCGAAGAACACGCGGCGCTGCGACAGCCGCTCCAGGCTCGCGCGTGTCACGTCTGTCTTCACCGGTGCGGTGGCCGCAGCGCCCTGGGGCAGGACCATCAGCAGCACGCCAGGAAGGAGCAGGGCACCTAATCGTGCGGGGAAGCCACGGACCGATTGCATGTGTGAACGTTTAAACCCTTCCCACGCCGAGCGTCAAAGGCCCGAGCCCCCTGGTCGGATGCATGCCGTCCAGCCCACCACGCAAACCTGACTGTGTATGCGAACCGGGTCTGGTTTGCCCCGGAGTGGTATCCCGGAAATCCACTACTCGTGTGTCAGGCCAAAGAGCTGACGCAGCCGTCCAAGGATGCGGCCCGCCTCGGGCGTGTGGTCCGGTCCTCCGCCGGAGGCCTGGGCCACGGCGCGCAGCTGGGTGCGGCGCTGGGCCAGGAGCGCGGAGAGCTGGCGGGCCAGGCCCGGGTAGTCGGAGAACAGGCGGGCGAAGGTGGGCCGGTCCAACTCCAGCAGCACCGCGTCCTGGAGGGCCACCACCGTGGCGGCGCGGCGCTCGCCGGTGAGCAGGGACATCTCTCCGATGTAGTGGCCCGGGCCCAGGCGCGTGATTTCGGCCTGGATCGTGCCGGCGCGCACGCTGACCTCGCCAGCGGCCACGACGTAGAAGGTGCCGCCCTCGTCGCCCTCCTGGATGATGCGCTCGCCCTGGCCGAAGCGGCGCACGACGACCTCGCGGTGCAGGCGCTCCAGCTCCTCCGGGCCCAGCGGCGCGAAGAGGTCCACCTGGCGCAAGAGGTCGCGCACGGTGTTGTCCGCCAGCTCCCGCCGCTTCGCGCCGCCCTCGCGGCGCAGGTGCACCGTGCGCTGGGCGTGGGGCAGCTCCAGGCCCTCGCGGCGCAGCCGGTACCACAGCCGCGTGTGCAGCTCCTCCCGCACGCTGTCCGACAGCGCGAAGTCGTTGAGGAAGACGCGCACCATGTACTGCACGTTGGATTCGCCGAAGGACACCGTGCGCGCCAGGGGCGGCGGCTGCACGAGGATCTGCGGAATCTCCCGGGCCACGTCCAGCAGGGCCTGCTTCACCTGGTTGGGCGGCGCGTCCAGCGACACGCCCACCTGCACCTCGATGCCCACGGGCTCGCGGTGCTGGGTGAAGTTCTTCACGTGCTCCTTGGCCACCATGCTGTTGGGCAGGGTGATGAGCTCGCGCCGGAAGTTCGCGACGCGGATGGAGCGCCACCCGATGTGCACCACGCGCCCGGTGTGCTCACCGATGCGGATGAAGTCGCCCACCTCGAAGGGGCGGTCCAACTGCAGCGACAGGCCCGCGAAGAGGTTGCCCAGCGTCTCCTGGAGCGCGAGGCCGATGACCACCGTCAGCACCGCGGACGTGGCCACCAGGCCCGCCAGGTCCAGGTTGAGCTGGCTCTGGAGGATGGGCACCGTGGCGAGCGCGTAGAGCGTGAAGTCGATGACGTCGCGGAGGATCTTGGGCGTCGTCACCGGCGAGCGCATCCGCACGAGCTTCAGCGCGAACGCCACCGCCGCGCGGATGACGCCGTAGGCGAACGTGAGCATCCAGCCCACGCCCAGGGCCTTGCGCAGCCCCTCCGGCGTCGACGCTTCCGGCAGGAAGCGCGCGATGAGCCGCAGCGCCAGGAACGCGACCAGCATCCGCACCGCGCGCTTGAGGTCGTCGCGCAGGTCCGGGTCGCGGGTGGTCCCATGGATGCCCAGCAGGAGCACCGTCAGGATGGCGCCCGCCACCAGGGGGAGATGGCCTTCGAGGAAGTTCAGCACGTTCCGGGAATCTGACCGGCCCCGCGCACGGGGGTCAAGGCGGCGGTTGACGGGTGCCCGCCGAGCGGAGATACACGCCCCCATGACGCTCGCTTCGGTGCAGGGACAGCCCCGCGCGGTGGACGCGCTGCAAGCGGCCTTGCGGACGGGCTCGGTGCACCACGCCTACCTGTTCGCCGGTCCGGAAGGGGTGGGCAAGGAGCTGGCCGCGGTGGGGCTCGCCCAGGCCCTCACGTGCCCCGAGGCCCCGGAGGTCGGCTGCGGCACCTGCGCCAGCTGCACGCGCATCGCCCGGGGGCTGCACCCAGACGTCACCTGGGTGATGCCGGATGACGAGCGCGTGTCACGGGGGCTGGCCGGCCGCTCGGACTTCACCGGCACGCCCAGCCGCGAGCTGCGCGTGGAGCAGATCCGGCAGCTCCAGGAGCGCCTGGCGCTGCGCGGCCTGGAGTCGAAGCGCAAGGTGGCCATCCTGGTCAGCGCGGAGCAGATGAACGTCCAGGCGCAGAACGCCTTCCTCAAGACGCTGGAGGAGCCGCCCTCGGAGACCACCCTCATCCTGGTGGCGTCCGCCATGGACCGCCTGCTGCCCACCATCCGCAGCCGGTGCAGCAAGGTGCACTTCGGCCCGCTGCCCGTGGAGCTGGTCGCCGAGCACGTGCAGAAGGCGCGCAAGCTGGACGCGGACACCGCCGCCCTGGCCGCGGTGATGTCCGGCGGCAGCCTGGGCCGCGCGCTCGCGCTGGACGTGAAGGCGCTGGCGCAGCGCAAGGACGTCATCACCGCCTTCGAGTCCCTGCGCGGCAACGACATCCCGGGCCTGCTGCGCTTCGCGGAAGGCCACGGGGGCTCGCGCGAGGACGCGGACGCGGCGCTGGAGCTCCTGCTGTTGTGGACGCGTGACGTGTCGCTCGTGAAGGCGGAGGCGGAGGGCGGGATGGCGAACCGGGACCTGAAGGCGCTGGCGGCGGAGGTGGCGGCGCGCACGTCGGAGGCCGCGCTGCACCGGCGCCATGCGCTGCTGGAGTCAGCGCGCACGGCCATCGGGACGCGCAACGGCGCGCCCCGGTTGCAGCTGGAGCGCCTGCTCATCGAGCTGTGCGTGGAGGGCCGGTGAGCGCGGACATGGACGAGGTGCTGGCGGAGGTGAAGGGCGGCAAGGTGTGGCCGCTGTACCTGCTGTGGGGCGAGGAGTTCCTCGTCCGCAAGGGCGCCGACGAGCTGGTGAAGACCCTGGTGCCGGACGCCTCCATGGGGCTGAACCTCGCGGTGCTGGACGCGGCCTCCCCGCGCGAGGTGGCGCAGGAGTTGGCCACGCTGCCGCTGTTCCCCGGCCGCAAGGTGGTGCTCGTCCGGGACCCGGAGTTCCTCGCGCCCAAGAAGGGCAAGGGCGACGCGCTGGCCAAGGCGCGCGACGCGTGGAAGGCCGGCAAGCGCAAGGAGGGCGCCAGGCGGCTGCTGGCGCTCGCGGGCCGCGCGGGCTGGGGCGTGGATCAGCTGGATCCCCGCGTGCCCGGCGCGCCGTCCGTGGAGCAGTGGAAGGACGAGCTGAACGTGGACCTGGCGGACGTGGACCTCACCTTCCTCCAGGAAGCCGCGGCCTTCTGCCGGGAGGAGCGCATCAGCGCGCCCGAGGGCGACGCGTCCGCGCTGCTGGAGCTGCTCCAGAAGGGCGTGCCTCCGGGCCATGCGCTGGTGCTGGCGGCCACGGACGTGGACTCGCGCAGCCCGTTGCTGAAGTTCGCGCAGGACAAGGGCCGCCTCTTCGAGCGCAAGGTGGCCGCGCGCCACAAGGACCTGGACCTCACGGAGATCGCCCGCGAGTTCCTGGCCCCGCTCAAGAAGAAGCTGGGGCCAGGCGCGCTGGAGGGGCTGAAGGAGCGCATCGGCGGCAACATCCGGCTGCTCCAGTCGGAGCTGGAGAAGCTGGCCGTCTACGCGGAAGGGCCCACCATCGAAGCGGCGCACGTGGCGCTGCTGGTGCACCATGCGCGCGAGGAGGAGTTCTTCGAGCTGACGGAGTCCCTCCAGAAGCGCGAGCTGCGGGACGCGCTCTCCTACGCCGAGGACGCGATGGGGCAGGGGACGCACGCGCTGCAGCTTCTGGGCGCGGTGGCGTCCATCGTCCGCTCGCTCCTGGAGAACCACGCCTGGCTGGAGCGGTACGCCAACGGCCAGCCGCCCAAGAACGGCCGCGACGTGGAGACGCGCATCCTCCCGAAGCTGGAGGCGGAGCTGAAGGCAGCCAAGCGCAAGACGCCCAACGCGTGGGCGCTCGCGTTCGGCATGCAGGCCGCCGCGCGCTACGAGCGCCGCGAGCTGCTCAACGCCCTGGTGGCGTGCGCGGACGCGGACCTGGCGCTGAAGTCCTCCGCCAGCGGGAAGCTCGTCATCGAACGGCTGCTCTGGACGGTGTGCACCCGCGCCTGAGCACCGGCCGGGGCAGCGCCCGGACGTGCGCGCCGGGAAGGCCTGGGGTAGAGGAGGGCCATGGCGGACAAGCGGCGCTTCGACCTCTTCGCGGACCTCCTCGTCACGCGCTTCCCCCAGGCCACCCGCGTCTATGACGTGGCCGGCGGCCAGGGGAAGCTGAACGAGGCGCTCACCCAGCGCGGGCGCACCGTCACCACCTTCGACCTGCGCCACAAACACCTGCCGGTGAAGTACGCCCAGCGGCCCTTCACCCTGGACGAGCCGTGCGAAGCGGAGCTGGTGGTGGGCATGCACCCCGACGGCGCCACCCGCGTCATCATCGAGTACGCCGCGCGCCACGGCCTGGGCTTTGCCGTCGTGCCGTGCTGCTCCGACAACGGCATGCCCTACAAGCCGTGGATGCGGCACCTGGCCGACGTCGCCCGCGACGCCGGCTTCACCACCGTGGAAGAGGCCGCGCTCCCCATGGACGGCCGCGCGCGCGTGCTGCTGGGCCTGCCGCGCTGAAACCCGGCGGTGCTTTGCTCACCAAGAAAAAACCGTCAACCGAGAATTGCTTGAATACAGGACACACCCCGCGTGCACTGTCACGGTTCAGGACAGGTGCGGGGAAATGGCCGAATCCCCAGTGAATCCAGGCACCTGGACCCTCTGGCGTAACGTCTTCTTGCAGATTTCAGAAGATTTCCAGCGCTCGGATGTGCCAGGGCCGTGACGGCGTTCCCGCTTACTGCGAGCTATTCCGGGCACTTAATGAGTTGGCCTGAAGAATGCTGAAAGGAGCGCTGCCACGGCGACGACCCCCTTCGCCGGGCAGGAGGAACCACCTTGGTTCGCACCACCCGTTTCGTCACTGCGCTTCTCGCCACCCTCCCTCTCGCCGCCTGCGGCGTCGGGGAGACGGATTCCAACCCTTCGAACGATCTCCAGAAGCCGGATGAGGTCGCGGATGTGCAGAGCGCGCTGAGTGCGATTCCGGGCGCCCAGATTGTCGGAACGAACGCGGACGGGACTCCGCACACCATCCAGGGCCGCCTGGGCCAGGCCGACCGCCCCCTCACGGGCTTCGCGGCGGCGGACGTGCACACGGCCATCGCCGGCTCCATGCCCGGCATCGCGTCGCTGTTCCGCCTGAACGCCTCGGACCTGCAGGTCCGCAAGGTGTCGGTGGACGAGCAGGGCGTTTCGCACGTGCGCTATGCGCAGACGCTGAACGGTCTGCCGGTGGTGAACGAGGAGCTGGTGGTGCACGTGGCCCCCACGGGCGACATCTACGCCGCGAACGGTTCCGCGCGCAGCGGCGGGCAGCTCTCCGCGCGTCCCGTGGTCTCCGCCGAGTCGGCGCGCACCGCGGCGCTGCGTGACACGCAGGGCAAGGGCCTGGCCGTCACTGGCACGCGCTTGGTCTACATCCGCGCCGAGGACGACCAGCGTCTGCGCCTCGCCCACGAGGTGACGGTGACGGGCGAGACCGCCCTGATGCCGCTGCGCGACCGCGTCTATGTGGACGCCATCAACGGCGCCATCATCACGCGCACGCCGGAGATCCACACGGCGCTCAACCGCAAGCTGTACAGCGCGAACAACGGCACGAGCACGCCGGGTACGCTCAAGCGCAGCGAGGGCCAGGCGGCCACCGGTGACACGCACGTCGACATCAACTACGACATGCTGGGCTACACCTACAACTGCTACAAGACGCTCTTCAACCGCGACTCGCTCAACAACGCGGGCGCCACGCTCATCAGCACGGTGCACTACAGCACCAACTACGTGAACGCCTACTGGGACGGCACCCAGATGGTGTACGGCGACGGCGACGGCGTGAACTCCATCGCGCTGGGCAAGGACGCGGACGTCACGGTCCACGAGCTGACCCACGCGGTGACGTCGTACGAGTCCAACCTCACGTACTCCGGCCAGTCCGGCGGTCTGAACGAGGCCATGTCCGACACGTTCGGCGCGGTCTGCGAGAGCTGGAACACCGGCTGGAGCACCGGCGCGGACATCTGGAAGGTCGGCGAGGACGTGTGGACGCCCGCCACGGCCGGCGACGCGCTCCGCTACATGGATGACCCGGCGAAGGACGGCGCGTCCAAGGACTGGGCGGCCAACGTGACGTCCAGCACGGACGTGCACTACAGCTCCGGCGTGCCCAACCTGGCGTTCGCGCTGCTCGCCAAGGGTGGCACGCACCCGCGCGGTCGCTCCACCATCGTGGTGCCGGCCATCGGCGTCGAGAAGGCCGCCCGCATCTGGTACAAGGCCAACACGGACATCTACACGGCGGGCACCACGTTCGCCCAGGCGAAGACCTGGACGGTCCAGGCCGCCGTGGCGCTGGGCTACGACGCGGCGACGCAGGCTGCCGTGACGGCCGCCTGGGAAGCGGTGGGCGTGGGCGGTACGGTGACGCCTCCGACGTGCATCACGCTGACCAACGGCGTCGCGAAGACGGGCCTGTCGGGCGCTTCCGGCTCCGAGACGAACTACTGCATCGACCTGCCGGCCGCCAAGGCGTCCAGCTACGTGCTGAGCGGCGGCACGGGTGACGCGGACATGTACATCAAGTTCGGCTCCGCGCCGACCACGACGTCCTACGACTGCCGTCCGTACCTCTCCGGCAACGCGGAGACGTGCAACGCGGCGGCGAAGACGGCGGCGGGCAAGATGTACATCATGCTCCGCGGCTACACGTCGTACAGCGGCACGTCGCTGAAGGCCACGTACTAAGCCCTTCCACGCGCCCGGCGTGACTCCACGCCGGGCACCGTGAAGGTCCATCTTCCGCCTCCGGGGCTCTTGTCCCGGGGGCGGTTGTGTTTGCGGGCTCGCCCCGTGTCGCGGTGCCAGCAGCGGCGGATGCGCGGGCTTCAGCGCTCGAAGCGGCAGGTCCGCTTGAGCCAGCGCCGGGGCCAGGAACTCGCGCGGCGGGCCAGGAGGGCGAGCCGGCGAGCCGGCGGGCAGGCGACACGGAGGCTGTCGCGCTGGAACGGGGTAGGGTGGCCGCGCTTTCCCGCACAGGAGGACGCATGGGGCGGCGGCTGGGTGTCGTGGTGCTGGCGCTGGTGTTGGGCTTCGGAGGCGTGTCGTGCCGGCGCGGTGTGCGCGGGACGCCCTCTCGCACCTGCGTGGTGCTGTCGGTGGGCGGCACCAAGGGGCTCGCGCACGTGGGCGCGCTGGATGCGCTGGTGGCCCGGGGCATCCCCATCGACTGCGTGGTGGGCAACAGCATGGGCGCGGTGGTGGGCGGGCTCTACGCCTCCGAACCCCGGGGCAACCTGCGCCAGCGCTACCGGGACTTCTTCGCCGCCTACGAGCAGGAGACGCGCAGGACGACCGGCGTGCGCGGCGCGGTGGGGGCGGCCGTCGGCCTGCTGGCGGTGCTGGTGTCGGGCGGCGCGCTGACCCCGGCCCTCGCGGTGGGAGCGCTGGGCGCTGCGGGCGCGGCGGCCACGGCGCCCCGCTTGAGCCACGAGCGCTTCGCCCACGTGCTGGAGCGCTACTACGAGGGCGCGCGCGTGGAGGACCTGCCCGTGCCGTTCGTCACCTTCCACCAGGCCCCCACGGAGCAGGGGCTGCGGCTCGTCACCGTGACGCAGGGGCCGCTGTCGGAGGCCGTGGCCGCGAGCGCCGCCAACCCGCTCCTGTTCGAGGACGCGACGCTGGAGCGCATCGACCCGGGCGCGGACCGCGTGTCCGCGACCCCCATCCACGACGCCTGCCAGCAGTTCCCGGGCGCGCGGCTCATCGCCATCAACGTCACCGGGGAGCCCGCCTTCTACCGGGGCGACCTGGACTGCGACGTGCGGGAGGTTCGCGTGGATGTGCCCGCGCCGCCGGTGGACGCCTTCACCGGCCGGGGGCCCGCCTTCGAGTCCGCGTACGACGCGGGCCGGGACGCGGTGATGCGGGCGCGGCTGGACTGAAAGCCGCACGGCTCGCGGCTTTCGCGCGGGCCTCAGCGGGCGGTGAGCAGCCCCGTCACGTCGCGCCAGCCGCCCTGGCAGGGCGCCGTGTCCGTGGCCAGGTAGTGCCCCACTCGGCCGGGTGCCAGCGCGACGATGGCCGACGAGCGCGTCCCGTACACCTCCGTGTGGATGCACAGGGCCTGGAGCCGCTGGAGGAAGTCCGCCGGCAGGTCGTTCTCCATCAGCGGCCCCGTCGCGGCGTCCCGGGGTGGCAGGGCATGGTCGGCCAGGGCCGCCTGGAGCCCCGTCACCAGCTCCGGCCACGGGCGCCGGGCCACCCCTTCCGCGAGCGCGTGGGCCCGCGCCACCTTGGGCAGGGCGAGGTTGTCCAGGTTGTCATTGGGGAGCACGTGGACACCGGGCGGCACGTCCTCGTGCAACAGGCGCGCATGGCCTGGCCGCGCGTAGGCCACCCGCAGGCCGCGCGCGTCCCCGTAGAGCAGGTTGAAGGGCAGGAACTCCGGGGCGGGCAGGGTGCCGAGGTAGCGCTCGATGGCCTCCACCGACCCGGCCTGGAGGGCGCGCAGGACGACCTCGCCCCGCGAGCGGGGGGCCGGGCCCAGGCCGCGGGCGCCCCGCTGGTTCGTCAGGCCGACAAACACCCCGTCGTGCGTTACACCCATCCACGTTCCGCCCCGCTCCACGTCCTGGCCGCCCACGGCGCGCGGTGACTCGGAGAGGATCCGCGGCCCGTGGGCTGGACGCGCGTAGAGCTCATCCCGGTTGGCGGCGAGGACCAGCGGCCACTCGGGGTGGATGTCACGGAGGATGAGGACGGTGCACATGCGGATGGGTCGATAACATCCACCATCGTGCCATGCACCTGTGGGCGCGCATGTTGATCGATGACCTCGTTTCCCCGAGCGGCTATGGTCCGCCGCCCTCAGGAGAGTCCATGGCGGAGAGAATCCTCGTCACCAGTGCCCTTCCGTACGCGAACGGCGCCATCCACCTCGGCCACGTCGTCGAGTACGTCCAGACGGACATCTACGTCCGCTTCCTCCGCTCGTGCGGCCAGGACGTCGTCTATTTCTGCGCGGACGACACCCACGGCACGCCCATTGAAATCAACGCCGCGAAGCAGGGCATCCCGCCCGAACAGTTCGTCGCGCGCTTCCACGACGAGCACCAGCGCGACTTCCAGGACCTGGATGTCCGCTTCGACTACTTCCACTCCACCAACTCGCCGGAGAACCGCCACTACGCGGAGCTCATCTACGGGCGCTTGAAGGACGCGGGCGACATCGACCGCCGCGACATCGAGCAGACCTACTGCGAGAAGGACAAGCGCTTCCTGCCGGACCGCTTCATCCGGGGCACCTGTCCCAACTGCAAGTCGGCGGATCAGTACGGCGACGCGTGCGAGAAGTGCGGCAAGACGTACAACCCCACGGACCTCATCGAGCCGCGCTGCGCGCTGTGCGGCACGCCGCCGGTGCGCCGCAACTCCGTGCACCTGTTCTTCAAGCTGTCGCGCCACGAGTCCTTCCTCCAGGAGGTGCTCAAGCGCCCCGGCTTCATCCACCCGGGCCTCGCCACCCAGCTCCAGGGCTTCTTCGAGAAGGGCCTGGCGGACTGGGACATCAGCCGCGACGGGCCCTACTTCGGGTTCGCCATCCCGGGGGAGACGGACAAGTTCTTCTACGTCTGGCTGGACGCGCCCATCGGCTACATCGCGACCACGGAGAAGTGGGCGAAGGAGTCCGGCCGCGCGAAGGACGCGCTGGAGTACTGGGCCAAGGACGCGCCCACGCGCATCGTCCACTTCATCGGCAAGGACATCGTCTACTTCCACGCGCTGTTCTGGCCTGCGGTGCTGAAGGTCGCCGGGCTGCACATCCCCAATGAGATCAAGGTGCACGGGCACCTGACCGTGAACGGGGAGAAGATGTCCAAGAGCCGCGGCACCATGGTGGCCGCGCGGGACTACCTGGACCTCCTGGACCCCAGCTACCTGCGCTACTTCTACGCGGCCAACCTGGGCGCGGGCGTGGAGGACCTGGACCTCAACCTCAAGGATTTCCGCCTGCGGGTGAACGGCGAGCTCGTCAACAACGTGGGCAACCTGGCCAACCGCGCGCTGTCGATGCTGGCGGGGCCGCTGGAGAAAAAGCTCGCGCCGGGCCGCCAGGAAGGGGCGGGGCGCACGCTGGTGGAGCAGGCCCTGGCCCGCGTGCCGGAGGTGCGCGAGGCGTTCGAGAAGCTGGAGTACCGCGCCGCCATCAAGATCATCACGGACATCGCGTCCACCGCGAACGCCTTCCTCCAGACGGCGGCGCCGTGGGCGCTGGTGAAGAAGGACGCGGAGGCCGCCAGGGCCGACCTGTCGGACGCGGCGGACGTGGCGTACCTGCTGGGCGCCCTGCTGGCCCCGGTGACGCCGCGCGTGTCGGAGCGGCTGTTCGCCCAGCTCAACGCGCCGCCCCTGACGTTCCAGGCGCTCGCCACCGCGAAGTATCCACTTCTCGACCGGAGCCGCCCGCTGGGGACGCCGGAGCCGCTGCTGCCGCGGCTGGAAGAGGAGCGGGTCAACGCCATCATCAAAAACCCCGTGGCCGATATTCCGGCCCCGGGGTCTGGGGGCAAGGACAAGAAGTCGGAGAAGAAGCCCATGGACGCGAAGCCGCCGGAATCACAGGCCACGGTACCCACCACGCAGGCGTCACCCGGCGCCGGGGCGGGGGCGGGGACTCCAGAGCCCGTGCCCTCGGCGGACATCGAGTACGCGGACTTCGCCAAGGTGGTGCTGAAGGCGGGGCGCATCGTGGCCGCGGAGAAGGTGAAGGGCGCGGACAAGCTGCTCAAGCTGGAGGTGGACCTGGGCGAGGGCACGCCGCGCACCATCGTCTCCGGCATCGCGGAGGCGTACACGGCGGAGGCGGTGGCGGGCCGTCGCGTGGTGGTGGTGGCGAACCTCAAGCCGCGCAAGCTCAAGGGCATCGAGTCACGCGGCATGCTGCTGACGGCCGGCCCGGGCGGCAAGGACCTGTCCCTGCTGGACCCGGGCGACGTGCCGCCCGGCAGTGAAGTGAAGTAGCTCGAAGTCGCTCGAAACAACTCAGGGGGCACGCCGGGTGGCCATGTCGCCACCCGGCAGCGAGGTGACGAGACGTGGCGGACTGGCGTTCCGAGCGGGACCGCGCACTGGTGAACCTGGAGCGTGACAAGCGCCCGGCGAGCCGTGCGGAGGCGGCGGACCTGTTGTTCCACCTGGCGTCCGAGGAGCCCGCGCACGCCGCGGAGTTCACGGACGCGCTGGTCCGGCTGCTCGCGGATGCCCAGCCGGAGGTGCGCCGCTCCGGGGTGGGCCTCGCGTCGGTGGTGCTGCCGCCGGAGCAGCTCCCGGACACGCTGCTGCCCCGCCTGCGCGACGAGGACACGCGGGTGCGGCTGGAGGCCACCGGAAGGCTGGCGGACCTCGCGCTACCCCACGCGCGCGGGGCGCTGGCGGGCATGCTGGAGGACCCCACGCCGGAGGTGCGCTTCGAGGCCGCGCGCGGCATCGCGGCCCTCAAGCACCCCGCGGGGCTGGAGGTGCTGCTGGCCGCGCTGGACGTGGACACGCTGCGCTTCCGCGCGCTGGGCGCGCTGGCGGAGCTGGAGGACGCGCGCGCGCTGCCGGCGGTGAAGCGCCTCTTCGGCAAGTGGCTGCTGCCCGCGTTCGACAAGACGCAGGCGGCGGGCGTGCTGATGAAGCTGGGAGACCCGGCGGGCGCGGAGTGGCTGATGCAGCGCACGCGCAAGAAGTGGAGCACGGACCGGGCGCTCGCGGTGGAGCTGTGCGGCGAGCTGAAGGTGCCGGGCGCGCTGGAGCGGCTGAAGGACATCCTCCAGGACGCGAAGGACCCGTGCCGGGGCGCCGCCGCGCGCGGCCTGGGACGGCTGGGGGATGCCCAGGCGCTGCCCTGGCTGCTCTCCGTGCTGGAGGACCGCGCCGCGCCCGAGGACGACCGGCTGGACGCGGCGGATGGCGTGTGGCGGCTGGGCGTACCGGACGGGATGGAGCGCGTGCGCGCTTCCGTGCCCACCTTCGCCTCGGAAGAGGCGAGACTGGAGCTGGAAGAGCTGTTTCGGGAGGGCCCATGAGACTGGTTGACGCGCACTGCCACCTGGAGCCGAAGGACTACGCGGAGGTGGGGCCGGTGCTGGAGCGCGCCCGGGCCGCAGGGCTCGTGCACGCGGTGCTGGTGGGCCAGTTCCACGGCCCCGGGGACTGGGGCCACGCGCTGGAGGTGGCGGCCCGGCACCCGGACTTCCTGTCGCCCACGCTGGGCATCCACCCGCACGAGGCCGCCCGCGCCACGGAGGGGGACTTCGAGATGCTGGAGCGCACCTGCGCCCGTCCGGAGCTGCGCGCGGTGGGCGAGGCCGGGCTGGACTACTACTACGACCACTCGCCGCGCGAGGTGCAGGCCACCGTCTTCCGGCGCCAGGGCGCGCTCGCGAAGCGACTGAACAAGCCGCTGGTTGTGCACGTGCGCGACGCGCATGAGGACTGCGACGCGGCGCTGGCGGCGGAGGACGTCACGAGCGGCGTCATCCACTGCTTCACCGGCGACACGGCCGCGGCGCGGCGCTACCTGGACCGGGGCTTCTTCATCTCGCTGTCCGGCGTCATCACCTACAAGAAGACGGAGGCCCTCCAGGACGCCGTCCGCTTCGCGCCGCTGGAGCGCCTGATGGTGGAGACGGACAGCCCCTACCTGGCGCCGGTGCCGCACCGCGGCCGCAAGAACGAGCCCGCGCACGTCCTGGAGACGGCGAAGAAGGTGGCGGAGCTGAAGGGCGTCTCGCTGGAGGAGGTGGCGGCCGTCACCACCGCCAACGCCGCGCGCCTCTTCAACCTCACCCTGCGCTGAGCGCTCCGGCCAGGGCTTCCAGGTCCTGGTCGAGCTGCGGCATGTCCAGGAGCAGCGCGTCCGGGTCGTAGAGGAAGTCCGCCTGCTTCAGCTTGAGCAGGGCCTGCAGCGCGGGCTCGCCCGCGTGTCCGCCGAAGGAGGCGTAGACGACGCGGCCCCGCTCCAGGTGCAGGTAGCCCTCCAGCGTGTGGTGGCGAAGCTGGAGCCGCCCGCTCTTGCGGCCCCCGCCCAGCGTGCGCAGCAGGTCGCGCGGGGGCAGCTCGTCGAAGCTGCCGCGCACCACCCGGCCCGGGCCGTTGTGCTGCACCCGGTCCTGGAAGAGGGCGAGCACCGTGCGCGCCACCTCCGCCTTGTCGCCCGGGGACAGCACCGCCGTCGCGCCCGCGAGCAGCAGCCGCTCGCGCGCCTGCGCATCCGGCTCACCCACCACGGCGATGGGCAGGCCCGCGCTCTCCGGCGAGGCGCGCGTCGCCTCCAGCAGCTCCAGCACCTCCTGCTGCCCCAGCCGCAAGCCCACCACCAGCACGTCGCAGTCCTGCCGCGCGAGCCCATCCAGCGCGCCGTCCAGCGTGGACAGCGCGTGCGCCACCAGCTCCTGCTTGAGCACCGCCTCCAGCAGCTCGCTGCGCGTGGCCTCGTCCGGCTCGGCGATGAGCACCTGGCGCCCCTCGCTGGCGATCCGGTGGAGCAGCAGCTCCCCGCTCTGGAGCTGGCCGACGATGTCCGCCACCACCGGGTCGTAGAGGATGCCCGCGTGCTTGCGCAGGTGCTCCAGCGCCTGCTGCTTGGTGAAGACCTTCCCGTGCGCGTTGCCCGGGTTCTTGGTCAGCTCCAGGAAGCTGTCCACCGCGGCCAGGATGCGCGCGCCCAGGGTGATGTCCTCGCCCTTGGCGCCCTGGGGCGTGCCGGAGCCGTCCCAGGCCTCGTAGAGCTGCGCGAGGATGGTGTTCACCTGCGTGGGCAGGTGCACCGTTTCAAAGAGCTTGGTGGGCGCGCGGCAGCACGCCTTCGCCTGGGCCTTCCACTCCGCGTTGGCCGCGTTGCTCGCCAGGGAGAAGTGGCGCTCCGCGGGCTTGCCCAGGTCGTGCAGGTACGCGGCGATGGACAGCGCCGCCAGCTCCTTGTGCGGCATGCCCATGCGCTGGCCGACGATGCCCGCCTGTCGCGCGAGCTGCGCCGAGTGGCCCCGGTGCCGGGGCCGGTCCTGCTCCATCAGCCCCACCATCAGGCTGAGCGTCTCCACGTAGTCCGTGTCGCTGATGAGGCCGCGGGGGCCGCCCGGTTCGCGCCGCTGGGTCGCGCGGGCCACGTGGGTGCCGCTGCCGGCCCGCTGCAGCCGCATCCGCGCGTCCGTCTCCAGGCGCATCTGGATGCTGGTGGGGCTTCGGCCGGTGGAGGTGTGGCTGCGGCCGGACTCGGAGCTCCCGTTGTTGCTCGCGGGCGCATCCGGACGCCGGGGCCCACCGCCGTGCGGGCCCTCCAGCAGCGAGGTGAAGGCGGTGGGGTCGCCGTAGTAGTGCTTGCGGATGGCGGCGGAGATGGCGCTGCGCAGGCCGATGTACGCGTAGACCTCCGACATGCCGGTGACGAGCGCGATCTCGTCGAGCAGCGACTTGTTCTGCGGCTCGGCGGCCACCACCGACAACAGCTTGCGCTCCGGGTCGATGGCCAGCGGAAGCACGTTCTGCGCTTCCGCCAGCCGCACCGGCAGCTTGTCCAGCACCTTCGTGTCGATGCGGACCTTCGCCAGCTTGTCCGCGGTGACGAAGCGGGTCTGGAACTCATTGGCCAGCAGGCGCAGGAGCGCGGCCTCCTGGAGCAGGCCCAGCTCCACCAGACAGTCCCCCAGCTTGTGGCCGGTGATCTTCTGGTGCTCCAGCCCCTGCTCCACGGCCCCGGGTGTCACGAGGCCGGCCTCAATCAACCGCTCTCCCAGCCGCTTCGCCATGGACTTCAGCCCTCCGAGGAGCCCTCTCCTTCACCACCGGACTTCACGGGCGCGGACGGCGCCAGCGCGCTGAACGGCTTGAAGGTCAGCTCGCCGGGCAGGCTCTTGGGGTCGCGCGGCGGACGCTCCTCGCGCGGCGGCCGGGCGGGGCGCTCCTCGCGGGGAG
>NZ_RAWB01000370.1 GCF_003612055.1 Corallococcus llansteffanensis
GCCGTTCACTGCGGACGGGCGGAGAGGGGTGGGGATGTGGCATGACGGGCCGGCGTTTCACGTCAGTCCATTTGTGGAGGAAGCCCCTTTGAGAATCCCCGCGCTCACCATCGTGGCGGCGCTCGCCGCGACGGGTTGCTCCAACGGCAGCATCACCCAGAACCGCGAGGCCCAGGCCCGCATCGCCGCCAACGCGGCGAAGACCCAGCTGGCGCCCTTCAAGGGCTCCGACGCGCTCGCGGGCACGCCGGACGCCTTCAAGGCCCTGTGCAAGGCGGACCTGGAGCGCGCCCAGGCACAGGTGGTCGCGCTGAAGAAGCTGGACGCGAAGACGAACGGGCAGGCGGTGCTCAAGGCGTATGACGAGGCGCAGACGGCGCTCATCAACGCGTCCAACCGCTCCAGCCTCACGCACGAGGTGCACCCGGACGCCGCCATGCGCGACGCGGCCCGCGAGTGCGAGCAGCAGGTGGACGCGGCCAACGTGGCGCTGTCCCAGGACCGCGGCGTCTATGACGCGCTGTCGCTGGTGGACCTGTCCAAGTCGGACGAGCCCACGCGCCACTGGGTGGACCGCGCGCTGCTGGACTTCCGCCGCGCGGGCGTGGACCGCGACGAGCCCACGCGCCAGAAGGTGAAGGCGCTCAACGACGAGATCCTCAAGCTGGGCCAGCAGTTCGGGCAGAACATCGCCGAGGACATCCGCACCGTGGCCTTCACGCCCAAGGAGCTGGACGGGCTGCCGGAGGACTACAAGAAGGCGCACGCGCCGGGCGCGGACGGCAAGGTGGTCATCACCAGCAACTACCCGGACTACTTCCCGTTCATGACGTACGCGAAGAACGCCAAGGCGCGCGAGAAGCTGTGGCGCGCGTACCGGCAGCGCGCGTTCCCGAAGAACCAGGAGGTGCTCTCCCAGCTCATCGAGAAGCGCAACGAGCTGGCGACGCTGCTGGGGTACGCGCACTGGGCGGCCTTCACCACCGAGACGCGGATGACGCGCACGCAGCAGGCGGCCTCGGACTTCATCGACCAGCTGGCGCAGGCCACGGAGGCCCGCGCGAAGAAGGAGATGGCGGAGCTCCTGGCGCGCAAGAAGAAGGATGTGAAGGGCGCCACCATGGTGGAGCCGTGGGACCAGGACTACTACGAGGACCGGGTGCGCGCGGAGCGCTTCGGCTACGACTCGCAGACGGTGCGGCCCTACCTGGAGTACGCGCGGGTGAAGGACGGCGTGATGGCCATCACCTCCAGCCTCTGGGGCGTGGCCTTCCAGCCGGTGAAGGACGTGAAGACGTGGCACGCGGACGTGGAGGCCTATGACGTCCTGGAGGGCGGCAAGCCCCTGGGCCGCATCTTCCTGGACATGCACCCGCGCAACGACAAGTACAAGCACGCGGCGCAGTTCGACCTGATCACCGGTGAAGCCGACAAGCGGCTGCCGGAGGGCGTGCTGGTGTGCAACTTCCCGCGCCCCGGCGACCTGATGACGCACGACGAGGTGGGGACGTTCTTCCACGAGTTCGGCCACCTGATGCACGCCGTCTTCTCCGGGCACCAGAAGTGGACGCCCATCTCCGGCATCTCCACCGAGCGCGACTTCGTGGAGACGCCGTCCATGCTGCTCCAGGAGTGGGCGCAGCAGCCGGAGGTGCTCAAGAGCTTCGCCAAGCACCATGAGACGAACGAGCCCATCCCCGCGGAGCTGGTGGAGAAGCTGCGCGCGTCGAAGGAGTTCGGCACGGGCCTGTGGGCGCGCCGCCAGCTGTTCCTGTCCGCGGTCAGCCTCCAGTACTACTCGCGCGCGCCGGGCTTCGACACGGCCGCCGTCCTGGCGGAGCTGCAGAAGAAGCTCAGCCCCTTCCGCCACGAGTTCCGCGACGGCACGCACTTCGAGCTCGCGTTCGGACACCTGGATGGGTACTCGGCCGCGTACTACACGTACCTCTGGTCCAACGTCATCGCGAAGGACCTGGAGTCCGAGTTCCAGAAGAACGGCTACCTGGACCGCGACACCGCGATGAAGTACCGCCACACCGTGCTGGACCCGGGCGGCTCCAAGCCCGCCGCGGAGCTGGTGCAGGACTTCCTCGGCCGGCCGTACGCCTTCGAGGCCTTCCGCGCCTACCTGGACGGCGCTGGCGCGAAGACGACGGGCACCGCCAAGGACACGAAGTAGCCGACTCCCTCGCGGCGCGGTGGCAGGCTTCGCCACCGCGTCGCGCACGCTTCACCCGCTCGCGGAACTTCTCTTCTCCTCCCGGGCCCGCGCGGTCGCTCATCCCCGCCCCGGGGATGGAGCCCGCCGTCCGGCCGTCATCACCCGAAGGTTGGAGAGGCTTTTGCTTTGAAGCGCGCTCACCGGCGGCCTCGTGTGGAGGCCGGGTGGAGGAGTGCGTGACGTGAGGGTTCGGGGTCGGACATGGAAGGGGGTGGCCCTCGCGGGGATGCTGCTCGCGGGCTGCGACGCGCCCCTGCCGAAGGCCCGGGTGCTGCCCGGTCCTCCCGACGGCACGCCCGTGGATCCGCTGGACGTCCAGTGTCGCTCGCAGCCGCGCGACCCGGGCCGCGTCACCCTGCACCGCCTCAACCGCGCCGAGTACGACAACACCGTGCGCGACCTGCTGGGCGACACCCGCGCGCCCGCGTCCGACTTCCCGCCGGACGACCACGGCTTCGGCTTCGACAACAACGCGGACGTGCTCAGCATGTCCCCGCTGTTGATGGAGAAGTACTCGCGCGCGGCGCAGCAGCTGGTGGAGACCGCGTGGGCGAAGGGCACGCTGCGCACCTGCGCGCTGGACCCCGCCGCGCCGGAGCCCTGCGCACGCACCCTGCTCCAGGACTTCGCCCGCCGCGCGTGGCGACGGCCGGTGACGCCCGGCGAGGTGGACGCCCTGGTGCGCTTCGTCGCGCTGGCGCGGCAGCAAGGAGATGCGCCGGAGGTGGGGGTGAAGCTGGCGCTGCGCTCGGTGCTGGTGTCGCCGAACTTCCTCTTCCGCGTGGAGCTGGACCCCACGCCCAGCTCCACCGCGCCGCACCCCGTGAGCGACACGGAGCTGGCGAGCCGCCTGTCCTACTTCCTCTGGAGCAGTATGCCGGACGAAGCGCTGCTGAAGGCTGCGGAGGCCGGCCGCCTGCACGAGCCGGAGGTGCTGGAGGCGCAGGTGCGGCGCATGCTGGCGGACCCCAGGGCCCAGGCGCTGGTGGACAACTTCGCCGGCCAGTGGCTCTACACGCGGGCGCTCGACTTCGCCCAGCCGGAGTCGCACTACGGCTTCGACGAGCCGCTGCGCCAGGCGATGCGCCAGGAGATGAAGCTCTTGTTCCAGGAGTTCATCACCGGCGACCACCGGCTCAAGGACCTGCTTGACGCGAACTTCACCTACGTGAACGACCGGCTGGCGGCGCACTACGGGCTGCCCCCCGTGGGCACCGACGCGATGACGCGCGTGAGCCTGGAGGGCCACCCGGAGCGCGCGGGCCTCTTCGGCAAGGGCTCGCTGCTCACCGTCACCGCCAACGCGGACCGCACCTCGCCGGTGAAGCGCGGGGTGTGGGTGCTGGAGCAACTGCTGTGCAAGGCCCCGCCACCGCCACCGCCCGACGCGGGTGGGCTGGCCCCGGCGGTGGACCCCACGCTCAACATCAAGGAGCGCATGCGGCAGCACCGCGCGGACGCGTCGTGCTCGGGGTGCCACGCGCTGATGGATCCGCTGGGCTTCGGCATGGAGAACTTCGACCCGGTGGGCCGCTGGCGCGTGAAGGAGGAGGGCGGCGCGACGGTGGACGCCAGCGGGGAGCTGCCCGGGGGGAAGAGCTTCCGGGGCGTGGTGGAGCTGCGCGCCGTGGTGAAGCAGGACCCGGACCTGTCCGCGTGCATGACGCGCCACCTGCTGTCCTACGCGCTCGGCCGGGGCGCGGAGGACGCGGACCGCTGCACCGTGCGCGACATCTCCAAGGACGCCGAGTCGCGCGGCGGCCGCCTCTCCGACTACCTGCTCGCCATCGTCCACAGCGACGCGTTCCTGCAACGGCGTGGCGAAGCCCCGGAAGGAGCGAAGCCATGAGTCGCCCACCCGTCCTGTCCCGTCGGACCCTGCTGCGGGGCGTGGGCGCGCTGATGGCGCTGCCCCTGCTGGACGTCATGCGCCCGCGCGTGGCCCGCGCCGCGTCTCCCGCGCCGCGCCGCTTCGCCGTCTTCTACACGCCCTGTGGCATCCACATGCCGAAGTGGACGCCCAAGGCCGTGGGCGCGGACTGGGCCCTGACGCCCACGCTCGAGTCGCTGGCGCCGGTGAAGGGCGACCTGCTCGTGCTCAGCGGGCTGAACAACCTGCCGGGCCTGCCGGACGGCGACGGCCACCACGCCGCCGCGACGGCCGCGTTCCTGAGCTGCGTGAAGGCGCGCAAGACGGAGGGCACCAACATCCGCACCGGCGTCTCCATGGATCAGGTGCTGGCGCGCGCCGTGGGCAAGTCCACGCGCTTCGCGTCGCTGGAACTGGGCATCGACCCGGGCAAGGGCATTGGCAACTGCGACTCCGGCTATGCGTGCCCGTACGCGAACAACATCGCCTGGGCGGGACCGTCCACGCCGGTGCCCAAGGAGACGCGGCCCCGGGCCGCCTTCGACCGGCTCTTCGCGGACTTCGACTCCAGCGCCACCCAGGAGGAGCTGGCGAAGCGGCGTGCGTATGGCCTGAGCATCATCGACACCGTGCGCGACGACGCGAAGGCGCTCGAGGGGCGGCTGGGCACCACGGATCGCCGCAAGCTGGACGAGTACTTCACCGGCGTGCGCGAGCTGGAATTGCGCGTCAACGCGATGGAGGGCGCAGGCCCCTCGTGCGGCGCGGTCGCGCCGCCCGAGGACACCGGGGACCTCCGCGAGCGGACGAAGGCGATGCTGGACCTCATCGTGCTCGCGTTCCAATGCGACCTCACCCGCACGTGCACGTTCATGCTGGGCAACGCGCGCAGCCAGCGCGTGTATTCGTTCCTGGGGCTCTCCGGTGAGCACCACGCCTATTCGCACCACCAGAAGGCCCAGGCCAACTACGACGCGCTGGCGAAGATCGACCGGTGGGAGGTGCAGCAGTACGCGTACCTCCTCCAGCGCCTGAAGGGCGTGCAGGAGGAGGGCGGGACGCTGCTGGACCACAGCGCCGTGTACTTCTCCAGTGAGATCGCGGACGGCAACATGCACGAGCACAAGAACCTGCCCATCCTGCTGGCGGGACGCGCGGGCGGGGCCATCGCGCCCGGCCGGCACGTCCGCTACGAGGGCCTGCCGCTGGCCAACCTATACATCTCCCTGCTGCGCATGTTCGGCGTGCCCACGAACACCTTCGGGGACGACGGCACGGGGCCCCTGCCCGGCCTGGACGGGTAGCATCCGCCCAGGCACCCGGGGCCTCCTGTCCCGCTCACTTGTCGCTGCGCGGCGGGTCGCGACGCGGGATGATTCCGCGCATGGCTCTTCCTGTGTTCCGCCGCGGGCTCGCCCTGTTGCTGCTGACTCCGTGGCTCGGCTGTGTCCCCAGTACGCAGTCCGCGCGTCCCGTGTCCGCGTCCACGAAGAGGTCCGCGACCAACGCCGCCGCGCGCAAGCTGCCCGCGCCCACGCCCACCCCCGCGCCGCCGGAGGGCACCCGCAAGCCCGTGCCGTCCGCCGCCGACCTGAAGCGCGACATGGTGTCAGCGCACAACCAGGCCCGGGCCCGGGCCTCGCGTCCCACGCCGAAGCCCGCGCTGCCGGAGCTGGTCTGGTCCGACGAGGCCGCGCGCAAGGCGGAGGCCTACGCGAAGGAGTGCCGCTTCGAGCACAACCCGGACCGGGGCGCGTTCGGGGAGAACCTGGCCGCCGCGACGCCGGACACCTGGACCACGGCGCAGGTGGTGAAGAGCTGGGCGGACGAGTCCGCGGACTACGACCCCGCGCGCGGCACCTGCGCGTCCGGGAAGATGTGCGGCCACTACACGCAGGTGGTGTGGCGCACCACGAAGGCGGTGGGCTGCGCGACGCGGCTGTGCACGAAGAACTCGCCCTTCGGCTCGAACGTGGGCACGTGGCAGCTCTGGGTGTGCAACTACGCGCCGCCGGGCAACTGGGTGGGCCAGAAACCCTACTGACGCCCTGCTGACGCCCTACGAAGCCGCGAGCGTGATGACCTCGATGCCATCCGCCGTGCCCACCGCGAAGCGGCGGTTCGCCGGGTCCATCGCGAACGGCGGCGGGGACGGCAGGTGGTGGCGGATGCTGCTCAGCGCCAGGCCCGTGTCCAGGTCCGCCCAGCGCTGCACGACGCGGCCCGTGGCGCGCTCCACCAGCTTCGGGTGCCGGTGGAAGTCCACGACGTGCTCCGAGCCCACGACCATCAGCGGGCCCGCGGGCTCCTCCAGCGGCACCTCCGACAGCTGCTTCCGGTCCGCGAGCGAGTACGTGCCCAGGAAGAAGGTGTCGCCCTCGCGGGACTCGTCCACGCGGACGAAGACGAGCGTGTCGCGCTGGGCGAAGGTCCCGGAGAGCAGGAACATGCCCTGCTCCACGCCGTCCATCAGGTCGCCCCGGTCCAGCGCGGCGGGGTCCTCCAGCGCGCGGGGCACGTCCACCACCGACATCGCGTCCACCGGGTGCCAGATCCACCCCGCGCTCGACAGGTAGCGCCCGTCCGGGCTGAACTGGAGCCGCGAGTGGAAGAAGTCCACCGGGTCGTTGGTGCGCTTCGTGAGGCGCTCGCCCGTCGCGGCGTCCTCCAGCTCCAGCACGCAGTAGGACTCCGGACAGTGGGCCAGGAGCGTGCGGCCGCTCGGGAGCGTGTGCAGGGCGACGGGGTAGTCGTAGACGTTCGCCTGGTAGAAGTCGCGCTGGAGCTGGCGCACCACGCGGGTGCCTTCGAGCAGCAGCCCCGCCGTCCCCAGCGATTCGTACAGCACGCTGTAGCGGCCGTCCGGCGACATCACCGCGCGGTCGAAGCGGTAGGCGAAGCGCACGTGCGGGTCGAAGCAGGTGCCGTCCAGGTGGTAGCGCACGGCGCCGCCCACCGGATCCACGAGCGCTTCGCCGCTCCAGCACAGGGAGGTCACGGCGGAGCGCGTCTTCAGGGTCTGTCTCTGGAAATCCATGGCCGCCGGGACGGCCACCACCGGGGGCCCCTGACATGGGGCCCCGGAGGTTCAGCCTGGAATCCGCGTCAGGAGCTGCCGCGCCTGCTCCTTCAGCTCCTTGTCGTCACCCTTCAGGACCCGCTGCACGTGATAGCGGGCCTTGTCCGGGTCGCTCAGGCGCAGGGCCAGCGCCAGGTTGAAGTGCGTGGCCGCGTCCTTCGGGTGCGCCTGCAGCACGGGGGTGAGGACGCGCACGGCGAGCGCCGGCCCCTCGCCCGGGACGTGGTCCAGGTAGTACACCGCGAGGTCGTTGGGGGCGCCCGTCTCCGTGGGCGCCAGCGCCACAGCCTCCTCCAGCAGCGTGCGCACGCGGCCGCGCTGGCCCGCGACGTCCAGCGCCCGCGCGAGCTGCCGGCGGGCCTCCACCGAGTCGGGCTCGCGCCGGAGCACCTCCTCGAAGAGGGGCAGCGCGTCCGCCAGCTTGCCGGCGAGCAGCGCGGACATGGCGTGCAGGCCGAGGTAGCGGGTGCTCTCCGGCGCCAGCTCGCGCAGCCGCACCGCGGCGGCCAGGGCGTTCTGCGGCAGGCCTCCGAGCAGCGACAGGTTGAAGACCTCTTCCCAGAGGAACGCGTCGTCCGGCGCCAGCGTCAGCCCGTCGCGCAGCTCCTGCAGGGCAAGCCCCAGGTCCCCCGTCTCCAGATACGCCCGCGAGCGCTCCCACTGCGCGCGGTAGGACTCCTTCACCATCATCACCCTCCGCCGGGCCGAGCCTCCGCCGGAGGACTCCCGGATGGGACGCTCAGCCCCGGAACATCTTGTGGAACAGCCGCATGAACATGCCCGACTTGGGCGCGGTCTCCGGGCGGCCGGACTGCTGGTGCTGGGCGTTCGCCTGGAGGTCCAGCTTCATCTTCAGCTTCTTCAGGTCGGGGTCGATGGAAAAGGTGCTGAACTCATCGTTCCCTTCCAGGGCCGTCTGGACCTTGCGCGCGCGGGATTCGTCTTGGCTCATGTCGCGTCTCTCCTGACTGGACAGGACACCCTAGCACAGCGCGGCAAGCGGCCTTCCATCGCAGCGACCGACTCCTGTCCGCTTGCCCGCACACCCACCCGCACGCGGATAATCGAACCCATGCGCCGTCCCTCCTCCCTCCATCACCTGTCCGCTGTCGCCCTGCTCACCCCGTGCCTCCTGGTCGCCTGCATCCCTGACGGGGATACGCCGGATCCGACCGTGGACGCGGGCCTCGACGCTGGCGCCACGAGCGACGCGGGCACCTCCGACGCGGGGCCCGTCGTGGGGCCGACGCAGTTCGCCACCGACATGCTGGAGGCCCACAACGCGGCCCGGGCCAGCGCCCAGCCGCAGCCGACTCCCGCCCTGGCCCCGCTCACCTGGGACGCCACCGTGGAGGCGGTCGCCCAGAAGTGGGCGGACAACTGCAAGTTCGAGCACAACCCGAACCGGGGCAACGCGGGGGAGAACATCGCCGCGGCCACGTCGGACTACCAGACGACGAAGGGCACGGTGACGGGCTGGGTGGCCGAGGCCGCGGACTACGACTACGCGAAGAACACCTGCACGGCGGGCAAGGTCTGCGGCCACTACACGCAGGTGGTGTGGCGCAACAGCACCCGCCTGGGCTGCGCGGTGAAGCGCTGCACGACGGGCTCGCCCTTCGGAGGGGGGAGCGCCGCGTGGGTCTTCTGGGTGTGCAACTACGCGCCGCCGGGCAACTACGCGGGCCAGCGGCCCTACTGACGCTTTCGCCGCGTCAGCGCTTGAGGGTGCGCGCGAGGAACGCGGACGTCTCCGCCCAGGCCGCCGCGGCGGAGCGTTCGTCGTAGCGCGCGCCGGAGGGGTTGGCGAAGGCGTGGTCCGCGTCGTACTCCAGGATGCGGCTGCGCACGCCCGCGTCCTCCAGCGCCTTCTCGAAGGCGCGCACCGTCTCCGGCGGGATGGACTTGTCCTTCGTCCCGAAGATGCCCAGCACCTGCGCCTTGATGGTGGACAGCTGCTGCGCGTCCGTCACCGGGTGGCCGTAGTAGAGGACCGCCGCGGTCAACTCCGGCACCGCCATGGCGGTGCGCAGCGACCAGCCCCCGCCGAAGCACCAGCCGATGCTGCCCGTGCGCGGGGCCTGGATGCGCGGGTCGCTCTTGAGGAACGCGTGCGCGGCCAGCAGCGTCTTCGTCGCCTGTTCGGGGTCCACCGCCTTCACGAGCGCGAGCGCCTCGTCGGGGTTCGTGCCCACCTTGCCGCCGTACAGGTCCACCGCGAGCGCCGCGTAGCCCTCCGCCGCCAGCCGGTCCGTCCAGTGCTGCACGTGCTCGTTGAGGCCCCACCACTCGTGGATGACGATGATGCCCGGCAGGGGGCCCTTCGCGTTCTCTGGCAGGCTCAGGTAGGCCTTCGCGCCCCCGGGAAGTTCGATCTCCTGGCCCTTGCGAGCAGGGGCCGCGTCGGTGCGCAGGGTGTGCAGCGCCTTGAACTCCTCCTCGGAGACGGCGCCCGTGGCGGACGGCGTGTTCGCCACCTCCGCCGGCTTGCCCGTCGCGCAGGCGCCCAGCATCAGCGCCGCCGCCAGCACCCACGTGAGCCTCTTCATGTCCGGCCTCATCGTCGTCGCGTCCTTTCAGGGCCCGGGGTTCTTCCATCGATTCGCCGGGCCCGTTGCGTGCTCGTGTCCGGGCGTAGCGCGCTGGGGACGGGGGCGCCAGGGGGTTGCCGCGAGCGTGTCGTCCTGGAACGCGAAGAGGGCCGGCGCGAGGGAGGGTGTCCCCCACGTCCGGCCCTCGTTCCGCCGCTCCCGTCACCGCGTTCGCGGCGCGGGAGCGATGGGTACGTCGGTGATTACTTCGTCGCGGGCGGGGGCGGCGTCTTGGCCGGGGCCTTGCCG
>NZ_RAWB01000371.1 GCF_003612055.1 Corallococcus llansteffanensis
GCTCACAGGCTGGCCGAGGCCAGGTTGGGCAGCTCGGCCCGGCGCGAGAAGAGGCTGCGGAAGTAGCCATCCGGGGGGACGGGGGCCGGGGTGTGGTTCTCCACCGCGATGGGCAGGTCCTCGGAGAGCACCGCCTGGTTCTGCGTGTCGCGCCGGGGCGTGCGGCCGGTGGCCACCACGCTGATGCGCACCGAGCGCAGGCCTGGCGTGAACTCGGGCTTGAGCCCGTCCTGGAAGACGTAGCTGGCGGCGTCGCCGGTGTTCGTGGCGTCGATGCCGAAGGCCACCTGGAAGTCCTCCACGAAGTCCTGCACCACCACCGGGTCCCCCATGTCCATGAAGGGGCGGCCCACGATGTCCGCGGCGGGCTTGCCCTCCGCGCGCAGCAGCGCCTTGCGGCCCGTGGACGGGTTCGGCCCGATGAAGAAGTGCAGCACCCGCGCGGGATACACCAGGTCCCCGCGCTGGAAGCCGCCCTTGTGGGGCGCGTTGGAGAAGCCCGGCACGCCGGACTCCGAGTAGCTCACCGTGGCGGTGGGCGGGTTGCTCGTCACCGCCGTCTGGGTGAGCAGCGCGGCGCTCTTCATGTTGCTGGCCACCAGCATGGGGGTGGCCGGAGCGGCGCCGCTGGGCGTGCCCACGCAGTTGACCTGGAGGGCGCCGGTGCCCGGCTGCACCACCGTCATCGCCGCGCCGGGCGCGCAGTCGCGGCCCAGGTAGTTGCGGTCCGGCACCACCAGCCACAGGTCGTCGCTGCCCCCGGTGCCCGGCACGTTGCCGGTGGTGGTGGCGGTGAGCACGCCGGTGCCCGCGCCGTCCCCGCCAAAGACGGGGTTGATGCGCTGGGACACGCCCGAGGACACCACCCACAGTCCGTCGGACATGCCCGCGCCGGCCTGCCGCACCGCGGACAGCAGCAGCTCCCCCGCGAGGCGCGCGTGGTCGTGGCTGTCCGCCACGTGCTCCGTGTTGTGCACCACGCGCCCGCCCGCCAGCAGCAGGGCCGCCGCCGCCGCGAGGATGATGGTGGCGAGCCCCGCGGCCACCATCGTCTCCAGCAGCGTCATGCCGCGCGCCAGCGGATGCGGCCGCGTCCTGGATTCCATGCGACGCCTCATTGGACGAACACCTCGCTGTGGATGAGCGCGCGCTCCAGGCTGTCGCCCTTGCGGAACACGCGCGTCCAGACGGTGAAGGGCTGGGCGCCCGCGGGCACCAGCGCCGCGGAGGCGGGCGGGAGGTCCTTGGGCAGCCCCTTGGTCACGAGAATCTCCCGGCAGTAGGCGTCCCTGGGCAGGACCGCGTCCGGGGTGGCGGCCGTGCAGGGCGTGTTGGCGGGCACGCCCGTCAGCGGCTGCACCTGCCCGGTGGGCAGCACGCGGAAGTAGGCGCCAGTGCCCACGTCCGCCACCACCGGGGGGCTGGGGTCCAGCACCCACGGCGCCGTGCCGAAGGCGATGTCCGGCGGGAACAGGGCCGGCCGGTTCACGGCATTGCTCAGGAACTCCGCCTTGGACGCGAGCCACATCCGCTGGACGCGCGCCTCCAGCAGCATGCGCCGGCCCTGGAGCACCTGGCCGTCCTTCACGTCGCGCGTGGCGGCCACCATGCCCATCACGGCGCCCACGGCGGCCAGCGCCAGGATGCTCATGGAGATGAGCACCTCCAGCAGGCCGCTGCCGCGCGCGGGGGCGCGGCGGGAAGAGGGAAGGGGGCTCATTCGAAGAACCTCTGGCTCCAGTTGAGGAGCTGGTAGAGCACGCCGTTGCTGCCGTTCACGGAGTCCTTCGTGTTGGGGCTGGAGGGACCCTCGTTGGAGCTGTTGCTGATGGTGTAGACGTTCAGGGCGCTGACCTCCGCGCCCACCACGATGTCCTGGGACGAGGTGCCGTTGTCGCGGTGGTAGACGGCCACGCCGCCGTAGTTGGCGAGCGTCGAGCCGGGCACGCGCACGGCGGCGGTGGCGGCGGAGGTCGTCGTGTTGCCCAGGTCGATGCTGTAGGTGGAGCCCCGGACGCTGCCGCTCAGGAGCATGGGGTCGTTCACCGACTGCTCCGCGGTGCTGAAGTACGCGGTGCGCCCGGCGATGGTGATGTTGCCGTAGATGTGCTCGGGCGCCGCGAAGATGAGCGGGAAGGGCGACGGCTCCTGGAGCACGCCGTACTTCACCTCCTCCGTGTGGGCCGCGCCCGCGGGGATGGCCGTGCCGTTCAGCCGCTTGCCGTCCATGCCCAGCGGCAGGCGCAGCTGCTGATCCAGCAGCAGCGCGTGGAGGCGGCTGTCGACGGTGTCCGGCACCCAGTCCATGCCGGCGGTGCCCACCAGGGCCACGAGCTTGCCCTTGTAGCCCGCGAAGGCGGAGCCGGCGCTGGCGTCCTGGGGGATGCGCGCGAGGCCCACGTTGGTGCTGATGGGCTGGCTCGTCGCGGGCAGGGTGCCGATGTCCATCGCGGTGTACTTGCAGGGGCTGGCCTCCGAGCAGGCGGGGCCCATGCGCGCCACGTTGACGTTCATGCCGGTGGAGGCATCCAGCTCCCACATGCGGCCCTCCATGTCGCCCACGTAGAGGCGCGAGGCGCCGCTCGTGTCCTGCGACACGGTGGGCGCGGCGGGCGCGCTGTTGTCCACGCCGCTCGTGTAGGCCTGCTGCCACTGCCACAGCTTCTGGCCCGTGGCCGCGTCGATGGCGAACACCTGCACGCCCTTGGGAGGCGTGCCCGGCGAGTCCGTCACCGCCAGCGCCCCGGAGCTGCTGGAGGCGACGAAGACGGCGTACACCGGCTCCATGCCCAGGCGCCCCACGCCCACGGACAGGCCGCGCGAGCCACCCAGCCCGCTGTAGTCATAGAGGCCGCTGGGAAGGCGGCCCGGATCCGACTTGGGCGGCAGCAGGAAGAGGCTGGTGTCCTCGTCCCAGGTGTACGTCCAGGCCGTGCCGCCCTGGGCGCGGTCCGCCAGCGCCACCACCGCGTGCGGCGCGCTGGAGGTGCCGTAGTGGCTGCCCACCAGGTGCCACAGCAGCACCGGCTTGAGCGGGTTGGTGACGTCCAGGGCGAAGAGGTCGCGGCCGGACTGGCCCACGTTGGCCACGAGCACGGTGTGCCACTCGCGCCGGCCAGTGCCCACGAAGTCCGCGAACACGTCGAACACCACGGGCGCGCTGTTCACCCGCGCGGTGTTGTTGCGCAGGCCCGACAGCTGCGTGGCGGGCAGGAAGCTCCAGAGCTCCGTGCCCGGCAGGGGCGGGGTGCCCTGGCGGAAGAGGCGGGCGAAGTCCGTCTTGAAGCGCGCGGTGGCGTCCTGGTTGGGGAACTGGAGGGTGTCCGCCGGGCCGTCGTAGAGGCCGCCACCGGAGACGTAGAAGGCGTGGAGCTGACCGTCCAGGCCCGCCGCGTAGGCCACCGTCGGTCGGGCGTGGACCTTGTCCGGGATGTTGGCGCTCGCGGGCACGACCACGGGCGAGGAGTGGATGAAGCCGCCCAGGTGCGCGCGGTTGTCCGCGTCGAGGTTGTTGCACTGGCTGTCGGAGGGCTCCAGCACCGGGGTGCCGGTGCCGTCGTGGCGCGTGCTGGTGGCGAAGCAGAAGCCGCGCACGCGCTGGAGCATCTGCGCTACCACGGGGAAGTCGTTGGTCAGCCGGGTCTTGTTGAGCAGCGCGTCCGTCACGCCGAAGTCGGAGCCGCCCACCTGCTGCGTGTACTGCGTCGCCTGCTGCAGGTCGCACACGCCGTCAGCGCCGCTCACGAAGTCGAAGCGGAAGCTGCCGTCGCGCGACGTGGCGCGGCTGAGCTTCATCACGTCCACGCAGCCGGGGTTGGGGGCGCTGGCGTAGTTGTTGTTGATGCGGGTGCCGGAGACCTCCTCCGGCTGCCAGCCCACCTGCAGCACCCCGTGCGGCGCGCTGCGGTTGGGGCCCAGCATCGGGTTCACCTTCACCTCGCCGCCGAAGTACGTGAAGAGGTTGCGTGCGCCCGGCAGGGGCATGCGCGCGTCCGCGTTCCAGAGGGTGCCCTCCGACAGCGCGTTCTCGCCCTGGTTCAGCGAGTTGCCGCCGATGAGCGAGTGGGCGCGCAGCGTGCCCGGATAGTAGGGGAACACCCAGTGCGAGCCCTGGGCGGGCGTGTACGTGTCCACGCCGGGCGGATAGCCCGACACCGCGTCGTAGGAGGTCTTGAACAGGACGGCGCGCGAGCCGTTGGTGTCGCTGCCGTTGAGGTCGTCCAGCGCCACCGGGGCGGACACGGTGCGCTCGCTCTGCAGCGGTTCGGAGCCCAGGTTGAGCAGCGTGTTGAGCACGATGCGCGTGCCGGCGACGCTGCTCTTGAAGTCGTGGCCCGCCAGGTAGACGACGGTCGCCTTCTGCGGGTCGTTGTCCTTCTGGTTGAAGGAGAAGAAGTCGTGACCGCGCTTGTTGCTGACGGCCACGTCGGTGGCGCTGTCGTAGCGCTCGCCGTTCGCGTAGTCCTCCCAGCTCACCGCCAGCCGCCGCACGCCGGACTTGTAGGTGGCGGCCCGGTAGTTCTCCGTGTGGCCCGCCACGTTGTTGAAGCGGAAGTCACCCATCTGGGAGAAGGGGTCGCCCGGGTTCGGGTAGAGCATGCAGGCCGGCCGGCCGCTGGCCAGGGCCAGGTAGTCCGGATCCGTGCAGTTGCGGCCATCCCAGCTCGCGCCGCCGCCCAGCTTGTTGATCTCGAAGTTGGTCGCGCCCTGGAAGCGCGAGCGGGTCATGGGGGTGTTGTCCGGGCGCTTGCTCGTCTCATAGGACCAGATGCTCGCGCACTCGGCGAACAGGCCGTTGCCGCGCTGGTCGGTGAAGTAGGCGATGTTGTTGAGGACGTTCTCGCGCTGGTTGACGGCGCCGTCCCCGTTGGAGCTGTACTCGGCGCGGACGCTGTCGCCAATCTCCCAGTGCGGCGCCCAGAACACGCGGTAGCGCGGCTTCTGGGTGGCCGGGTCGATGGCGTTGAGCAGCCCGTTCCGGTACGTCGCCGTGGAGATGAGGTCCGCGTTGGCGTGGAGCGCGTCGTAGATGAGGCCGGGGCGGCCACCGTTGAGCGTGCAGGTGGTGGTCGTCCCCTGCGGGCAGCCGCCGGCGCCCGGGAAGTCCAGGCCCGCGTTGCGCAGGTAGTCGTCCAGCATGCCGCCCTTCACGAACGAGCTGTCGTTGGCGTCGTTGTCGTCACGATCCAACAGGGCGATCTTCGGGGGCACGCGGTTGAGGCGCCGGCCGATGGGGGCGTTGAACTCGATGGTGGCCTGGTGCATGCGCACGTAGAAGCAGCCACTGTTGTTGGTGAAGGTGTCGCAGTTGCACGTGGTGCGGAACTTGTTCGGCGCGTCCGGCCCGGTGGAGGAGTTCAGGAAGTCGAGCGCGTTCTTCGCGTCCTTCGCGTCGATGATGAAGCTTGCGCCCATGTACTGGACGTTGCGGAAGCCGCTGGCGGTGTTGAGCGTCTTCTGCGCGAAGTTCGGCCGGGCCTCACCGGTGGTGGTGGCGAAGTTGTCGACGTCGGCTTCCGGGAACAGCCCCCCGGCGGGCAGCGGCACCAGCGGGGGCACCGGGACGACCGGCGCCGCGCTCGGGTTGGTGATGTGGAAGTCGCAGCCGTCATTCCAGCTGGGGTCATTCCACTGGCCGTTGTTCGGCGTGGGCGGCAGGTGCTTGTTGGTGGGCACGCACCGGTTGGGAGACCGCTTCGCGTCGTCGATGGCCAGGTACACCGTCACCGGGTGCGCCGCGTTGAAGCCGCCCGCCTCGTTGGACTGCAAGAGGCGCCACACGAGCCCGTAGGCCGACAGGCTGCCGCAGCCCTGCTGGAAGGTGGCCTGCTCCGGGATGATGAGCGAGCCCTGACTGAAGGTGACGATGTCCGTGGCCGATGCGGGCACGGCCACCAGCAGCGCCAGGCCCAACAAGGCGCGCCGCGACGAGGAGGCTCCGAAAAGGGAGTGTGCCAAGGGTTCACCGGGGGTGGGAGACCAGCTACCCCCTGGGGTCGGGGGCACCCGTGACGTGTGCACACGGTGTGCCCTGGCGATGACGGCGTGCCCTCCGGGGAAGCCCTGGAAAGAAACCGTGTCGTTGTGGACAGGCAGCACCGGCGGCTACGCAAACCTTGCGAGGTCCGCACGGGGCTGCATAGCGGCAAACGTCTAGTCGCCGACCCTGCCGCCGCGGCCGGCCTTCTTTTCGGAGGTGCGCTTCTTCTCCTCCAGGCGGCGGCGCTTGGAGCCTGCGGTGGGGCGGGTGGCCTTGCGGACCTTGGGGACGAAGGTGAGGGCCTGCAGGCCCGCGCGCAGCCGGCGCACGGCGGCGTCCTTGTTCTGCGATTGGCTGCGGCGCTCGGTGGCGGTGACGGACAGCTCCGTGGGCGGGTGGCTCAGGCGCACGCCGCTGGCGGTGGTGTTGCGGTGCTGTCCGCCCGGGCCGGAGGCGATGAAGAACTCCACGTCGCAGACCTTCAGCAGGGCCTCGTCATCCAGGGCGAGGGCGGCCCGAGCGGCCTGGCGTCTTGCGGGGGCGATGGGCGTCGTCGGCGTCATGGCGATCCTCAACGTAGCGTCGGGGGGACGACACCGGTACCGCCCACCTGACGCCGGCCTCCCATTCCTCACGGAGAGCCCTCCGCCCGCCGGCCGGCAGAGCCTCTCTGATTGAGTGGTGATTTTATCATTTTGAGATAGAGGGCGGCGCCCGTGGAGGTGGATTCCAACGTTTTCAATGGGTTGTGGGGTGGCCTAGAGGTTGCTCTAGGAGGGTGCATTCACCCGTTGAAGGCACCCGAGGACCTCTCCATGGCAATCCAGACCTGGCAGCTCGACACGACGCACACCACCGTGGGCTTCACGGTGCGGCACATGGTGGTGGCGAAGGTGCACGGCCGCTTCACGCGCTTCGAGGGCAAGCTGACGCTGAACGGCGACGACTTCACGAAGGCGGCGGTGGAGGTGAAGCTGGAGGCGGCGAGCATCGACACCGGCGTGGAGGCGCGTGACAACCACCTGCGCTCGCCGGACTTCTTCGACGTGGCGGCGTTCCCGAAGCTCATCTTCCGCAGCAAGCGCGTGGAGGCGGTGAAGGGGAACCAGTACCGCGTGGTGGGCGACCTGACGGTGCGCGACGCGACGCACGAGGTGGTGCTGGACGCGGAGCTGCTGGGGCGCGTGAAGGATCCGTTCGGCACCGAGCGCCTCGCGTTCCAGGCGACGACGCACCTGGACCGCAAGCAGTTCGGGCTCACCTGGAATCAGGCGATGGAGGCGGGCGGGGTGCTGGTGGGCGAGCGCGTGGACATCAGCCTGGACATCCAGGCGGTGCCAGCCACGCAACCGGCGGACAAGGCGGCCTGACGCCCGCGCGCGTGCGGCGCAACACCGGCGCGAGCAGTGAATCTGAAGAGAGCAGGAGCGACATCATGATCTACGTACGAACGTCCGAAGCGCGAGGCCATGCCGACCACGGCTGGCTCGATTCCCACCACACCTTCTCCTTCTCGGACTACTACGACCCGGACTTCATGGGGTTCCGCTCGCTGCGCGTCATCAACGAGGACACCGTCGCGCCGCGCCGGGGCTTCGGCAAGCACCCGCACCGGGACATGGAGATCCTCACCTACGTGGTGAGCGGCGCCGTGGAGCACCGCGACAGCATGGGCACGCAGGCGGTCATCCGCCCCGGCGAGGTGCAGCGCATGAGCGCGGGCACGGGCGTGCTCCACAGCGAGATGAACCCGCTGGATGAGCCGCTGCACCTGTTGCAGATCTGGCTGCTGCCGGAGCGCCAGGGCCTGCCGCCCGGGTACGAGCAGAAGCGCTTCGACAGCGAGGAGCGCAAGGGCCGCTTCCGCGTGGTGGCGTCGCGCGATGGGCGGGACGGGTCGCTGACGGTGCACCAGGACGTGGTGCTGTCCGCCACGACGCTGGGCGAGGGCGAGGCCGTGGACTACACGCTCGCGCCCGGTCGCCACGCGTGGCTGCAGGTCATCAAGGGCGAGGCCACGCTCAACGGCGTGGCGCTCAAGGCCGGTGACGGCGCGGCGGTGTCGGAGGAGACGGCGCTGGCGTTCGCCGCGAAGGCGCCCACGGAGGCGCTGCTGTTCGACATGGCCTGAAGCCAGGCCTTCCGGCCTCCTGCTAGAAGTTGCGCAGGTTGAACGTGAAGCCGGTGGTGGCGGTGCGGCCGTCCTCGGCCGTGGCCACGAAGCGCGTGATGACGGGGATGAGGCTGAGCGAGCGGTCCGTGTTGACCGCGAGCTCGGCGCTCGTCTGGTCCGCCTCCAGGGTCAGCGGGTCGGCGCTGAGGCGGCTGGTGTTGTTGGGCGTCACCATCGTGATGACCAGCCGCCCGGTGAAGCCCGCCGCGCGCGTCACGGTGACGGTCGTCCTGCCGCGCGCGCCCGGGATGAGGTTCACCTGACGGGGCTCCACGGCGACGGAGAAGTCCGGCTGGGTGACGGGCGGCTCCAGGATGGCGATGGCGACGCCGCTGCTGGCGGTGACGGCGTTGGCCGGATCCTCGGCGATGAAGGCGATGCCCCCCACGCCGAAGGCGGTGGTGCCCGGCGAGACCTCGATGGAGAGGGTGGCGTTGACGATGGTCTCCCCTTCCGGGAGGGAGAACTCCGGGCCCACGGTGACGCCCGCGGGCGCTCCCGCCACGCGGACGCGCACCGCGCCCGGGTTGTCCGCGATGCGCTGCACGGCGATGTTGTAGGGCACGGTGTCCCCGGGCGTCACCGTCACCGTGTCCTCGCCCCCCCAGTCCAGCCGGTAGTACGGCGTCCCGCTGCCGCAGCCCAGGGCCAGTGCGCAGGCGAGGATGGCGAGACGGGACAGGGGACGTGACATGGGAGGTTCTCCAGGGTGGCGAAGCGGGGCTTGAGCATGGGCCGGCGGAGACGGCACCCGCAAGCGGCACGGGGGGAAGGGCGGACGTCAGCGGAACAACGAACAGGCCGCCAGATAAGTCCCGACGTGGGCCTCCAGCGAAGGCGTCAGCGGCTTCGCGTAGCCGCCGCCCAGCGTGAGCACCGCGGGCAGTCCGCGCTCGCGCGCCGCGCCCAGCACGCGCAGGTCCCGCTCGCGCAGGCCCGCGTGGGTGAGGGACAGCCGGCCGAGGGTGTCCTCCGCGAGCGGATCCACGCCGGCCTGGAAGAACAGCAGGTCGGCGCGCGCGGACTCCAGGACGTGGGGCAGGTGGGCGTCGAGCGCGGCCAGGTACTCCGCGTCGCCCGTGCCGTCCTCCAGCCCCAGGTCCAGGTGCGAGGGCTGCTTGCGGAACGGGAAGTTGTGCTCGCCGTGCATGGAGAAGGTGAAGACGGACGCGTCCCCCGCGAAGGTGGCCGCCGTGCCGTTGCCCTGGTGCACGTCCAGGTCCACGACCACCGCGCGGCGGATGGCCCCTTCGGCCTGGAGCGCGCGGATGGCCACGGCGATGTCGTTGAAGACACAGAAGCCCTCCCCGTGGTCGGGGAAGGCGTGGTGCGTGCCGCCGGCCAGGTTGGCGCCGAAGCCGTCCTCCAGCGCGGCGCGGGCGGCGGCCAGCGTGCCCCCCACGGAGGCGAGCGCGTTGTCCACGAGCCGGGGTGACCAGGGAAAGCCCAGCCGGCGCAACTCCGCGTCCGTGAGGGTGCCGCCGAAGAAGGCGTCCAGGTAGCGCGCGGTGTGCACGCGCTCCAGGTCGGCCCGGTCCACCCGGGGGGCCTCGAGGAGGGACCCAGGGGCGAGGATGCCCCGCGCGAGCAGGGCCTCGCGCAGCAGGCGGTACTTCTCCATGGGGAAGCGGTGGCCCTCGGGGAGGGGCACGGCGTACCGGTCGGAGTGGAAGACGCGCACGGTGGGGAGGGGCGTAACGCCCCATCGCGAGGGGTGCAACCGGTGGCGTAGACCTTCTGGCGGACCTGTCCGTTACAGGAGCAGGCGGCGCGTGATGCCCGCCCCGCTGTCCGCCCTCCGGAGCCCACCATGAACCTGAAGCCCCTCTCGCGGGCCGTCCTGACGGCCCGCGAG
>NZ_RAWB01000372.1 GCF_003612055.1 Corallococcus llansteffanensis
CTTCCGGCCCGGCGCTCAACACCCAGGGGTTCCGCCTCTACCAGTCCGGCAACTACCCGGAGGCCCTGGCGAAGTTCCAGGCCGCCGCCCAGGCCACCCCGGACTACGCCCTGGCGCACTACAACGTCGCCGCCACCCTGGGCGTCCTGCGCAAGCAGGGCAAGGTGTGCGAGTACAGCGCCCACCGCGACGCCATCGTCGAGCAGCTGACCACCGCCGTGCGCCTGGACGCGCGTCGGCTGAAGCGGGCCCGGGCGGACCGGGACCTGGACGTCATCCGGGACACGCTCGGCTGGCAGAAGCTCCTGGGCCGCACCCCGGAGAAGGAGGCCGACGTGCCGGCCCTGCTGCGCGCCGTGTCCTGGTACGGCCCCGGCGTCGGCGTCTACGGCACCACGCGGGGCCTGCGCTTCGCGGACAAGGGGCGCGTGGAGCTCTGGGAGAAGCAGGTGGACGACAACGGCAAGCCTTCGGAGACGCGCACGCCGGGCACCTACACCGTCCGGGGCCGCGCCGTGGAGGTGACGCTCCCGGGCCGCAAGCCCCTCACCGGCACGCTGAGCGAGACGGGTGTCCTCACCTTCCCGGAAGGCCTGGGTGCCTTCACCGACAGCCCCGCGGAGTGCGACGCCTGAAGTGACGTCCCGTGCACGCCTACACCCGCGCAAGGGCGCATGGCCCTGGCGCGCCTGCCTGCCGGTGCCCAGCTTGGTCGCGAGGGGGGAGGCCAGTGCACAGACTCAATGCGAGACAGTGGGGGCTGGTAGCCATCGTCGCGGCGGGGCCGTTCGTCCTCGCGTTCCTGCTGGGCGCGGCGGCTCCGGAGCTGCTGGAGCCCGTGCTCGGCACGCCGCTGGGAGGCCTGAGCTGGCTGCTGGCCACGCTGCTGGGGATCACCGGCGGCGCCCTCTTCGCGCGCATCCTCGCGGCCCTGCAGCGCCCGCGCATCCAGGCCTCTCCCACCCTGCGCCTCGTGGGCACACTGGGCGGCGCCGGGATGGTGGTGGGCCTGTGCATCGTGCCGGCGGTGGCGCTGCTGCTCGCCGGGCCCACCTGGGCCATGCACCTGGGACGTGAATCACTTCCCGCGCCCCACGCCCTGCGCTCGCTCAGGGGGAGCGCGGTGGAGCTGCTGGGACAGGCCCGGCGCGCGTTTCCGCACCGGCTGCCGCTGTCCCAGCTCCTGCTGCCAGGCCCCCGGTAGGCTCGCGGCCTGACGGCGCCTGGCCTCGCGTCAGGCCGCCTTGATCTTCGCCGGCGGCGCGGACAGCGCGTACCACGCGGTGCGGAAGGCCTTCAGCTCGCGCAGTCCGGCCGGGTGACGGCCCAGCGCGGGCGCCATCGTCACCGGCAGGCCGATCTTCTTCTCGATGGCCTTGGCCGCGTTCAGCTCCAGCTTGCGGCGGTTCTCGCACTTCTCGCAGGTGGACTTGGGGCCCACGCGGTTGACGAGCACCCGCTCCACCTGGAGCTTGCGCTCCTTCAGGTACTCCACCAGCCGCTCCGTGCGCGACGCCGCCAGCTCCTCGCCGCGCGTGACGACCACGAAGCGCGACTCGCTGGGGGACGCCAGCGCGTCCTCGAAGCGCTTCACGTGCTTGAGCATGCCCGCGATGTCGTCCGCCAGATCGCCCAGGCCCTTGGCGCGGTGCTTGTTGAGCACCGCGTGCAGCGCGCCCAGCCACGTCTTCGCCGTGTCCGCCAGCTCCACCACCCGCACGGACGTCACCACCGGCGACGAGTCCACCACGATGCGCTTGAAGCGCTCCTGCACCAGCGCGTCCGTGAGCACGGACATCGCCGCCAGCTCGTCGATGCCCGGGGGCGCGCACTCCAGCAGGTTGCGCAGGTAGAGCAGGTCCGCCGGCACGTCGTTGCCCGCCTTGGGCGCGCCCTCGAAGGCCTTCTCCGCCTTCTCCTTCAGCCGCTTGCGCAAGGCATTGAACCAGCCCGCCATGTCCAGCTCGCGCGCGTACAGGCCCTTGGTGCCCTTCACCTGGGTCTCGGTGTCCGTCAGCCGGCTCTGCAGCACGTCCGACAGCGAGTGCGCCGGATCCGTGGAGATGAGGAGCACCGGCCCCTCCTTCTCCGTCAGCGTCACCGCCGCGGCGGCAGCGCAGGAGGACTTGCCCACCCCGCCCTGGCCCACGAAGAAGATGAGCCGCGTGGGGGGCAGCGGAGGCGCCGCGATGGGCGGCATGGAGGGGGCGCGCACCAGCGCCGGAGGACCTTCCGCCGCGCTGAACTCCAGCGCCTTGGTCTCCTTGCCGGCCGCCCACTCCTTGGCGAACTCCTTCAGCCCGTCCAGCCCCCGGGGCGCCACCTCGCGGCGGCCCAGCAGGTTCACGGGCACGACCTTGTCCAGCGCCTGGTACTTGCGCACGTGGGGCGCCTGCAGACCGCGGCGGCCCTGACACGACGAGCAGCCCTCGTGGTCCTCCACCTGGTTGACGAGGACCTCCGTCACCGGCAGACCGCGCTCGCGCAGCTGGGTGAAGTACATGCGCGTCTGCGCTTCCGGCACCGGCTCCGCCAGCGTCACCAGGTGGAACGCCGTGCGCGCCGGGTCCTTCAGCAGCGCCAGCAGCTTCTCCGCCTTCTGTCCCAGCAGATCCAGGAACCCGCCCGCGGACGGCAGCGCCGCGTCCGACTTCTTGCCCTTGCCGCCCGAGGACGGCACGCGGTCCTGACCCGCCCGCACGAAGCCCAGGAACTTGCGCAGCTGGGCCGGCATGTCGAACAGGCGCAGCGTGTGGCTGGTGGGCGCCGTGTCGACGATGATCCGGTCGAACTCACCCGACTCCAGCAGGTCCACCACGTGGAAGAGGCCCACCAGCTCCTCCAGCCCCGGAACGGCCTGCTGATAGAGCTTGCCCATCTCCTCGTCGGACAGGTGCGTGCCCTTCACCGCCGCCTTCGCCAGCGCCGGGAGGTAGTCCGCCAGGAACGGCTTGAGCAGCGCGGCCGGATTCAGCTCCACGGCCCACAGCCCGCCCTCGCCCTTGCCGGCCTGCAGCTTGGTGGCCTTCGTCGGCAGTTTCTTCTTCAGCAGGTCCGACAGCGACTGGACCGGATCCAACGAGACGACCAGCACCTTGTGCTTGGGAGCGTCTTCGGAGAGCCTCACCGCGTACGCTGCCGCGAGCGTGGTCTTGCCCACCCCGCCCTTGCCGCCGAAGAAGTGAAGAACTCGCGCGTCGCTCATTCGTTGTGGCCTTCCTTGTGCCCCCCGGCAGCACCCCAGATGACTCACGTCGGACAACCGCGCCCAGGGGGGCGGAAGTGGCCCGGTATGATCCGTCCCGGCCGGCCCTCACCAACGGGTGGGAGAGGAGCGCAGGATCCCCCGTTCAGGGGGGAAAAGTCAAGAATTGACAGGGGTTTTCAAGACCTCCCCCTGCCCTTCCAGCCTTCCTGGCTGCCCTCGCGCGCACGGTGCCTGATCCGCCTTCAGGCCCGCGAACTCCCGCGAGCCCGGCCTACCCGTGGGGTCAGCGGACGAGGAAGCTGCTGCTGGCGCCCAGGGGCCCTTCGTTGCCCTGGCCGCCCATGGGGCCGCCCGGGGTGCCCTGGGCCCGGTTCTCCGCCGCGTAGCGGTTGAGCTTGTTGTAGAGCGTCTTCTCGCTGACCCCCAGCACCTCCGCGGTGCGGGCCTTGTTGTTCCCGTTGCGCTGCAGGCTGCCCAGGATGTACTCGCGCTCCACGGCGTCCAGGCTCAGGCCGAACGGCAGCTTGAACGTGTGGCGCTCCGGCCCCTTGCCGGCCATGTCGGGCGGCAGGTGCTCGCGGGTGATGAGCTCCCCGTCGCAGAGGATGACGGCGCGCTCCACGGCGTTGCGCAGCTCGCGGATGTTGCCCGGCCAGTCGTAGTTCTTGAGCACCTCCATGGCCTCCGGGTGCACGCCGGACACGCGCTTGGCGGAGTCCCCGCGGAACTTGTCCACGAAGTGCTGCACCAGGATGGGCACGTCCTCGCGGCGCTCGCGCAGGGGCGGCAGGTGGAGCTGGAACACGTTGAGGCGGAAGTAGAGGTCCTCGCGGAAGCGCTGGTTCTTGATCTCCTGCTTCAGGTCGCGGTTCGTGGCGGACAGCACGCGCACGTCCACTTCAATCTCCACCTTGCCGCCCAGCCGGCGCAGGCGCCCCTCTTCCAGGACGCGCAGCAGCTTGGCCTGCAGGTCGATGGGGATCTCGCCCAACTCGTCCAGGAACAACGTGCCGCCGTGGGCCATCTCGAAGACGCCCGGGCGGCGCTGATCCGCGCCGGTGAAGGCGCCGCGCTCGTGGCCGAAGAGCTCGGACTCGATGAGCGTCGCGGGGATGGAGGCGCAGTTGATGGCGATGAAGGGCTTGTCGCGGCGCAGGGACAGGTTGTGCACCGTGCGGGCAACCACCTCCTTGCCCGTGCCGGACTCGCCGCTGATGGAGACGCTGGCCTTGGACGGGGCCACCTTCTCCATCATCTCGATGACCTTGCGCATGCCGGTGGAGCTGGCGATGAGGTCCGTGGAGCCCAGCTGCTTGAGGCGACGCCGGAGCGTCTGCACCTCGCGCATGGTCTCCTTCTTCTCCAGCGCGCGGTCGATGCAGACCTTGAGCCGCGCGGTGTCCAGCGGCTTCACGATGAAGTCGTAGGCGCCCTCGCGGATGGCCTCCACCGCGGTGTCGATGGTGCCGCGCCCCGTGAGGAACACCACCGGGCAGTCCGGCAGCTCCTCGCGCAGGTTGCGCAACAGCCACAGGCCATCCGTCTCCGGCATGGCGAGATCCGACAGGACGACGTCGGGCCGGAACTCACCCGCCTTGCGGAGGGCGTCATGCCCGTCGAACGCGGTCTCGACCTTGTGACCCCAGGCGGACAGCATCTCCGCCAGGGCCTCGCAGGTCTCACGTTCGTCATCCACGGCCAGGATTCGTGCGCTGCCCAAGGTGAAAACCTCCACTGCGAAAAAGCGTGGTGTAACCGAAGAAGCCCGTCAGCGACCCGAAGGGGGGATCAGGCGCGCGGGAAGACCAGGCGGCAGGAGCCCGCCCGAATATCGAATTCGATGCCCAGCTGGGCGGCCCGGAGCGTCAGCGCGGCCACCGTGTCGGTCGCCTGTTCGGGCGCCGGGGAGCCGTCCTGCACCTCCAGCACCGCGCGAGCACCCTCGGCGCGGACCGCGACCACCACGGTGCCGCCGGGATCCGCGCGGTGGAAGGCGCGCATCAGCACCTGGACCAGGAAGAAGCCCAACTCCGTCGTGTCCTCGAGCCGCGCCTGCACGTCCGGCTCGATCGCGCGCTGCACCTGGAGCCGGCGCCGGCGGCTCTCGTGGCCCAGCACGTCCAGGGCCTTGCCGGTGGCGTCCGACAGCGGCGCGTCCCCGGAAGGGCCCGCGCCGCGGAACACGATGAAATCCGAGAAGAGCTTGAGCAGGCCGTCCACGCGCTGGATCTGCTCGCGCATGGCCTTGAGGTTCTTCTCCTGCGTCGCCGGCACCTGGCCGGACTCGCCCTTGAGCTTCTCGGAGAGGACCTCCAGGTGGATGGCCAGCGCGTTGAGGGGGTTGCGCACGTCGTGCAGGAGGCTGTCCATCAGCGCCGGCACGGCGTCGTAGCGGGCAGCGCCCACCACGGGATCCGACACATCCTGGACAGAAGACACACTGCTGACCACCGCTGATGAGCTAACCACCTGGAACTCCTCGGAATTTCCGTCGCCCCCACCCCCGCCGCCACCCTACCGGACCCAGGATTTAGGGAGCACCCCCGGGATTGGCAACCCTCGGTCGGTAATTCTTGCCGGAGATCTGAAATTCCCGTGTAGGGACGGCCACTTACGAATGCATCGAAGTGTCCTTCAACCAACGCGGGAGGGGCCTGCGAGGATCAGCCTGTCCAGGGTCTGTCCACCCCAGGACATCGCGCGGCCCTCAGGTCCCGGGCGCTGGAGGCTGGGCCGCGGGCCCCACGCCGATGAGCTGCAGGCCCAGGCGGGCGGCGTACTCGAAGATGCGCGGGTCCCGGTAGAACTCGCCAAAGACGATGCGCGTGCAGCCGCTGTTGGCGATCAGCTTGAAGCACGGCCAGCAGGGACTGGCCGTGGTGTAGATGGTCGCCCCGTCGATGGAGACGCCGTTCTTGGCGGCCTGGATGATGGCGTTGGCCTCCGCGTGGACGGTGGCCACGCAGTGGCCGTTCTCCATCATGTGGCCCACGTCATCACAGTGCGGCAGGCCGCGGATGGCGCCGTTGTAGCCGGTGGACAGGATGGTCTTGTCGCGTACCAGCACCGCGCCCACGTGCTTGCGGTCGCAGGTGGCGCGCGTCGCCACCTGCTGGGCGATGTCCATGAAGTACTGATCCCAATTGCCCCGAGCGGACATGCGCGCGAACCTCCGGATGAAGAGCCCGCAGCTCTACCGCCGGGTCACGCCCTGATCCAGTTCGCGGAAAAGGCCCCGCCTCCCGGCTCCGGCGTGGATCAGCGACTGGCGGTCTTCTGCGGACCCGCGCCGTCCGCGTCCCGCTCGAGCAGGCGGCCGAAGCCCTTGGCCTGGAGGAAGCCGCGCACCTTGGCGCTGGGCGCGGCGAACGTCTCCCCGGGCATGGGCACGTCGAAGCTGAAGTTCTGGGCCGCCACCTCGAAGTCCACCTTCGCGGTGCGGTAGCCCTCGACGATGGCCAGCAGCTTGCCCGTCTCCAGGCTGAAGATGCCGCCGCCGGAGGCCCCGTAGCCGATGGGCGCGTCCGTCTTCAGCATGCGCGGGTGCTTCGTCTCCTTGTCCCACTCCACCTGGGACACCATGCCACCGGAGATGGACAGCGCGCGGCCGTACGGGGACGCGGCCACCACCACGTCCTCGCCCGGCTCCAGCTCGTCGTCCGCGGCCAGGTCCGCCACCGGCCACGTCACGCCCGACACGCGCAGCAGCGCCAGGTCCAGCTCCGGCACCGCGCCCGTGGCCACCACCTCCGCGGCGTACTCGTGGGACTCCGCGCGCCGGTCCACCACGACCTTGAGCACGGGGTCTTCCAGATCGCCCGGCTCCACCGCGTGGGCGTTGGTGAGCACGTAGCTGACGGGACCCGCCTCGCCGGTCTCCGTGCCGATGACGACACCCGACGCCGAGCGGCGCACCTTGCCGCTCTCCGTGGTCACCAGCCGCACGTTGAGCGGGAGGATGCGGCGCACCATCGCCTTGCGCGTCGGCTGGGGCACCGGCGCGGGCATCGAGCGCACGCGCTCCACCACCAGGGGGGCCCGCGTGTGCATCCCCCCCGGGGTGTCCTCCGGGGCCTGGGACGGGGCACTGGCGCACGACACGAGGGCCAACAGGACAGGGGTGCCCAACAGCAACCGGTTCATCAACGCTCCAGGCGCAAGGAGGAGGGGGACGAGGGACGACACACGCGCGACTCGGTGGCGGTTCCCATCATCCCGAGCCCCTGCCCGGATTGAAAAGCAGGCGGGCAGGCATCGGCTTGCGATTGCCTGCCCGCCGCCAGCGTCCGCGTCACCGCGTCAGGCGTAGCGCTGGCGCATGAGGAAGAGGATGGCGTCCTTCGCGCAGAACTCGCAGTAGCCGTAGCGCTCCGCCATCGTCTTCAGCGTGCCCTGCACCTGGGACTGCTCGCGCGGGGAGAGCTGGTTGCGGTCCTCGGAGAGGTACTTGAGGACGTTCTCCTTGTTCTTGCGCAGCACGCGCTTGCGCTCCTCGAAGTAGTGGTCGCGCAGGCGCTTGAACATGTCCGGGAAGATGCGCGGGTAGTCCATCACGCCCTCCGGGTTGTCCAGCCGGTGCGCGCCGATGGAGGCGATGAGCCCCCGGCGGAAGTCCGCCGCCGCCTCGCCCTGCGGCATCACGATGGCCTCCACCTCCGCCATGCGCGCCTCGTCCGGCTTCTCCGACTCGCCCGTCACGCGGTTGCGCATCTTCTCCCCGCGCACCCAGTGGCTGACGCTCTGGATGTAGCGCTCCACCAGCTCGCGGTACTGCCCCTCCGACACGAGCCCCATGGAGTCGCGCACCTCCGAGTCCACCCGGTCCAGGTACTCGCCCTCCACCACGCGCACGAAGGCCTCGTGGTCGTGGTAGCCGTCCATCACCTCCTGCAGGAGGAACTCGTAGACGCTCTTGTCCTTGCAGAGCGACTGCAGCTCCTCCAGCACCGCCAGCGCGTGCAGGCACTTGTAGTCGGGGTTCTGCGCGGCGTTGAAGAGCGCGGTCTTGATCTCCCGCGCGCTCGCGCCGGAGCGGCCCTCGTAGTTGGGGTACGACTCCGACTCCTCGTACATCTCCTCGCGCAGCTTCAGCAGCTCCTTGGTGTTCGCCGTGCTGAGCCGGCCGGGCGCCCCACCCTCCTCGTACAGGTGCAGCTTCTCCGCCGGCGCCACCTGATCCACCAGGGGCTTCACGTTGGGCGGGTAGCGGTCCGGGATGGGCTTCTTCAGGCGCGTGAGCACCGCCCACATCGCGGCCACCTCCGTGGCGTGCGGGGCGACGTGCTTGCCCACGCTGGTGGCGGTGATCTGCGCGTCGTAGATCTCCTGCTCGACCTTGTAGCGGCGCAGGTACGGCACGCGCACCAGCTCGATGCGGCCCTTGAACGACGCGAAGTCCGGCAGCTCCTTGAAGGCGGACAGGTGCTTCTCGTTGGAAGAGGCGATGAGCACCTCGTCCAGCTGGAGCACGAACGGCTCCAGGGGGACCTCGCTCGTCTCGCTGAAGCCCAGCAGGTACTTGAACGCCTCCAGGGGGCGCTTGAGCAGGTCCGCGTATTCGATGAGGCCCCGGTTGGCGTGCACCAGCGGGCCGTGGGGTTCGAAGAGCACGGTGCTGTGCAGCGCGGCGGGCAGGTTGAGCTGGGTGCGGTCCGCGGAGATCTGCTGCGCGGCGGCGTCCACGCTCATCTGCGGCTCCACCGTCACCGTGCCCACCTGGTAGCGGCGCGACACGTAGAAGCGCTCCACCTGCACGTGGCGCAGGACCTTGAGGTAGTCCCCGCCATAGGAATTGAGCAGCGCGATGTAGATGCGGCGGCACTTGGCGCACAGCTCCCCGTCGCGCAGGTAGTCGGAGAGGATGAAGTCCCCCGTCTCCCCGTCGCCATTGCCCAGGCCCTTCTTCTTGAGCGCGCCCTCCAGCAGGCCCCGGCGCTCCGAAGGGGGCACCGCGAACAGCGGGTGGTCCCGCAGCTCGCAGGGCATGCGCAGATCCAACGACTCCGCATCCAGGTGGGCGAACGTGGTCAGCTCGCCCTCCCCGGACCCCGTCCCCGGGCGCTCGCCGAAGCCGATGGAGCCCTTGATGAGCTTCTCCGACGGGAACACCCAGGCGATGCGGTACAGCGCGCCCTGGGGCTGGCGGGAATAATCCTCCATGCCCTCCTTCAGCGCGTTGACCAGGCTGGACTTCGCGCTGCCGTTGGGGCCGTGCAGCATGATGAGCTTGTTGATGCGGCCGGCGCGCACGAAGTTGCCCAGCAGGCGGTAGAGGGCGTTCTGCACCTCCTCCTGCCCGGCGACGCGGCCGTCCCGCTCCGTGGAGGGGGCGTCGAAGACCTTGAAGCGCCGGATGGTGCCCGTGGGGTGCGGCACCTGTTCGGTGCCGTAGTGGTCCATCACGTCCCGCAGATACTGCGCCGCGTTGCGCGCCTGGCCCTTGGGGTCCGCGAAGAAGAGCGTCAGGTACTCCTCGAAGGACAGGATGGACCGGTTCTTGATGAAGTCGGCGCTCACCTGCGCGCCCACCTCCTGCAGATAGCCCTTCGCTTCCACGGCGGCTCCCCTCTGTGCGTGGGTGAATCCCTCGGATGTAGCCACGGCGCGAGGCCGTCGCATGTGAACCCCGGGGGCTGACCTTCGTTCCCGTCCCCCGGAATTGTAAAGCGAGCGCCCCCTGTCAGCGGGGCGGTGTGTTCGGGGCCTCGCGCTTCGCCCTCCGGCCGGCCGGGCGCGGGAGGGGGG
>NZ_RAWB01000373.1 GCF_003612055.1 Corallococcus llansteffanensis
GTACCTGCTGGGGGCGCCTTCCGCGCCAGCGAAGGTGGGCTGGAGCCTGGGCACGGATGGAACGTCCGCCTGGGTGTTCGGGAGGTGGCCGTGAACGCAGTCCTGTGTCGCGCGTTGCTCTTGGGCTGCCTGTTGGCCGTGCTCCCGGGCTGCACCGACTTCACGCAGGAGAGACGCGAGTTCTGTCTGCGCAACCCGGACATCTGCCCTGCGCAGGCCGTCGATGCGGGAGACGGCAGGGACGGCGGGGATGGTGGCGACAGCTTCGATGCGGGGGCCAGCTTCGATGCAGGGGGCGGCTTCGATGCGGGGAACGGCTTCGATGCGGGGGACGGCGGCGACGGCGCTGATGCGGGCACTCCGGACGCGGGCCCGTTCCTTCCGCCTCTTTTCATCGAGAAGCCCCTGTCTTCGTCCTATGTGGAGGCGGGAGGCCTCCTGACCTTCCGGGCCTCCGCGCAGGATCCGCAGGACCGTGCACTCCGGTTCTCCTGGGCCGCGAGTGTCGGCACGCTGGGTTCCGCCCAGGAGACCGGCACCGCGAGCCAGCTCCAGTGGACGGCACCCGCGTGCCTGGGCCCTGGGGTGACAGCGTCCTTCACGGTCACGGCGACCAATGACCTGGACCTGTCGGTCACCGCCCGGTTCTCCGCGGTCGGGATTCCGGACTGCCCCACCTGGTCTCCCACCGGCAGCCTGACCACGGACCGCGCAGGCCACACCGTCACGTTGCTGCGCTCGGGCAAGGTGCTGGTGACGGGCGGTGCAAGTCAAAGCAATGGGGACCCTGCCACGGCGGAGATCTATGACCCGGAGACGGGCACCTGGGCTCCTACCGGCAGCCTGGCCACGGGCCGTTCCTCGCACACGGCCACGCTGCTGCCCTCGGGCAAGGTGCTGGTGACGGGTGGCGGTGGCGGCAATGGGCGCCTCGCCACGGCGGAGGTCTATGACCCGGAGACGGGCACCTGGGCCTCCACCGGCAGCCTGGCCACGGGCCGTTCCTCGCACACCGCCACGCTGCTGGCCTCGGGCAAGGTGCTGGTGACGGGCGGCTCTACCGTCAGTGAGTTCCTCGCCACGGCGGAGGTCTACGACCCGGGGACGGGCACCTGGGCTCCTACCGGCAGCCTGACCACGGGCCGTGAGGGGCACACGGCCACGCTGCTGTCCTCGGGCAAGGTGCTGGTGACCGGTGGCTATGGCGGCAGCGGCAGTCCGTACCTTGCCACGGCGGAAGTCTACGACCCGGGGACGGGCACCTGGGCCCCCACCGCCAGCCTGGCCACGGGCCGTGACGCGCACACGGCCATGCTGCTGCCCTCGGGAAAGGTACTGGTGACGGGCGGCGCTGGCTTCAATGGGTACCTCGCCACGTCGGAGGTCTACGACCCGGGGGCGGGCACCTGGGCTCCCACCGGCAGGCTGGCCACGAACCGCCAATGGCATACGGCCACGCTGCTGCTCTCAGGCAAGGTGCTGGTGGCGGGCGGCTATGGCGCCAGTGAGCACCTCGCCACGGCGGAGGTCTACGACCCGGTGACTGGCACCTGGGCCCCCACCGCCAGCCTGGCCACGGTCCGTGGATTCCATGAGGCCACGTTGCTGCCCTCGGGCAAGGTGCTGGTGACGGGCGGCTCTGATGCCAATGGGTACCTCGCCACGGCGGAGGTCTACGGCCCGGGGACGGGCACCTGGGCTCCTACCGACAGCCTGACCACGGGCCGTTCCGCGCACACGGCCACGCTGCTGGCCTCGGGCAAGGTGCTGGTGGCGGGCGGTGTCGGCAGTGGGTACCTCGCCACCGCGAGGGTCTACGACCCGGGGACGGGCACCTGGGCCGTTACCGGCAGCCTGGCCGCGGTCCGTGCATTCCACACGGCCACGCTGCTGCCCTCGGGCAAGGTGCTGGTGACGGGCGGCGGGGACGCCAGTGGACTCCTCGCCACGGCGGAGGTGTACGACCCGGGGACGGGCACCTGGGCCCCCACCGGCAGTCTGGCCACGGGCCGCGGAGGCCATACGGCCACGCTGTTGGCCTCAGGCAAGGTGCTGGTGACGGGCGGTGCAAGTGGCATTGGCAATGGGCGCCTTGCCACGTCGGAGCTGTACGACCCGGGGACGGGCACCTGGGCCCCCACCGGCCGCCTGGCCACGGGCCGTTCCTCACCCATGGTCACGCTGCTGGCCTCGGGCAAGGTGCTGGTGGTGGGTGGCTTGGACTCCAATGCCAAACAACTCGCCACGGCGGAGGTGTATGACCCGGGGATGGGCACCTGGGCCCCCACCGGCAGCCTGGCCGCGGTCCGTGATGGGCACACGGCCACGCTGCTGCTCTCAGGCAAGGTGCTGGTGACGGGCGGCTATACCGTCAATGATCGCCTCGCCACGGCGGAGGTGTACGACCCGGGGACGGGCACCTGGGCCCCCACCGCCAGCCTGGTCACGGGCCGTTCCTCGCACACGGCCACACTGCTGCCCTCGGGCAAGGTGCTGGTGACGGGCGGCTCTGCCGTCAGTGGGTCCCTCGCCAGGTCGGAGGTGTACGACCCGGGGACGGGCACCTGGGCCCCCACCGGCAGCCTGGCGAAGGGCCGCGACCAACACACAGCCACGCTGCTGGCCACGGGCAAGGTGCTGGTGACGGGTGGCACCAACAATGGGCGCCTCGCCACGGCGGAGCTCTACACGCCCTGAGCGACCTGCTCACTCCCTCGAAAGAAGACGGGCCGGGCACGCTCTCAAGCGCGCCCGGCCCGGAACCCACGACCTCCGTCGCCTGCTAGCGCGTCGCGACAGCCGGGGACTCGGGCTTCGGCTCCACGGTGGCCTTGGCGGCGGCGATGGCGGCGTTGATGTCCAGCTTGCCGCCGGTGATGACCTTGCCCTTCAGGTCCGTGTCCTGCTCCACGGTCTTGAGGATGAGGTCGCGCACCTGCACGGCCGTGAGGTCCGGGTTCTCCGCGAACATGCGCGCGGCGGTGGCGGCCACCGTGGGCGTCGCCATGGAGGTGCCGCTCATCTCCTCCCACTGGTTGCCGGGCACCGTGCTGAGCACGTCCTCGCCCACCGCGGCCAGGTCCACGACCTTGTCGCCGTGCGACGAGTAGCTGGCCAGCTTGTCGTTCTTCTTGTCCATCGACGCCACGGTGATGACGTTGGGCAGGTCGATGTTCGCCGGCATGTCCGGCACGTTGTTCATGTTGCTGCCGTTGCCGTTGGCCGTCGCGGCGACGAGCAGGATGTCCGCGTCCGCCAGCTTCTGCACCGCCGCCGTCCAGCGCTTCTGCGACGCGGCGTCGCGGTACGAATCCCCGAAGCTCGCGTTGGCGGCGCGGATGTTCACGCCGTGCTCGGTCTTCATCTTCACCAGGTAGTCCACCGAGCGCTCGAAGTTGGTGAGCAGGTCGGCGCCGTCATACAGGCCGCCCACGCTCAGCACCTTGGCCTTGCCGGCCGCGATGCCGGTGTTGCCCTTGCCGTTGTCCTCGGCCGCGATGATGCCCGCCACGTGCGTGCCGTGGTCCGTGCCCTCGCCCTTGAACGGGTCGCCGCCACCGTCGCCCACGTTGAAGCCGTGCACGTCGTCCTTCACGCCGTTGCCGTCGTTGTCGAGCCCGTCGCCCGCGACTTCACCCGGGTTCGTCCACATCGCGTCGTCCAGGTCGGTGTGCTTGAAGTCCACGCCGCCGTCGATGACCGCGATGATCGGCTCGCCCGTCAGCTTCGGCTTCTCCTTCGACGGATCGACCTTGTTCGTCGCGCCCGGCTTCACCGCGACGTTGGAGGACCCGTAGGTGAACGCCGACGCCGGCACGCTGGCGCCCGGAGGCGTGGGGCGGCCCGTCGGGCGGTCCACGAAGTTGCTGGGGCGCGCACCGCGGGTGTCGAAGCCGTCACGCACCGTCAGGGCCTTGGCCTTCGGCGCCTGCGCGGAGGAGGACTCGCCGGTACGGGCGGTGGGGCCAACGGACGCGGGCGGCTTGCGGTTGATTTCCATGATGAACCTCCGTGGGGGGGCGGAGCGACCTTCGACTCCCACATTGTCGCAGCGCGCCAACCAAAGTTTCCTCGCCACGGAAGACATCGAACGCTTCGATGGCCTACCTCCAGGCTATCGATTGGACCTGGAGGGCCTGGCGCGGCCAGTCTCCGCCCCATGACGCCCATGATTCGACGCTGCGTGCGGTGGGGGACCCTGGCGGTCCTCGGGTTGGGACTGGCCTGTGCCCGGACGGCGGGTGTGCCCCCGAGCCCCCCGGTGCGACCGTCGCTCGTCGTGTTCGTGGTGGTGGACGGGCTGCGCTACGCGGACGTGGAGCGCTGGCGTGAGCACTTCGGGCCGGGCGGCTTCCGGCGCCTCCTGGAAGGGGGCGCGGTATTCGACGCCGCCCGCTACCCGTACGCGACGACGCAGACGTGCGTGGGGCACGCGACCCTGGCCACGGGCACGCTGCCGGAGCGCCACGGCATCATCGCCAACACCTGGTACGACCGGGAGGCGGGCGCGAAGGTGAGCTGCGTGCTCGACGCGGAGAGCCCGTCGCTCGACGGCTCGGGCGGCGCCGGTGTCTCCCCGAAGCGGCTGGGCATGCCGACGTTGGGGGATGCGCTGCTCGGCGCGCGCCCGTCGTCGCAGGTGTTTTCGGTGGCGCTCAAGGACCGCGCGGCCGTGATGATGGCGGGCCACCGGGGCACCGCGTTCTGGTGGGGCAAGGACGGCTTCACGACGAGCCGTCACTACGCCCAGGCCCTGCCGGAGTTCGTGGCCACCTGGAACGCGGGCCGGCCCCAGGTCGCGGGCACGTCCTGGGAGCGGAGCGCGGATCCGTCGCTGTACGCGCAGCTTGGTCCGGACGATGACGTGCACGAACTGCCGCCGCAGGGCTTCGGGCGCGTCTTCCCGCATCCCATTCCTCCGGGCGATGGCTTCCTCTACACGCCCTCGGGCGCGGATCAGCTCCTGGATTTCGGCCTCGCCGCCGTGCGCGCGGAGCACCTGGGGACGCGGCCCGGCGCGGTGGACCTGCTCGCGGTGGGCCTCTCCACGGTGGACATGGTGAACCACGCCTATGGGCCGGACAGCCACGAGGCGCTGGACACGTTGCTGCGCGTGGACCGCGCGCTCGCGGGCTTCCTGTCCGCGCTGGACCGGGAGGTGGGCGCGGAGCGCGTGCTCGTGGCGCTCTCCGCCGACCATGGGATGGGCACCGCGCCGCAGCCGGGAGGGCGGCTGGACGGCGCGCGGGTGACGCAGGCGTTGGAGGCGGCGCTCGATGCCGCGTATGGAGAGGAGACGTGGCTCCAGGCCTTCACCACGCCCTACCTCTACCTGCGCCCCGAGGCCCTGGCGGCGCGTGGCGTGCGTCGGGAAGAAGCGCTCGCGGTGGGGGCGAAGGCCATCGCCGCGCTGCCGGGAGTCGCGCAGGTGCTCACCGACACGGAGGCCCAGGCGCACGACAGCCGGGGCCTGACGGCGGCGGTGCGCGCCTCGTACTTCGCTCCCCGGGCTGGTGACCTCACCGTCCTGCCCGTGTCCGGCGTGCTCCTGGCGCCCGACGCGGACTGCGCCGGCTGGCACGGCGCGCCCTACGAATATGATCAGCACGTGCCGCTGATGGTGGCCGGCCCGGGCCTGAAGCCCGCGCGCCATGCCCGGCCCGTGTCGCCCGCGGACGTCGCGCCCACGCTGGCGGCCTGGCTCCAGGTGCCCCTGCCCGAGGCCACCGGAACGCCTCTCCCCGAGGCGACGCCCCCCGCACGCTGAGGTCGCGCGGGCAGGGTGGGGGCGTTGGAGGTGGAGTCGTCGACGCGGCGAGCGCCGACGCGAACACCCAGAGCATGCGCCGCTTCTACGAGGCCATGGCAAAGGAGCCCCGGGTGAGCGCCACCGCCGTGCAGACGGTGGGCAGCAAGGGCTACGACGGGTTCGCGCTCGCGCTCGTCACGGGCGACCCGAAGTAGCGCTATCCGCCACCTCCTCCCAGAGCGTCTTCACCGTCCGCCGCAACCAGACGTGCGCGGGGTCGTGGTCGAACCGGGGATGCCACGCCTGGGCGACGACGAGCGCGCCCAGCTCCAGCGGCACGGCGCGCTCGCGCACGGGCATCAGCGCCGCCGCGGTCCGCGCGAACACGGAAGGCACCACGGTGATGGCCCGGGTCCGCGCGACGAGGGCCGCCGCCGCGAGCAGGTTGGGCACCACGCCCGTCACCCGGCGGACGTGGCCGTGCTGCTCCAGCACCGCATCCAGCGGGGTGCGCAGCTTCCCTCGCCGGGACACCACGACGTGCTCGGCGCGGGCGAAGCGCTCCAGCGTCAGCCGGCCCCGGACGAGCGGGGACGCGCGCCCCACGAGCCCCACGAAGGTCGCCTCGCCCAGCCGCTGCACGCGGATCTCCGGGCCCAGCGTGCCCTGGACGCCGATGTCCAGGTCCACGTCCCCGTCGCGCAGCGCCTCCACGTCCTCCGTGCCTTCCGACACGAAGCGCAGCGTCAGCCCGGGTGCCTCCTCGCGCGCCCGCTGGTAGAGCGCGGCGCCCAGCGAGGGGATGATGCCGTCGTTCACCCGCAGCGACAGCGTGCGCGCCAGCTCGGCCGGCGCGGTGGGCGTCCCGGGGCCCAGCAATGCAGTGGCCTCCCGCACCACGGCGCGCACCTGCTCCTGGATCGCCAGGGCGCGCGGCGTGGGGACGAGGCCCCTTCCTGCGCGCACGAACACGGGGTCGCCCAGCGCGTCCCGGATGCGCGTGAGGGTGCGGCTCATGGCCGGCGCGCTCAGGTGGAGCCGGTCCGCGGCGCGCGCCACGCTGCCCTCGCGCAGGAGAGCGTCGAGCGCCACGAGCAGGTTCAAGTCCAGGTCCGCCATCCGCGCGATACTAGCCGCGAGCCCTTCAGGCGGTGCGCACGGCGAGGAGGCAGTCGTCGTCCTCCCAGGGCAGCGGCACGGTGACGTAGCCGTGCTCCGGCCGCGCGAGGTGCGCCGCGAACTCCGGGCTCATCCTCACGTTGTCCGCGACCAGGATGGCCCCGGGCCCGAGCCGCGGCTCCAGCAGCCGCAGCAGGGGGAGGTACAGCGGCTTGGCGCCATCGAACAGCACCAGGTCGATGCCGTCCGGCACATCGGTGCGCAGCGTGTCCAGCGCGTCGCCCTCGCGGAACTCCACCAGGTCCACGAGGCCCGCGGTGGTGAGGTGCTCGCGGGCCCGCCGCACCTTCGCGGGCTCGAACTCCGTGGTGATGAGCCGGCCGCCTCCACCGTCGCGCAGCGCCGCCGCGAGGTGGAGCGTGGAGATGCCGAACGACGTGCCGAACTCCACCACCGTCCTCGCCCGCCTCGCGCGCGTCAGCGCGTAGAGCAGCCGGCCCAGCTCCTGGGACACGGGCAGGTAGGCGTCCGCGACGTTCGCGTAGAACGTCCGGTAGTCCTGGTGGAGCGCCTTCGACAGCGCCTCCGGCGACAGAGAACGGAAGGGCGCGAGCACCGCGGCGTCGGTCTTCCGCGCGTCCGCGAAGAGGTGGGCCAGCAGGGTGGAGACAGGGGACGAATGCAGGGTGTTGGTCATGTCCCCACAGTGCGTCCCCAACGCCTCCCGCCACCAGTGCACCGGACGCACGGTGTCCGTGCCTCCGGTGCACGTGGGCACTACCAGATCTTCACGCGCTTCTCGGGCGGCAGGTAGAGGCCCTGCCCGGGCTTCACGTCGAAGGCCTGGTACCACGTGTCGATGTTGCGCACGGTGGCCGCGCGGAATGGGCCCGGCGAGTGGCCATCCGTCACCAGCAGCCGGCGCAGGAGCGCGTCGCGGTACTTGTTGCGCCACACCTGGGCGAAGCCCATGAACAGGCGCTGCTCGCCGGTGAAGCCCTCCAGCGTGGGCGCGGGCTTGCCGTTCAGCGACATCAGGTACGCGTCATGGGCGATGGCGATGCCGCCCACGTCGGCGATGTTCTCTCCCAGGGTCAGCTCGCCGTTCACCGGCACGTCGGGCAGCGGGCGGTAGGTGCTGAACTGGGCGGCGAGCGCCTTGCCGGCGGCCTTGAACTGCTCCAGGTCCTTCGGCGTCCACCAGTTGGAAAGCTTCCCCTGCGCGTCGAACTGCGCGCCCACGTCGTCGAAGCTGTGGATGATCTCATGGCCGATGACGGAGCCGATGCCGCCGTAGTTCACCGCCGGATCCGCGTTGGGGTCGAAGAAGGGCGGCTGGAGGATGGCGGCCGGGAAGATGATGGAGTTCTGCTGCGGCGAGTTGAGGGCGTTGACCTCCTGCGGCGTCATGAACCATTCCTTCCGGTCCACGGGCTTGCCCAGCTTCGCGACGTTGCGGTGGTACTCGAAGAGGCTCGCGCGCTCGGCGTTGCCAAAGGCGTCCCCCTTCACGATCTCCAGCCCCGAGTAGTCACGCCACGTGTCCGGGTGCCCGATGCCCACCTGCACCGTGCCCAGCTTCTCCTTGGCGCGGGCCCGCGTCTCCGGCGACATCCACTCCAGCGCGTCGATGTGGCGGCCCAGCGCGGCCAGGATGTTGCGCACCATCACGTCCGCCTCGGCCTTGGCCTGGGGCGGGAAGTGCTTCGCCACGTAGCGCTTGCCGACGGCCTCACCCAGGGCGTTGTTGGTGAGGTCCACGCCGCGCTTCCAGCGCTCGCGCAGCTTCTGCGTGCCGGAGAGCGTCTTGCCGCTGAACTCGAACCCCTCCTCCACGAACGCCTTGGGCAGGGTCGGGGTGCCATGGACGATGGCGTGGAAGGCCAGGTAGTCCTTCCACGTCTGGAGCGGCTCGCTGCCCACGAGCTTCGCGATGCCGATGAGCGCGCTCGGCTGCCAGACGATGAAGTCCGCCTGCTGGGACAGCCCCGCGCCCGCGAACCACGCCGTCCAGTCCAGGCCGGGCGCCTTCTTCGCGAAGTCCGTCTGCTTCCAGGGGTTGTTCGTCTTGGCCACGTCCTGCGTGTCCTGGGCGGCCCAGTGCGCCTGGGCGATCTTCTTCTCCAGGCCGTAGATGGCGCGGGCCTTCGCCTCCGGGTCGGGGATGCCCGCGTTCTTCAACTGCGCGGTGATGTGCTTCTGGTACTTCTCCCGCACCTCTTTGAAGCGCGGCGTGTCCTTCAGGTAGAAGTCGCGGTCCGGCAGCAGCAGGCCGCCCTGGAGGAGGTACGCGACATAGCGGCTGGGGTCGTTCAAGTCCTCCGCCACCCACAGGCCGAAGAGGCGATCGGTGGTGGTCTGCCCGGTGTTGAGCGCGTCCACGTCCGCGCGCAGCGTGGTGCCCAGCAACTGGGACAGGTCCTTGCGGTTGGCGAGGCCCGCGATGCGCTCCAGCTCCGGCTTGAGCGGGGTGATGCCCTTGGCCTCGATGGCGGCCTCGTCCATGAAGCTGGCGAAGAAGTCGCCCAGCTTGCGGTCCTCGCTGCCCGGCGCGGCGTCCGACTTCGCGGTGGCCTCGAGCAGGTCGCGCGTCTGCTGCGAGGCCTCCTCCGCCAGCCGCGTGAACATTCCGTAGGAAGAGCGTTCGGCGGGGATCTCCGTCGAGTCCAGCCACTTGCCGTTGACGTAGCGGTAGAAGTCGTCGCCCGGCTTCACGGACGGTTCCATCCCGGGCGTGTCGATGCCGAAGCTTCCGAAGACCGGCTTGGGCGGGGCAGGGGCCGCGGGCGGCGGCGTGGGCGCGGCGGCCTGGGCCGGCGCAGGGGCCTTCTCGGCGGGCGCCGAGGACGCACAGGCGGTGATGAGCGCGGACGCATAGACGCCGAGCGTCATGCGCGCGGCGCCAAACGGCGGTCTGGAACGGGACGTCATGGAAGCTCCTGGATGGACCCCAACGGGGTGGCGCACTCTGGCGCACGGGGCCGCGCCGCCAACAGCGCAAACGGCGCTTTCATCCCAGGGTGCTCGTGAATCGTGGGTGCCGCTCAGCGCCCCGGGACGGCGGCCCCCCGGGGCGTGGCG
>NZ_RAWB01000374.1 GCF_003612055.1 Corallococcus llansteffanensis
GTCCAGGAGCGCGTGGCCGCGCTGGAGATGCTCTCTCCCCAGGGCATCGACGCGCGCCTGAGCGACCTGGGCTACCGCGGCCAGCCCGAGGCCCGCCGCGCCGCGGCCGTGCTCGCCTACCGCCACCTGCGCCGCATCCGCCGCGTGTACCTGGAGGGCATCCAGCCCGAGCCCGGCACCCGTGAGAACGCCCTCTTCCTGGGCCCCACCGGCTCCGGCAAGACGTTCCTCGTGGAGCTGATGTTCCGCGAAATCCTCGGCGTGCCCACCGTGCTCGCGGACGCCACCCAGTTCTCCGAGACGGGCTACGTGGGCGACGACGTCAGCACCCTCTTGTCCCGCCTCTACGAGGCCGCGGACCGCGACGCGGAGTGGGCCGCGTGCGGCGTCATCTGCATGGACGAGTTCGACAAGCTCGCCACCAGTCGCTCCGACAGCCGCTTCTCCGGCCAGCAGACCACCAAGGACGTCAGCGGCTTCGGCGTCCAGCGCAGCCTGCTGCACCTCTTGTCCGCGGCCAGCACCACCTTCCCCCCGGACTTCGGCTTCACCAGCCGCATCCGCGCGGAGACGCTGGACATGAACTGCATCACCTTCATCGCCTGCGGCGCCTTCAGCGGCTTCCGGGGCACCGCCGAACACATGACGCACGTGGAGCGCGTGGGCTTCGGCCGCGAGCCCGGCAAGGGCGGCCAGCGCGACGCGGAGTCCATCGCCGTGCGCATCACCGAGGAGCACCTGGAGAACACCACCGCGTTCTCCCGCTACGGCTTCATCCCGGAGCTCATCGGCCGCTTCAACCGGCTGGTCTCCTTCGCCCCCCTGGACGCGGCGACGCTGGGCGACATCCTCCAGCACAACGTGCTGCGCACCTGGGAGCGCGAGTTCGAACACGAGGGACTCCAGCTCAGCGTGGACGACGCCGTGCGCGACTGGATTGTCGCCCGCGCCATCAAGCGAGAGACGGGCGCCCGGGGTCTGCGCACCGCGCTGGCCCCCATCCTGGAGGCGGCCGCCTACGAACACTTCGGCCATGGCCGCGCCGCCACGGTGCGCCTGGTGCTGAAGGACGACACCGTGCACGCCGTGCGCGACTGACGCCTCATCCTTTCGTCGGGGTCGGCCGACGTGGCGGGGCCCGGGCCGCGAGGTCCCCGACGCGACGAGGAGACGGGCCCGGACTCCATCCGCGCGCCACACGCCTTACGGTTGAGGCACACGACGGCGCGCGGAGGCGGCTTCATGGCACACACCAACCAGGAAATACCCAGGGACCAGTGGGCGAGCTACCTCGCCGGCATCACCGAGCGGATCCGCCACCAGCGGGTGCGCGTGGAGTCCATCACCCTGGAGTCGCTCAGCCTGGACACCGGTGACCAGGAGATCGCCCGGAGCCTGCCGCTGGTGGAGATCTCCCTGGAGCGCAAGGGCAGCGACCTGGGCGCGGTGCAGATCATCGCGGGCCACGGCGATGATGAAATCACCCACCGCGTCCTCGAACCGGAGCGCATCACCGCGGAGCTGGACGCGGACAGCAGCGCGCTGGAGTGCCTGGAGATCGCCGAGAAGGGGGGCGGCAAGCTGCTCGTCTTCTTCGAGCGCGCCCAGGACGCCGACGTGCCGACCCTCCGCATCTGAAGCCCGGCGCCAGAAACGACGACAGGGCCGACAGGAGCGAAGACGCTCCCACCGGCCCCGTCGCACCCGGCCTTCCTTGCGCGACATGCCGCCGCGAAGGAGAACCGGACGTCAGCAGCTCAACGCGCTCACGGGTACAGCGAGCGGGCGCCCTGCTTGTCCAGCGAGGTCAGCACGAGGTCGCCCGTCTGGGTGCCGTTGCACTGGGGGTAGTGCATGACGGACGCGCGGTCGTAGGTGCTGGTCAGCGCGCGCCACTGGTTGTCCTCGTAGCAGCCGGACGCGGTGGAGCGGGTGTGCTCGTGACGGAAGCCCAGCGTGTGGCCCAGCTCGTGGCGCAGCACGCCCGTCAGGGACCACGCGCCCGTGCTCGTGAACGCGCTGCTGTCCACGAGGACGTTGCGGCCCGAGCGGGCCGAGTTCGGGAAGAACGCGCGCGCCACGTAGGACTGGCCGCTCACCGGGCGCACGTCGAACAGCACGCCCGTCTGGCTCGCGGTGCAGGACGCGTCGTACTGGGACAGGTACGTGAAGTTCACGCTCGCGGTGGCCTCCCAGGCCGCCGTCGCGTTCGCCATGGCGGTGACCATCTTCGCCTTGTTGGTCGTGCCGAAGTTGTTGCTGATGCAGTAGGTCAGGTTCAGCTTCTGCGTGCTGCTCCACTTGATGTCGCCGCCGATGTAGTACACGGCGAGGCCATCCTGGGACTTGCCCAGCTCGGCCTGGACGACGTTCTTGAAGTAGGCCGCCAGCTCCTCCTCGGACTCCAGCGCCTCGTCACCGTTGACGATGATCTTCCCGCCCTCCCACGGCTCGCGGTAGGCGTTCGCCTGGAACTCCTCCCACGTCGGCTTCACCTCGGACTCCTGCTGGGTCTCAGGACCTCCACAGGCAGCACCGAGCATCGACACACCGGCCAGCATCGCAACAGAGCGGAACTTGAGCATTGGGAGACTCTTCCTCTGTCCTACGGGGGATTGCGCCCCTTCCGCCTGGCCTTCCCACCAGCCGCGAAGTGCGCGCCGGCCCATTGAGCAACTGTCGGGCCAAGCCTCCCCCAGGGGAGAAAATCAGGAAATGCGGGATAGCTGGAGCAGCAGCGCTCCAAGCTCCCGCGTCCCCGTTGTCACCCTTCGTGACATCCCTGTCTTCAACACCCCTGAAAGACAGGGGTTTTCCATGAGCCCCAGGTCCGTCCGAGAAGAGGACAGCACCGTGTCCTGATTTCGGCCAGCCCCAGACGGTCTTTTCTCAGAATCCTAGAGGATGGCACGACGCACCTTCCAGTAGGTCTCCTTGGCCATGCGGAAGGCGTTGGAGTCGGCGGGCAGCAGGGTGCGCAGCAGCTCCGCGGACTGGGTCTGGAGGGGGCGCACGCAGTGGGCGTCCACCTGGTGACGCAGGTACCCCAGCATGTCGCGACCCTTGTACTCGTTGAAGTAGTCGCGCAGCTGCGCGGCGGTGCGGGCCTTGCCGTTGTCCGCGTACTTGGCCACGTAGGGGCTGAAGTCCGGATAGAGGCTGCCCTTGCCGAAGCCGCCATGGACGGTGGTCTTCATGAAGTTGCCGATGAGCAGGTCGTCGAACACCTGGTACTTCACGGCGGTCATCAGCGAGTTGCGGGGCGCCTCGAAGGTGATGCCCTTCTCGAAGCGGCGCTTGTTGAACTCGATGACGTGCTCCCTGCCGCCCACGCGGAAGCGCAGGAAGTCCATCACCGTGCCCAGGTGTTCGACGGCGCGGAAGTACTGCTCCAGCTGCTTCACCTCGTCCGCGTCCAGGCACTCGCTCCAGTCGTCACCGAACTGCTTCGGATCCACCGGGGTGAGGGCGCGCTCCCTGGGGTTGATGGACACCGAGGAGTCGTTGGTGAAGTCGTGGCGCAGGAAGGCCGGGAGCATCTGGCAGGTGGTGGAGTGGAAGCCCCGGGCGTAGTCGGGCAGCGTGGTGGTGTACTCGGAGGCCCAGACGCTGTCGGCGCGCTGGTACTTGTGCATGGAGCTGAAGGGGACGAAGTAGCGCACCCCGTACAGCTCCGCCTGCCGCGCGATGGTCTGCCCCACGGGCGTCTTCGCCGCCGCGTACGGGAGGATGCGGTCCCCGTCCTCGGTGAAGAAGTTCATCATGTCCGCGTCGCCGTAGCCGGACAGGGCCAGGAGGAAGGTCTCGTCGTACTCCTTGATGACCCGGCGCACGAAGCGGCCCTGGCCGCGGTCGCCCGAGTCGTTGAGGTTGACGATGAGCCGCCCGCCCACCTCCACGAGCAGCACCGCGTCCTGGTTCACGTCCGGAATGCACAGCACGCGGATGCGGGGAGACAGCCGCGTCCACTCGCGATCCGCCAGCACCTGGACGCGGAAGCCCGCCTCGCGCAGGTCGTCCCGCATGCGGTGGCCCACGTGGTCGGGCACGAGCAGCGTGCGCTCGCGCAGCTTCTCCAGCGACTCGAGGCTGAGGTGGTCGGGGTGGCCGTGGGAGAGCCACACGTAGGCGCAGTCGCGGATGGACTGGCGCTGCTCGTCCGGAATCTCGTGCGACAGCGTCCAGCTGCCGAAGTACGCCGTGCCGTCCGTCCAGGGATCGGTGACCAGCACCGGCCCGTGGTCGTGACAGATGAGTGTGGCGTTCCCAATCGTCTCGAAGCCCAGCTCCATCGTTGCGCCCCCCCTTGAACCCCCACGTCGCCCATGCGCGTGTTGGGTGAGAAGGTGGCACCCGCCCCTCCGCCTACAAACCTGGGAAACAACCTTCATGCCCGGCCGGTCGGTGTCCGCTCCTGCGGCCCAGGAAGGGGCGTTCCCTTGTCGGGCGGTTCGTAAGCCCTACCGGACGACGAGCTTGCCCACGCCGTGCCGGTAATCGCGGTGCACGGTGCAGTAGAAGGTCACGATGGTGCCAGGGGCCGCGTCTTCGGGCACGGTGAACTCGCGCTCGTCCATGACGAACTCCCCCGTGTCGAAGCCGACATTCCCCACCGGGCCGGGCGACAGGTCCGCGGAGGACGGAGAGGACGTCGCCGAGTGCGCCGCCGTGTCCAGGTTGCGCACGCGCACCGTCTGGCCCGGCTCCACCTGGAGGTTGTTGGGCATGTAGTCGAAGTCCGAGATGGAGAGGAGGGTGTCCCCTTCCGTCGGGCCGCATGCCGCCACCGCGAGGAGCGCCCCCAGCCCCCAGCCCTTGATCATCCGCGTCATCCGCATGCCGCCCCTCCCGTGAGGCCATCCGGGAACGGGTACACACGCCGTGCGGCCCCTGGGAGCCCGGGGGCCCCGGGAGGCTCCCGCCTGTCCGCCGCGCGACACGGGAGCGCGGGCGGCACGGGGGTCCGAAGGAGGAGGCGCTAGCGACGGCGGGACACGAGCGAGAGGATCTGCGCGCCGTAGCGCTCGGTGAGGGCGGGGCCCACGCCGTGGATGGACATCAGCTCCGCGCCGCTGGAGGGACGGGCGCTCGCGATGGCGTCCAGCACGCGGTCGGTGAGGATGCGGAAGGCGGGCACCTTGCGCTTGCGCGCCTCGGTGAGCCGCCAGGCCTTGAGGGACTCCACCAGCGCAGGAGCGGGCTCCGGCGCCGCGTACCCGGCATCAGGTGACTGGCGCGAGGCGTTCCGCGAGGCATTCCATGATGCGCGCGGGCCCGCGGAGGGCTCCTCGGTGGGGCGTGCCTTCCAGCCAGACCGACCCGGGGCGGGCGCGTCCGTCGCGAAGTCCTGTGGGGCGAAGTCCGGATCATCCCGGTCCACGCGCGGGGACTGCCACGGTTCGGCGCGGCCACCAGCGGCCCGCCGCGTCCCCGTGCCCGTGCTGGCGCGCTTGCCTCGGGCGCGGGGAGCGGCGTCCGCGCCGGGGCTCGCGCGCTTGCGCGTGGGACGCTTCGCGGTGCCGGCGGCGGCACGGCTGCGGCGCTTCTTGGGCGACTCCTCGCGCGCCTGCGGGAGCACCACCTGGCCGGGCGCGATGACGCGGGCGCGGCGGCCGGTGTCCGTGAGTGACAGCCGCTGGAACGGGATGACCTGCCCGTCCTTGTCGAACGAGTCCGAGTCCAGGCGCACCAGCCCGGAGCGCACCAGCCCGCCCACGAGCCGCTCGAAGTCGCGCCGGTGGAGCGCGTCACCGAACAGCTCCCGGTGGAGCCGTCCGGTGGCCTGACCATCGCGCGCGTGCAGGGCCTCCAGGATGCGGCCCAGGGCGTGCGCCTCCATCGCCGAGGGCTCCTCGAAGCGCACCACCGCGCACGTCTCCGGCGCGCACACGTCGCACAGGCCGCACGCGGCGCCGGAGTCCTGCACGTCGCCGAAGTGCGCGACGAGGTGCCGCATGCGGCAGCCGTGCGCCTCCGCGTAGCGCCCCATCTGCTCCAGGTGCAGCTGCTTGCGCTCGCGCTGCGCGATGTACTGCACCGCCCAGCCCGCGCGGCCGCGCCGCACGTCCTCGTCCGGCGTCATCTCCACGCCGCCGTGGATCCACAGTTGTTCGAGCGCCTTGTCGAACACCTCCGGGTCCCCGCGCACGCGGGCCTGGAGGGAGGCCTTGGGCTCCAGCTCGTTGGACGTGGCCTGGTAGAGCCGCTCCAGCACGGCGGGGTCCGGGTAGTCGCGGCGGTGGAAGAACTCGTGCGTGCGCCGGTCCACGAACGCATGCAGGAGCACCGCGCGCGAGTCCTTCCCGTCGCGGCCCGCGCGCCCCAGCTCCTGGTAGTAGCCCTCCAGGCTGGCCGGCAGCGCCGCGTGGATGACGGTGCGCACGTCCGCCTTGTCGATGCCCATGCCGAACGCCGTCGTGGCGACGATGACCTCCAGGTGGCCCTTGAGGAAGGCGGCCTGGATGCGGTCGCGCTCCGCGGGCTGGAGGCCCGCGTGGTACGGCGCGGTGTGGAAGTCGTGCGCGAGCAGCTCCGCGTACTGCTCCGCGTGCTTGCGCGTGGACGCATAGACGATGGCGGGCCGGTGCTCCGGGTTGCGCAGGAGCGTCAGGATGGCGTCGCCGCGCGCGCCCGGGTTCAGCTCCCGCACCTCGATGGCGATGTTCGTGCGGCGGAAGCCGTGGATGAAGGTGTGCGCGGCGCCGCCCGTGGAGCCGCGCAGCCCCAGCTGCTGGACGATGTCGCGCTGCACGTCCGGCGTCGCGGTGGCGGTGAGCGCCACCACCGGGGCCGGGCGCAACAGCGGCAGGCGCGAGCCCAGGAGCCGGTAGTCCGGACGGAAGTCATGGCCCCACTGCGAGATGCAGTGCGCCTCGTCGATGGCGATGAGCGCGGGCGTGCGGCGGGCCAGGAACTCGCCGAAGCCGGGGACGCCCAGCCGCTCGGGCGCGATGAAGAGGAAGTCCAGCTTGCCTTCCAGGTACTCGGCGCACACCTGCCGGGACGCGGCCCGGTCGCGTCCGGAGTGGATGCGGTCCGCCGCGAACCCCAGCGACTGGAGCCGCAGCACCTGGTCCTCCATGAGCGCGATGAGCGGGCTGACGACGAGCGTCGTGCCCGCGCGCGCGAGGCCCGGGAGCTGGTAGCACAGCGACTTGCCCGCGCCCGTGGGCATCACCAGCAGCAGGTCCTCGCCGGACGTGGCCGCGCGGCACACCTCTTCCTGGTACGGCCGGAAGTCGGAGAAGCCGAACGCCGCCTTCAAGAGGCCCCGCAGCTGGTCCGGCGGCGTGGGCGCGCGTGACACCCGCTCCGGCCGCCCGCTCCCCATGTTCACGCCTTGAGGCTGCTTCCTGGCCCGGCCGAAGCCCTCGGACGAGGCCTGCACGAACGCGGACCGCACCTCCGCGGAGGGCAGCGTGGGAGGCTGCTCCCGGACCGGCGGAGGCGTGGGCCGCGAGGCAGCCACGGCGCTCCCGGAGGCGCCGCGCGCCATCCCCGAGCCGAGCGCCGCCACGTCCCGCGCGGCCCCGAGGCGCGCGGCGCCGGAGTTCATGGCACCGGAGCTCGTGGCACCAGAGCTCGCTCCGGTGGCACCGTGCGCGGAAGCCTCCGCGGAGACCGGGACCCCTTCCCGCGCCCGGAAGAGTCCTTCGGCGGCGCCCTGCGCGGGATGTTGTCGCGCGGCCTCGAAGCGGCCACTCACGGGGGCCTGTCCGCCCGCGTGGGAGGCAGGGCCCGCGAAGCGTCCGGAGTCCGCGGGGCGGGCGACGGTGTGCGCGGCGCTGGTCCGGCTCCCGGACACGGCATCCGCGGCCTCCACGGCCGGCAGGAGCCGCGCGCCTCCGGAGGCAGCGCCCGCGTGCACCGGCGTGGGCGGGAGCGCCGTGGGCGCCTGCCCCACGACCTCCCGCACGTAGGCCTCGATGCCGCTCAGGAACGAGCCCAGCTCACCCTGGCCGCGCTCGATGCGCTGGAGCCACGCCTCCCACTGGCCCGTCATCACGGGGGACTTCACGTCCGGGTGCACCACCTGGATGAGGTGGATGCCCTTGTCCGTGGCCTCCAGCCGCTTGCCCTGGCGCACGAGGTACTCGCGCTCCAGCAGCACCTCGATGATGGAGGCGCGCGTGGCGGGCGTGCCCAGCCCCGTGTCGCGCATGGCGTCCGCCAGCTCCTTCTCGTCGAGCGTGCGCCCGGCTGACTCCATCGCCGTCAGGAGCGTCGCTTCGGTGAAGCGCGGCGGCGGGCGCGTGCGCTTCTTCACCCCCTCCACGTCCTCCACCGTCTGCGCCTGTCCGCGCAAGAGCCCCGGCGGCAGGTCCTGCGGCTCGTCGTCCGGCTCCTCGTCCTTGTCCTTGTCCTTGTCGCCGCCCTTGCGGCCCTCCGCCCGGGGACGCGGCGCCTTCTGCCCGCCTCCCAGGTCCAGCACCTTCCACCCCACGCGCTCCACCTGCGTGCCCGCGCTGTGGAAGCGGTCCACCACGGGCCCGGCGTCCGACTTGGACGTCACCGCGGTGATGACCGTGGTCACCTTCCAGACGTGGTCCTCGTGCCACGCCTGGAGCACCCGCCGGCACACGAGGTCGTAGAGGCGCTGCTCGTCGGGCGACAGCCGCAGCCCGTCCGGCGACGTGGGCGTGGGGATGATGGCGTGGTGGTCCGTCACCTTCGCGTCGTCCACGTAGCGCTTGCCCAGGGGGCGCACGCCCGTGCCCGGCGCCAGGTCCTCCGCGTACGGCGCCTGGATGGCGCGCACCACCTCCGGCAGCGTGTCCGCCACCGACTCCGACAGGTGCCGGCTGGCGGTGCGCGGGTAGCTCAGGAGCTTGTGCTTCTCATAGAGCGCCTGCGCGACCTCCAGCGTGTGCTGCGCGCTGAAGCCGAACAGGCGGTTGGCGTGACGCTGCAGCTCCGTCAAGTCGTAGAGCAGCGGCGGCGGCATCCGCTTCGTCTCCGCGTCCAGCGACTCCACCGCCGCGAGCCCGCCGCGCACGCGGTCGATGATGCGCCCCGCCTCCACGCCGTCCGCGTCCAGGCGCCGCGCCTCGCGCACGCTGTCGAAGCCGGGGGGAATCACCGGCTTGCCGTCCGGCCCCGAGCGGAACCACGTGCCCTGGTAGCGCGTCCCCGCGGGCGCGCCCTTGCCGCGCGGCGCGAAGGTGGCCACGACCTCCAGGTAGTCCCGGGGCACGAAGTCGCGGATGGCGAGCTCGCGCTCCACCACCATGGCCAGCGTGGGCGTCTGCACGCGCCCCACGGACAGCATGCTCCCGTAGGTCCCGCTCGCGAGCGTGTAGAGGCGCGACAGGTTCATGCCCACGAGCCAGTCCGCGCGGCTGCGCCCCATGGCGGCGTCCGCCAGCGGCGCGTAGGCCCGGCCATCCTTGAGCTGCTGGAAGCCGTCGCGGATGGCGCGCTCGGTGAGCGACGACACCCACAGCCGCCGCACCGGCTTGCGGCACCCGGCGGCGTCGTAGATGTAGCGGAAGATGAGCTCGCCCTCGCGCCCCGCGTCGGTGGCGCACACCACCGACGCCACCTCCGGCGCGTTCATCACCCGGCGGACCACCTCGAACTGGTCCTTCGTCTGCGGCGACACCACCAGCGGCCAGTCCTCCGGCAGCATGGGCAGGTGCGAGCGGTGCCAGCGCTTCCACTCGGGCCTGATTTCATGCGGCTGCGCCAGGCCCACCAGGTGGCCCAGCGCCCACGTCACCACGTAGCCGTTGCCGCGCAGGCAGCCTTCGCCCCGCTCGGTGGCGCCCAGCACCCGGGCGATGTCGCGCGCCACGGCGGGCTTCTCCGCCACCACCGCGATGACGGAGCCCCGCCCACCGCGAGCCGCCATGCCTTCCGCGCCCCCGTCCCGCGACACCGTCCTGTCCCATCCGGGCGACTCGCCCATCGAATCCCACCTCATGGCCTGTCCCCTCCC